>NZ_JARAMM010000002.1:0-396489 GCF_028807335.1 Sulfitobacter sp. PR48 | reverse complement strand
GGCCAAGGCTTGTGGCTGGCGTCGTGGAAGAACGATTTCGTTGTTTCGGGGGGAGCGGGTGCAGGAACGTGCTTTTTCAGCAATCTGGGGGCCGCGTTCATCGCGGCCCTTTTTCTTTGGCGTGGTCGCACCCTGTATCGAAACAGATTTCAGGCAGCGTTATGCGATTCCGCAATCTCGCATGACGCTTTAACAATTGGCGTCCAAATGCTCCGTTACCGTCTTCCTGCGCCGCATGACATCGGGCTTTTCACAAGCCTGACCGGGATCCCGGAGCTGCGGTGCAGCCTTGTGCCGACTCTGTTTCAGGTGGCGCAGGCAACCACAGTCACCCAAGCGCGACAGGTCGTTCAGACCGCCGCCTTGCGCATCTCGTCCAGATAGATTTCCCGCAGGCGCGGCGCCACACGACCCGGCGTACCATCGCCCAGCGCCACGCCGTCGATCTCAACCACCGGCATGACAAAGGCCGAAGCCGAGGTGGTAAAGGCCTCATCCGCCTCCTTGGCCTCGTCGATGGTAAAGTTGCGCTCTTCCACTTCCATCTGCGCCTCGCGGGCGAACCGCAGCACCGCCGCACGGGTGATGCCGTGCAGAATGTCGTTGCTGAGGGCGCGGGTGATGATCTTGTTGCCCTTCACGATATAGGCGTTGTTGGACGTGCCTTCGGTCACGAAACCATCCTCGACCATCCAGGCATCGTCGCAACCGGCCTTCTTGGCCATCATCTTGCCCATGGAGGGATAAAGCAGCTGCACCGTCTTGATGTCGCGGCGACCCCAGCGGATGTCCTCGATGCTGATGACCTTGGCCCCTTTCCGTGCCGCCGGATTATCGGCCAGGCCGGGCTTGTTCTGCGTGAACAGGACAACGGTCGGCTCGGTCTCGGGCGCGGGATAGGCGAAATCGCGATCGCCGTCGGAGCCACGGGTGATCTGCAAATACACCAGACCCTCGTCGATCCCGTTCAGGCGCACCAGCTCGCGGTGCACCTCCAGCAGATCATCCTTGCTGATCGGGTTCTTCATCTCCAGCTCGTTCAGCGAGCGGCTGAGGCGCACGGCGTGGCCGTCGAAATCAATCAGCTTGCCATCCAGCACGGATGTAACCTCGTATACGCCATCAGCCATCAGGAACCCCCGGTCAAAGATCGAGACCCGCGCCTCATCCTCGGGGAGGTATTCGCCGTTCACATAGACTGTCCGCATCTTCTCAATCCTCTTTCAGCGGGCGACGCCCGTCCTGTTTTGTCCGGGTCCGACATGGCCCGGACGCCGCCGCCTGTCCATCCCTTTTGCGGTCCCGGTGCCGCCCGTTCGGCGCTGAAAAGCGCCACTGGAGCTTTTCCGGGACGCGCCATTGCCGGGGCTCCGCCCGTTCGGCGCTGAAAAGCTCCACTGGAGCTTTTCCGGGACGCGCCTCACCCCCAAAGTGCGGCGAGCGGCGGGTGCACACCGGCATCGTCGAACGTCAGGGCATTTTCGCGGTCCTCGCCCAGAAGCAGCGGCCCGTCAAGATCAACCACACGCGCCCCCTGGGCGACCAGTGTCGCAGGCGCCATCGCCAGCGACGATCCGACCATGCAGCCGACCATCACGTCGTATCCTTCGGCCAGCGCCGCCGCCCGCAGTTCCAGCGCCTCGGTCAGACCGCCGGTCTTGTCCAGCTTGATGTTCACCACATCGTATTTGCCCTTGAGATGCGGCAGGCTGGCACGATCATGTGCGCTCTCGTCCGCGCAGACCGGCACCGGCCGCTCCATCCCGATCAGGGCGTCATCCTCGCCCGCGGGCAGCGGTTGTTCCACCAGCGCCACCCCAAGGCGGACCAGATGCGGGGCAAGGTCGGCATAGACCGCCGCCGACCAGCCTTCGTTTGCATCCACGATAATGGTCGATTTCGGCGCACCGGCACGGACAGCCTCAAGGCGGGGCATATCGTCCGGCGTCCCCAGCTTGATCTTCAACAGGGGGCGATGGGCGTTTTTCGCCGCCTGCGCCCGCATTTCCGCAGGTTCGGCCAGCGACAGGGTATAGGCGGTGATCTCGGGCCCCGGTTCCGGCAGACCGGCCAGTTCCCACACCCGCTTGTCCGCGCGCTTTGCCTCAAGGTCCCAAAGGGCGCAATCCACCGCATTGCGCGCAGCACCTGCGGGCAAAAGATCATAAAGGCCCGCGCGGGTCAGATTGCCGCTCAACCCCTCGATCTGCGCCGCGACACTGTCCAGCGTTTCATCATAGCGCGCATAGGGCACACATTCTCCCCGGCCCGTCACGCCATCCGCGTGGATGTGCACCGTCAGCACCTTCGCTTCGGTCCGCGAACCGCGCGATATGGTAAAGACCTGTGCCAGCGGAAAGACATCCCGGCTCACTTCTATGCGCATGACCGCTCCTCTTTTTGGCCAAAAATATCCAATCCCGAACGCGCTGCGGTCGCGACGGTCAAAGGACTTCCAGCGCCTCGGCCAGGCGCGCGGCACCGTGGCGGAACGGATCGACCGCAGGCAGGCCCAGCTCGGCCTCTACCTTCCTGAGGTATTCGTCTGCTTCCTGCTCGGACAGATGCTGCGTGTTCACCGAAATGCCGACGACCTTGCAATCCGGGTTGGCCACCCGTGCCAGGGTCAGCGCCACGTCGCGCACCGCTTCCAGCGAAGGCGGCGTGTAATCGGGCAGCCCCCGCATATGCGGGCGCGTCGGCTCGTGGCACAGGATCAGCGCATCGGGCTGTCCGCCATGGATCAGCGCAAGCGTCACCCCGGAGTAGCTGACGTGGAACAGGCTGCCCTGCCCCTCGATGATATCCCAGTGATCGGGGTCGTTGTCAGGTGTCAGATATTCCACGGCACCGGCCATGAAATCGGCAATCACCGCGTCCAGCGGCACGCCGGAACCGGTGATCAGGATGCCGGTCTGCCCGGTGGCCCGGAAGGTGCTTTTCATGCCGCGCTCGCGCATCGCCACGTCCAGCGCCAGCGCCGTGTACATCTTGCCCACTGAACAATCCGTGCCAACCGCCAGAACCCGTTTGCCGGTCCGCTTTTTGCCATTGGCGATCGGGTATTCCACGTTCGGCACCCGGACGTCATGCAGGGTGCGGCCGTTGACCTGGGAGGCGGCGACCAGCACGCCCTCATTGGCCAGCAGATTGTGCAGGCCCGACGCCAGGTCGAACCCCATGTTCAGCGCTTCTACCAGCACCTCTTTCCAGGCCGCGGAAATCACCCCGCCCCGGTTGGCCACGCCGATCACCAGCGTCTTGGCACCGGCTTCCTTTGCCTCCGCCAGGGTCATGTCCCTGAGACCCACATCCGCCTTGCACCCCGCCATGCGGAACTGGCCCACTGCATTCTCGGGGCGCCAGTCCTTGATGCCCTGGGCCACCTTCGCGGCAAGCTGGTCAGGCGCATCGCCAAGGAACAACAGATATGGGGTCTCGATCATGGCAGGCTCTCCAATAAGGTGGTTTGTCGCATCTTCCGCCATGTGGCACGCAAATCGATTGCAATTCTGCAAGCGACAGCGTCACGACGACAAGTTTCCAGCGTCAAGCCTGATATATGTGCAAGAATATTGCAACCGCCGCGCCAATGAAATGCTGCACCTGCGAAATCCGGCTTGCAGCTTGCTGCGCAATTTAATACCTGATTGCATCAGGAAAATCGTAATATTATTTCGCCACGAAGGAATCCGCCATGTCTTTCCGCATCCAGCCCACGCCGCCCGCCCGCCCGAATCGCTGCCAGTTGTTCGGCCCCGGCTCCAACAAGAAACTCTTTGAAAAGATGGCGGCCTCGGCAGCGGATGTGATCAATCTCGATCTGGAGGATTCCGTAGGGCCCAATGACAAGGACATGGCCCGCGCCAATGTGATCGAGGCGATCAACACCGTCGACTGGGGCAACAAGACCCTTTCGGTGCGCATCAACAGCCTTGATACGCCTTACTGGTATCGCGATGTGGTGGATCTTCTGGAACAGGCCTCAGAACGGCTCGACATGATCATGATCCCGAAAGTGGGCTGCGCGGCGGACATCTACGCCGTCGACGCACTTGTGACGGCGATCGAGGCCGCCAAGGGGCGCACCAAGCGGATTGCGCTTGAGGTCATCATCGAATCCGCTGCCGGCATCGCCCATGTTGAGGAGATCGCCGCATCTTCCCCCCGGCTTGAGGCGATGAGCCTTGGGGCCGCAGATTTCGCGGCCTCCATGGGGATGCAGACCACCGGGATCGGCGGCACGCAGGAAAACTACTACATGCTGCACGAGGGCCAGAAACATTGGTCCGACCCCTGGCATTGGGCGCAGACCGCCATTGTCGCCGCCTGCCGGACCCATGGCATCCTGCCGGTGGACGGCCCCTTTGGCGATTTCTCAGACGACGAAGGCTGCCGGGCGCAGGCGCGGCGCTCTGCCACCCTGGGCATGGTCGGCAAATGGGCCATTCACCCGAAACAGATCGCAATCTCCAACGAGGTCTTCACCCCCTCGGAAGAAGCGGTCACCGAAGCGCGCGAAATTCTGGCCGCGATGGAGCAGGCCAAAGCCAATGGCGAGGGGGCGACGGTCTACAAGGGTCGCCTTGTCGATATCGCCAGCATCAAGCAGGCCGAAGTGATCGTGCGCCAGTCAGAAATGATTGCGAACAGCTGAATTCTGCCTTCAACCTGCCGGGTCGGCCCCTTTTGACAGGGGGCCGGCTCAGACCATCTGCTGCTGCGCCGGGGGCAGCTGATCGGCGGCATCACTGCCAAAGCTGACCCGATGCTGGTAGATTGCCATGGCCACAACCGTGCCAAGCATGCCCGCGAGAATGTAATTTACCAGCGCCATCTTTGGCCCCTTTGCCAACATATTTCTGCCTTAATCCAAGGCCCACTCTTCGACTGACCCGGGGTTTTCGCAAGTAAAACAAGGAAAACACATTGTTTCCGCGAGGTTTTTCGCCTTAATTGCGCCGCATTTAGCCAACTGTCGCCGGTGGCGAAACACGGGGGCACGCACGCGCGCACCCGCCGCCCCGCTGCCGCCGCGTTGCAAAGCGCCGCAACTGCGGCCATATATCGGGCAACAAGGCGGAGCATTACATGACGCAGTATCTGGATTTTGAGAAACCCCTGGCAGAGATCGAGGGCAAGGCGGAAGAATTGCGCGCCATGGCGCGCGAAAACGGGGAAATGGACATCACGGCCGAGGCCAAGGCGCTGGATGCCAAGGCAGCCAGCCTGCTTGAGGAAATCTATGGCTCTCTGACCCCCTGGCGCAAATGTCAGGTTGCCCGGCACCCCGAGCGTCCGCATTGCGAACACTACATCAAGGCCCTTTTCACCGAATTCACGCCGCTGGCAGGCGACCGCAACTTTGCCGACGATCTGGCGGTCATGGGCGGCCTTGCACGTTTTGGCGACCGCCCCGTCATGGTGATTGGTCATGAGAAGGGCAATGATACCAAATCCCGGATCGAGCGGAATTTCGGCATGGCCCGCCCTGAAGGTTACCGCAAGGCGGTGCGCCTGATGGAACTGGCCGGCAAGTTCGGCCTGCCGGTGATCACGCTGGTGGATACGCCCGGGGCCTATCCCGGCAAGGGGGCCGAGGAACGTGGCCAGTCCGAGGCGATTGCACGTTCCACCGAGAAATGCCTGCAGATCGGTGTGCCGCTGGTGAGTGTGATCATCGGCGAGGGTGGATCGGGCGGCGCTGTCGCCTTTGCCACCGCCAACCGGGTCGCGATGCTGGAACATGCGGTCTATTCCGTGATCACCCCTGAGGGCTGCGCGTCGATTCTCTGGAAGGATTCCGAAAAGATGCGCGAGGCCGCAGAGGCCATGCGCCTGACCGCCGATGACCTGCGCAAACTGGGCGTCACCGACAGGATCATCACCGAACCGAAAGGCGGCGCGCACCGCGATGCCCCTGCCGCGATCAAGGCCGTTGGCGGTGCAATCGCCGCCATGCTGAAAGAACTCGACGGCAAGGATGCTGCCGCCCTGATCGCCGACCGTCGCAAGAAATACCTGGACATGGGCGCCAAGGGCCTGGCCGCCTGACTCCCCCTACCATTTGATGCGAAACCGTGGTCCCGGTTGCGGGACACGGTCGAATCCCATGGCGACATAGGCCTCCTGCGCGGCCAGGTTGCCCGGATCGGTCCCGACCGCCAGAAACCGGCAGCCCCGCGCCTGCGCAACGCCGATGCAGGCGTCGACCAGGGCGCGCCCCACACCCTGCCCGCGCATGTTGTCCCGGATGAACAGGTGATGCAGGTCCATGCCACGCACGCCGAACTGCAATTGGGCAAGCGGGCAAAGCGCAGCATAGCCGGACAGGCCCTGTGCCGCTTCGGCGACAAGGACACTCAGCCAGGGATGCGCACCCAGCGCATCGCGGGCAAGGTCGTCAAGCGTAAGCTGCGCGGTATCGCCATGGTGCCGGGCAAGGTGGCAAACCATGGCATGAACCTGCGGCAGATCGTTTTCGGTGACAGGTCTGATGAGAGGCATTGAGAAGCTCCGTTCGGGCCGACCGCACGGAGGGGCCGCGCGTCAGGCGGCCAAATGTTTCTGAATGGGGAAAGGACCGCGCTTATTGAGTGCGGCGATAGGAGCGCTGGGTCGTGGTGCGGCGGTTTTCCATAGGGGCAGTTAGCGACCGGACAGGTGATGTGTCAACGCCACACCGCCAAAGTTGTGAAGCCGCCTGAATTGCAAACCCGCCCCCGCATCACGATATTTGTATCAGAGGGCGTCTGAGACCACCTCTTGGCCCCTAGGCGCCTTCCGGATCACATCGGAAAGGAGCCAGTCATGTACAAACGCATTCTCACCGCTGCCCTGCTCTTCGGGATGGCCTGCACCGGGCCCCCGGCCTGGGCCCTGACCTGCGCCCCGCGCGAAGCGCTGGTGGCGCGGCTGACATCGGAATATGCCGAAACGCTGACCGCGCGGGGGTTGCAGAACGGCGCGGCCCTGATCGAGGTTTGGAGCTCGGAAGAAAGAGGCAGCTTTACCATCCTGCTGACCCGCCCGGACGGCATAAGCTGCGTGATGTCGGCAGGCACCCACTGGATGATGGAAAAGCCGATCGTCACCACCGGCGGCGTTGCGGGCTGAGGCCGCGGCGGCAGGGGCAGGTTTCCGCGGCAAGTCCTCGGCTGAAGGGCTACCGCGCCAGCATCCGCAGGCCCTGCGTCACGTCGGACCGCACTGCCAACCGCAGACCGGGTTCATCCCCTGCACGCAGGGCGGCAATGATCAGCCGGTGAAACTGCGGCGGCTCGGTACGGCGCAACCGCCCGTAAAGCGCGCGCATCGTCGGCCCCATCTGCAACCAGACCGTTTCGGCCATGGCAAGCATCGCCGGCGCCTGCGCACGCAGGTAAAGCGTGCGGTGAAATTCAAGGTTGGTGCGGATATAGCTCACCGCGTCGCGCTGCGCGACAGCCTCACCCACCGCATTGTTGATGGTCTGCAACCGTTCGATCAGCGCCAGATGTGCGCGCGGCAGGGCCCGGCTTGCCAGTTCCACCTCGATCAGGGCGCGCAGGGCCGCCAGTTCCTCGATCCGGTCGCTGGACAATTCCGGCGTCGAAATCCGCCCCGAGGTCGACATGGTCAGCGCACCCTCGGCGGCCAGGCGACGCACCGCCTCGCGCGCGGGCGTCATCGACACGTTGTATTCCTTGCCGATGCCGCGCAGGGTCAGCGCCTGACCCGGCGGCAGATCGCCGTGCATGATCCGGCTACGCATCCGTCGATAGACACGGTCATGGGCTGGCGGCGTGGCCTCGGCAGGGCGGCGGTTCAGGTTCATGAGGTTTGTGTGATCACAAATTTTCACCCGGTCAAGCGATTTGAAGGTACTACGGACCGCCGGATCAGAACCGATAACGGTGCAGGCCACTGCCATGTGTCCGCAGCCAGCGCCGGGGCGGATCATAATCACCGTAGAGCCGCGTGACCTCGGCCCAGAAGGCGGGCGAGTGATTCATCTGCGCCAGATGCGCAACCTCATGCGCGGCGACATAGTTGAGCACCTCGGGCGGCGTCATGATCAGGCGCCAGGAAAACATCAGCGCCCCGTCGCTGGTACAGGACCCCCAGCGCGACCGCGTATCCCGCAGGGTCAGGCGGCTGTATCCCAGGCCAAGCTGCGCGGCATAGGCATCGCTGGCCGCTGCCAGCCGGTCCCGCGCCACCAGCTTGAGATGGCTGGCCAGCCGCACACCCACGCGCTCCTCCGGCCCCGGCACGGCGATGACGTCAGCCCCGATCTGCACCCGGCGCCCCTGCCCCCGGGCCACCTTGAGCATCTGACCGGCCACCGGCACCTCGACCCCCGGCAACACCTGCAGATCTGCGCCCCGCGCATCCAGATGCTTGCGAATCCATCCTTCCTTGCTGCGTGCAAAATCCAGTGCCTCCCGCTCCGCCAGCCGTTTCGGCAGCGTCAGCGTGACCCGTCCGTCCAATTGCGAAATGCGCAGGGAAATACGCTTTGCCCGTGCGGAACGACGCAGGATCAGGGGAATAGGCGGGTCGCCGGACAGGACAGGATCGCTCATCAATCGGACTCTACTCGGACAAGGGGCTAAAGCCTTTGACAGTCTCCCCCTCATATGGCACTTGCCCTGAATCATCTACACGCAAACGCAATTTTCAGAAGGGGTGTTCCATGCCCAACGAAGAATGGGGAACCAAGCGCCTGTGCCCCACAACGGGCAAGCGCTTCTACGACCTCAACAAGGATCCGATCGTCAGCCCCTACACGGGTGAAGTGCTTGAGATCGACGCATCCAAGTCGCGCATGATCGCCGCCGACGCCGAGGATGCCGAAACAGCCAAGGCCAAGAAGGCCGAAGTCGAAGATGATGTGATTCTGGACGATGACGACGATGTCGATGTCGATCTGGATGACGATATCCTGGACGACGACGACGATGATGATGACACAGTGCCGCTGGACGACATCGCGGATGTGACGACCAACGACGACGATTGAACCATTTGCGGTGGCGGGAGTGGATTTTCCACTTGATCCCGCCCCCGCTTGCGCCTAATCACGCACCACCAAACGGACCGCAGACAAGACGCGGACCTGAATGGGGCATTAGCTCAGCTGGGAGAGCGCCTGCATGGCATGCAGGAGGTCAGCGGTTCGATCCCGCTATGCTCCACCATTCATTTCTTCGTAAGAGACCAGATAGGTTTGCCTTTCTCGTCAGGGGATTTGCCTCTGGCCGAATGGCCTCTGTCGCATTGGCCTTTTGCTGCGTCGGGCCATCGCCTGCGCGCCTCGCCGCCGTTGACCGGCCCTTTGCAATGCCCGGAATCAGGCCGGAGATACCAGCATCCGGATATGCCAGGTGATCGCGTTTCGATATCCCTGCTGTTCCAGCAGGTTGATCTTGGATTGCCACCGGGCCGGGCAGACCACCAGAATCGCCCGATCGCACCGCTCTGCACGCGCCGCTTCCGCCGCCGAAAAGAGCGCCGCTGCTTCCGGCCCGGAGCTGGCGAGCGTTTGCCTGTCTTCAAAGGCGTCGTGGAAAAAATCATCTATCACCCCGACATCCGAAATGTCATGGGCTGCCGGGAAATGCAGTGCGGTCGCGGGCTGCGAGATGGCATAGCCCCGGATGGATGCATTCAACATGCGCCATCCCGACATTTCGCTGGAAACACAGATCCACAGCACCCTGCTGCAACGCAATCTGGGCCGCAATGAAATCGCCATATGGCCCGCCAGAACGCCAAAACCGAATGCGGCCCACCATATCCGGCGCCTCTGCGAATTGCGGCTCGTGGCCCTGTGCAGCCCGGATTTCCCGCTCCCCGACGGGCCTGTCGACCTCGGAACCTTGCTGACCTTGCCGCTGCTGCAGGATGCCCATCACCGCTGGAAACAGCTGATCGAGGCATCAGACCACCAGGGGCCGCAACGGATTCTGAACTTCGGCAGCGCGGCCCTTGCCGTGGACGCCGCCATTCAGGGGCATGGCATCGCCATCGCCCCGACATACATGACAGAGGCTGATATCCGCGCCGGTCGCCTGAAACAGATATGGCAGCCTTCGGAACCGTCGGGCGAATTCCTGTTCCTGTCCTGGTCCAGACACCACGCCCACGACCTGCCGCTGAGGCAAACCTTGTCCTGGGTTCTCTCGGAATTCGGATGTGATGAAACATTGGCCAGGGGATGACAGCCGTCGGGCATTGGCCCATGGGCAGAGCCAGATTGCGCCCCTGCCCCATTCCCAGCTAAAAGAGCCTGTCCCAGTGCAAGGCGTCCGATGAAACCACTGACCCTCTCCTCGCTTGCCGAACTGGCCGACCTGACCGTCGATACCATCATCGACGTGCGCTCCCCCGCGGAATTTGCAGAAGACCATATGCCCGGCGCCATCAACCTTCCGGTGCTCTATGACGCGGAGCGCGCCGACGTGGGCACAATGTACAAACAGGTCTCGCCCTTTTCTGCGCGCAAGGTCGGCGCGGCGCTGGTGGCGCGCAATACCGCAACACATCTTGACGGACCGCTTGCGGACAAGCCAGGCGGCTGGCAGCCACTGGTCTACTGCTGGCGCGGCGGTCAGCGCTCCGGGGCCTTCGCCACCATCCTCGACCAGGTCGGCTGGCGCGTCACTCTGTTGCAGGGCGGCTATCGCAGCTATCGGCGTCTTGTGGTCGATGCGCTTTATGACAGGGCGCTGCCGCACCGTATCGCGCTGGTCTCCGGCGGCACCGGCACCGCCAAGACAGAGATGCTGCACCACCTGCAGAAGGCAGGCGCGCAGGTGCTGGACCTTGAGGGGCTGGCCCGGCATCGCGGCTCCCTTTTCGGGGCGACAGAAGTGGCTCAGCCCAGCCAGAAGATGTTCGAAAGCCGCATTGCCAGCGCCCTTGGCCGTCTTGAACCCTCCCGCCTGACCTGGGTGGAGGCCGAAAGCAGCAAGGTTGGCAACCGGATCATCCCGCCCGCGCTCTGGACCGCGATGTGCGCAGCCCCAAGGGTCGAAATCCATGCCCCCTTGCAGGCCCGCGCGACCTATCTGTGCCGCGCATATGCGGAGCTGAAGGAAGACGCCGACCGCCTGCACCGCCAGATTGATCACCTGCGGCCCTACCACGCGGCCAAACAGATCGCGCAATGGCAAGAGCAGGCCGACACCGGCGATTTCGTCGCGCTGGCCGAGGGGCTGATGCAGACCCATTACGACCCGCGTTATGAAAAGGCCAATGCATC
The DNA here is from genome assembly GCF_028807335.1 of Sulfitobacter sp. PR48. Classification (NCBI taxonomy): domain Bacteria; kingdom Pseudomonadati; phylum Pseudomonadota; class Alphaproteobacteria; order Rhodobacterales; family Roseobacteraceae; genus Sulfitobacter; species Sulfitobacter sp. PR48. Next base: position 385,241 of record NZ_JARAMM010000002.1, on the reverse strand, counting down.
CGCCCCCGCGCCGATGCGCCGGCTTGATCTGCCTGATCTTGAGGCCGCAACCCTGCACGCCGCAGCCGCCCGGCTGACGGCGGATTTCACGTAACCCGCAAGGCACCCGCGCCGGCCCACAGCCGCCCGATCAGATGGCCGTCACACCCCTGGGCGGCAAGGGCGACCAGCGTCGCCTCCGCCAGCGGTTCCGGCACGGCGGCCAGCAGCCCGCCCGCCGTCTGCGGATCGAACAGCAGCGGATCGGCGCGCCCGCTCACCGGCGCATTCACCCGGTTTGCCGCCATCAGGGAGGATGCGACGCCCGCGCCGGACAGGGCCTGCGCACCTGCAAAGTAAGGCACCCTGTCGCCCCAGATCTCCACATCCAGGCCAGAGTGCCGGGCCATCGCCGCAAGATGCCCGGCCAGCCCAAAGCCGGTCACATCCGTCATCGCATGGGCCACCCGCGCCAGGACTTTGGCCTCGCGGTGCTGGGGCCGCGCCATGATCGCCAGTGCCGCGGCCAGATCGCGGCCATCGGCCTGCCCGGCCATGTCAGCAGCCAGCAGCACGCCTGACCCGACCGGACGGGACAGGATCAGCAGATCACCCGCCAGAGCGCCCCCCTGCGTCAGCGGCATGTCGTCCCGCAGGCCGGTCACGGTGAAGCCAAGCGTCAGCTCCGCCCCCATGGTGGTATGGCCCCCGACCAGCTGGGCGCCCACCTCGGCCATCACCTCCTGCGTCGCCTGCGTGATCTCTGCCAGGGTCCGCGCCTGCATCTGAACCGACATCTGCGGCAGCACGATTGACGACAGCACGGCCTGCGGTGTCGCCCCCATCGCCCAGACATCCCCCAGCGCATGCACCGCCGCGATGCGCGCCATCATATGAGGGTCTTCGATGAAACCGCGCAGGTGGTCGGTGCTGATCACCTGGAACCCCCCGTTGGGCTGCCGCAGGATCGCGGCATCATCCCCGGGGCCGGTCACCACGTCATTGCCACTCTGGGCAATACCGGCCAGCGCTCCACCCAGCACAGCGCCATCCACCTTGGCCCCGCAACCGCCACACAGCGGCTTGTCCGTCAGCGCTTCGGCCACGCCCTGCGCCACGGGGCCGCGCACCCGGGGCGGCGGCATCGACGGCAAGGCGCCCAGCCGGTCCATGAACGCCCGGTCGATCCGGTCCTTCCAGCGCCACATCCAGGGGGCGGAAACTGCCAGCCCGAACTTCTCCCCCACCGCCGATTGGCCGCCAAGGGAAATCAGCTTCAGATAATGCTTCTGCGGCCGGAACTCCCGCCGCCGTCCCGCCCCCAGTGCCGCGCGCAGATTGCCATGCAAGACCGGCGCCGCGCGCACCGCAAAAACGCCAGCCCTGGGTCGCGGGGCATGGACCATCTCGGCGCAATCGCCCACGGCAAAGAGCCTGTCATCCCCCATGACCCCAAGGTCCGGCCCCACCTTGATGAAACCATCGCGCTGCGGCAGATCGGTCCCGAAGATCCATCCATGGGCAAAGGCACCCGCCGCCCCCACGCAAAACCGCGCTGGCACGCTGCTGCCATCGCCCAGCACCACGCGATCAGCCTCGATCCGTGCCACCTGCACCCCGGTCCGCAAGGTCACGCCAAGCCCACGCATGGCAGACAGCACATGGCTGCGCGCCCGGTCCCCCAGGCCTGAGACATGCTGACCAGCCTCGATCACCGTCACCTCGGGCAGAGCGCCGCGGTCGCGCAGGGCATGGGCCATGGCCATGGACAATTCGCAGCCCGCCACACCGCCACCGATCACCACCACCTCGGGCGCAACCGCCCCACCCTCGACACGCTCCAGAAAGGCCCGCCAGCGCGCCGCATAGACATCCAGCGGCTTGGCCCCGACCGCATGATCGGCAAATCCCGGCACATCCATCTGCGCGGTGATGCCCACGTCGATGCTGGCCACATCATATCCCACCGGCCCGCGCCCCGCGACACGGACCTGCCGCGCTGCCCGGTCGATGGCCTCGGCGCGGCCCAGGATCAGCCGCGCGCCCGCGTGACGGCACAACTTGCCCAGGTCGATCTCCAGCTCATCGCGCCCGTAATGCCCCGCCACATGCCCCGGCAACATGCCGGTATAGGGTGCCGTCGGACCGGGATTGATCACCGTCACCCGCACCCCCGGCAAGGGGTCCATCCCCCAGCTCCGCAACACCAGCGCATGGGCATGCCCGCCACCCACCAGCACCAGATCACGGGTCAGGGGCACCGCGTTCAACACCCATCCTGCCTTTTCTTTTTGGCCATAAATATTCCCGGGGAGTTTGAGGGGCAGCGCCCCTCATCAGCAAAAACAGATCGAATGCGGCGCAGCCGCTCCTGTTCCTAACAGCGCAACTTCCCCATCGCTAATGAAAATCCCGCGACCGGGGGTGCAGATGCGCCCCCGGCGCGAAAGGCCGGCAGCAGCGCTTCATCCGCCCCCCGGCAGGCTATTTTTTGGCGGCTGCAAAACCCGCGGCCAGCGTCGCCCGCGCATGCGCGATCAGCTTGTCGAGCATCATGTCAAAGCTCGCCACTTCCGCCAGGCTCAGAGGCTCAAGCACCTTTTCATTCCGGTCAAGGACATGCGCCATGGCCCGATCATATAGATCAAGCCCGATCGACGTCAGCTTCAATGCCACCGCGCGCCCGTCACGCGGGTCGGTGGTATCGACGACCAGATGCTTGGCGGTCAACTGCTTGATCGCCCTGCTCAGCTGGCTCTTGTCCATCAACAGGATGTCGGCAACATCGCCCGCCCGCACCGGTTGCTGCGATCTGACAACCGCCAGCACACGCCACGCCGTGAGGCTCACCCCGAACAACGCCTCGGACCAGCCGCTTGCAGACCGGTCTCCGATTGTTTCCAGGGTATGCAATTTGAACGTGATGACATCCCTGATGCCCGTCACCGCGGGATGTTTCCCGCGCGGGATCTCGAATGCACCCGAGGTGTCAAAATCATTTGACATTGATTGCCTCCACCAACAGCAGCCCAGATATAATGGACTTTATCCATTATATTCAAGCGAAATGCGAAACCACCCTTGTTTCGACGTTGAAAAGAACCCCATGTACAAACGCGCCTGAACAACATAAGGCCTGCCCAACCCCTTCAAAGGCCGCCTCCCCGGCCCCCTGTGCGGTGCACAGCGACCCCACGAACAGGACGGACCCCGTGATTCAGACCATTGCCGACGCCCTTGCCGCCCAAGGCTACGATACTCTTACCCCCGTGCAGGAGGCCGTGACCGACCCCGCATTGGCCGACGCGGACCTGCTGGTCTCGGCGCAGACCGGCTCGGGCAAGACCGTGGGCTTCGGCCTTGCCATTGCACCCACCTTGCTGGGCGACCAGCCCCGCTTCGGCGCTGCCGGGGCACCGCTCGCCCTGATCATCGCGCCGACCCGCGAACTGGCCATGCAGGTGGCCCGCGAAATCACCTGGCTCTACGGTCAGGCGGGGGCCGTGGTCACCACCTGCGTGGGCGGCATGGACCAGCGCAGCGAACGCCGCGCCCTGGACCGTGGCGCGCATGTGGTCGTGGCCACCCCCGGGCGCCTGTGCGACCACATCAAGCGCGGCAACATCGACCTGTCCACCCTGCGCGCCGTGGTGCTGGACGAGGCTGACGAAATGCTGGACCTCGGCTTTCGCGAAGAGCTGGAGTTCATCCTCTCGGAAGCCCCCGAAGACCGCCGCACCCTGTTGTTCTCGGCCACGGTCCCGGCGGCCATCGCCAAACTGGCGCAATCCTACCAGAAGGACGCCCAGCGCATCAGCACCACCGGTGAGGCGCGCCAGCACGCGGACATCGAGTACCGCGCGCTGAACGTGCACCCCCGCGACACCGAAAACGCCATCATCAACGTGCTGCGGTTCTACGAGGCCAAGAATGCCATCGTCTTCTGCAACACCCGCGCCGCCGTGGCGCGGCTGACCACCAAATTCACCAACCGCGGCTTTTCCGTCGTGGCCCTGTCGGGCGAGTTGACGCAATCGGAACGCACCAATGCGCTGCAGGCCCTGCGCGACGGGCGCGCGCGGGTCTGTATCGCCACCGACGTGGCCGCACGCGGCATCGACCTGCCCAACCTCGGACTGGTGATCCACGCGGATCTGCCCAGCAACGCCGATACGCTGCTGCACCGCTCCGGCCGCACCGGGCGCGCGGGGCGCAAGGGGGTCTCTGCCCTGATCGTGCCGCCCAAGATGAAGACCAAGGCCAACCGCCTGCTGGGCTGGGCCAAGCTCAAGGCCGAATGGGCCGCCGCCCCCTCCGCCGAAGAGGTCAACGCCGCCGACGAGGCACGCCTGCTTTCAGACCCGGCCTGGGAAACACCCGTGCCGGAGGAGGCCGCCGATTTCGTCGCCAACCTGGTCGCGACCTACAGCGCCGAACAGCTTGCCACCGCTTTCGTCAACCTCTACCGCGCCCGCGCCTCCGCGCCCGAGGACCTGGCCGATCCGGGATCAAAGGACGACAGCAAGCGCCCGGCCTTCGGCCCCTCGGTCTGGTTCTCGGTCAGCCAGGGCCGCAATGACGGGGCAGAGCCCCGCACGCTGCTGCCGATGCTGTGCCGCGCCGGCGACCTGACCAAGGACGACATCGGCGCAATCCGCGTGCAGGCCAGCCACAGCTTTGTGGAGATCCTTGCCAGTTCCGCCCCCAAGTTCCTCAATGCCCTCGGCCCCGACCGCACGGCAGAGGAAGGCGCGGTGGTCACCCAGCTGGACAAGGCCCCGGACCTGCCCAAGGGCGGACCGGCATCGCGCGCGCCACGCGGACCGAAGCCCGGCGGCCCGAAGCCGCAGCGCAAACCGGCCTATGATCCCGACGCGCCGTCACACAGCCGCGAACCCCGCGCCCCCCGCGATGCAGCGCCCATGGCAGAGACACGCGCGGAAAAGCCCAAATTCGACAAACCGAAGTTTGACAAACCAAGGGGCGACAAACCGAAGTTTGACAAACCAAGGGCCGACCGGCCGAAATTCGACAAGCCCAAAGCGCCCAAGGGCGAACGCCCGCCAAAGTCGCACAAGACCGAACGCAGCCCGATGAAGCCCGGTGCCGCCCCGAAGCCCAAGGCAGATGGCTCGCCTCCCAAGGCGAAACCCGTGTGGAAGAAGGACGGGCCAAAGTCTGATGCACCGCGCCGGGCTGCCCCGGCGGGCGACGGCAAACCGGCCAAGAAAACCTATCAACGCGCGGGCGACCCCTCGAAACGCTTCACCCCGCCGCACAAGATGGGCAAACCCGGCGCCAAACCCGCGCGCGGCAAACCCGCAGGCGGCAAGGGCGGTTTCAAGCCGAAGTAAGACGCCCGGGGCAAGGACCCGGAGTTTTCAAAAACTCCGGCCCGATTTTTTCGAAAAAATCGGCGCGTCCAGCGCCGGAGGGATAACCCGCAGGGGTTATCCCGAGGCTGCTGAAAAAGCACGTTCCTGCACCCGCTCCCCCCGAAACAACGAAATCGTTCTTCCACGACGCCAGCCACAAGCCTTGGCCCGGGTGTCAGCCCGGGCCGCGCCCGACCCTCCCCCCGGGAGGGCGCTTTTGGTGACTTCTCGTATCACACTGACAACATTGATATTTGCAAGGGAAGCGCTCCGAATGCGCGTCTCAATGCGCCCTCCCAGGCTCGGGCGCGGCCCTTCGTTCGAAAACGTAACGCTGAGCGCAGAAGAACGATTTACCTCCGGCGGCAGCCGTTTCAGGGTTTGTCAGCAATCTGGGGATAACCCGCAGGGGTTATCCCTTTCCTTTCCAGGGCACCAGGAACCGCTCAGCCGCCCGCATCAGCATGTCGATGCCAAAACCGATGACGCCGATCAGGATGATCCCCATGATCACGATATCGGTGTTCTGGAACTTGGATGCGGTCATGATCATCATGCCCGCCCCCTGCTCCGCCGCAACCAGTTCCGCCGCCACAACCGTGCCCCAGCAAACCCCCATGGCGACACGTGCCCCGGTGAATATTTCAGGCAGCGAATTGGGGATGATGACATAGCGCATCACCTGCCATTTGCTGGCCCCCAGCGAATAGGCCGCATGCACCTTGGAAATCTTGACGCCCGACACGCCGGAGCGTGCCGCAATTGCCATGATCCATAGCGCCGCGAGGAACAGCAGGATGATCTTGCCCGCCTCGCCGATGCCGGCCCAGATGATCACCAGCGGGATCAGCGCAAGGGGCGGCACCGGGCGCATGAACTCCACGATCGGGTCGAACCAGCCTCTGAACCAGTTGCTCAGCCCCATCGCATAGCCCAGCGGAATCCCCACGACAGCACCCAGCAGGAACCCCAGGATCACCCGGAACAGCGAATAGCCCAGATGTTCCAACAGCGTGAAATTGCGGAACCCGTCGCGCATGATCTGAAGCGTTCTGCTCCAGACCACTTCGGGGGCGGGCAGGTACAAAGGCTCCATCTGCCAGCCGCGCGCGGGCTGGAAATTGGGTGTCCCCTTGTCCGAGAGGGTCACGGTGCCATCCGCCGTCTGAACCCTCCCCCCGGGGGCGATCTTCTGACCGTCGATGGCAATCACCTCGGCCCCGTCGCTCTTTTTCAGCGCGTCGTTGGCATCGACGCGGATCAACCCGCTGCGCCATTGCGCAATGGCGATGGAATCGTCCTTGGCAAAGCCCGCTCCCGGCGGCACCTCGGGCGCCTCCGCAGGCGCGCCGCGCGGATGAACCACCACAGTCACCGTGGCATCGTCAGGTGCCTGCCCCGGCGCCTGGGCGGTATAGGTAAAGGTGGTTGTCCCCACAAAGGCACCCGGCGCATGCAGGAAGGAGGGCAGCAGGCTGGACCCGGTAAAGACCCCCCACATCACAAAAATCGTCAGGATCGACACCACACCGGCAACACGGTTTGGCCGCACGGCACTTTCATCCCCGAAGGTCACTGTTTTCAGCGAGGTATAATCCTGCGCCGTCTTCTGCAGCACGCGGGTCACGACAAAGGCGCTGACGACAAAGATGGCAACATAGATCGCGAGGAAGAACAGACCGGTCATGCCGCGTCCTCCTTGGTGCCCATGATCTCCTCTTCCATGTCCCAGATCATGTTGAGTATCTCTTCGCGGCGCGGCCCGAATTCGGGATGTTTCTTGACCTCCCGCAGGTCCGCATTCACGCCCAGCTCAGCAAAGGGCAGGCGGTATTCCTTGTGAATGCGCCCCGGCCGGGGGGCCATCACGATCAGCCGCTCACCCAGCAGCAACGCCTCCTCGACCGAATGGGTGATCAGGATGATGGTCTTGCCGGTCTCTTTCCAAAGTTTGAGCACAAGGCTCTGCATCTTCTCGCGGGTCAGCGCATCCAGCGCGCCCAGCGGTTCGTCCATCAGGATGACGTCAGGGTCATTGGCCAGGCACCGCGCCAGCGCCACCCGCTGCTGCATCCCGCCTGACAGTTCGTAAACTGCCTTTTCCTTGAAATCCTGCAGGCCCACCACGTCGAGCAGACGATTCACCGTCTCGGCCTTGTCGTTCTTGGGCATCCCTTTCATCGAGGGGCCAAAACCCACATTCTCCCGCACCGACATCCACTCGAACAGCGCCCCTTGCTGAAACACCATGCCGCGTTCCGCATCCGGGCCGGTGATCTGGTGGCCGTTCAGGGTCATCTTGCCGCCGGTGGGGGCCAGGAACCCGGCCACGATGTTCAACAGGGTGGTCTTGCCGCATCCCGACGGGCCAAGCACGCTCAACAATTCGCCGGCCTTGAGGTCCAGCGTCACGTTCTGCAGGGCCTGCACATGGCCGCCCCCCGGCAGATCAAAACGCATGGAGAGATTGTCGATGGAAAGTCCGCTCATCATTTCGGCTTTCTGCCCGGCGGGCAATGGGGCGGGTGGACCCGCCTCAGTTTCGTTAGGTCGCCAGTTCATCGGGACCGGTGCAGAGAAATCCGCACCGGCCCCGAACCATCACGAACCGCTGTCCATCATCTCCTTGGCCGCTGTCAGCGGCGCGGTGTTGACGGCACCTTCATAGCTGTCCAGCGCAGAATCGATGGAGCCCGCCGCGACAAAGACCTCGGCCACACCTTTCATGAAGGTCGCCGCATTGCCGCCCAGCCAACGCTCGGAAAGCTGATCTTCCACGGTGGGGAACTTGAAGGTTGCAATCGCCGACCGCGCCGCTTCCAGGTCCATGCCGGATTGCTCCGCGATCTGGGCCAGCATCTCGTCACTGGGGTCGGCCGCCCATTGCGCATTGGCCTCGGCAGAGACTTTCAGGAACTTGGCCAGTTCCTCGCCGTTTTCCGCCGCATAGGACGCAGGCACGGAGGTCACGTCGAACACCAGGATGCCCAGTTCTTCCTTTTCATCGCCGGTCAGCAGGACGTTGCCATATTCCTTCATCCGCGTCAGGCCACCGCCATAGCCGCAGGCGAAATCGACCGCGCCCTGGCTCAGCGCAGCGGCACCTTCCGGCGGTGCCATGTCAACGATCTGCAGGCTGTCCAGCGACACGCCGAAGTGGTCCATCTGGCGCAGGAAGCCATAATGCGCCGCCGTGCCCAATGGCACGGCAACCTTCTTGCCCGCCAGTTCGGACGCGCTGTCCTTGTCGATCTCCAGATCAGCCTTCACCACGCAATTGTCATTGTCGGAATAGGACACGGCCACATCGACCACCTGGATGTCCTGCCCGCCCGAGGCCGCCACGACGAAGGGTGGCACACCCTGGCTGATTGAAATCTGCACGTCGCCCGAAGCCATGGCGGCGGACATCGCGGTGCCGGTCTCGAAAGAGACCCAGTTGATCTTCTTGCCCAGCGCTTCCTCATAGGCACCCGAAGCCTTGGCCGCCAGCAACGGCATCGGCCATTCGAGGAAATAGGCGACGGTGATCTCGCCGGAATGGGCATCCGCCAATGCGGCCTGACCGGTCAGGGCCATCACGGCGCCGGCGACAAAACTGGTGGTGGTTTTCTTGATCATTGTAATCTCCCTTTGATCTTATTTACGGACATTGGCTGCCCGTTATTGGGTCGTATCGTCTCAATTTGTAATGCCAAGTTGGGCGTTATCCTGCGCGAAAATGCAAGGGACGCCGCGCTCACCTTCAAATTTCTGCCTTGTTTTCACGTTTGTTCCGGTTTTCGCACGACCGCTGACTGATGTTTGGGCAGAGCCAAGGGGACATTTCAGCAAACCCGATTTCGCCATTCGGAACATCGAAATCCGATCTGACCTGGCTCCCGATCCTGTGAGCGATCACGCCGCGAACAAACGTCCAACCGGCGGCGGTGCATGAGTCCAGATGGCACAACCTGTCGCACGCGACCGCCGGATTTGACCTCGGGTGCCACACCTCCTAACCTGATCTCATTCAACAGAACTGCTCCGCAGATTGAAAGGCCAGAAAAATGGTCATATTTTCCAACAACAGCTATCACCAGTTCAGTGACTGGATCCCAGGCGGGCACCAACTGGTGTCGGATCCCGATACGCCCGATCAGTTCATGTTCCTGCCAACGATCGAGGGGGAACGGGCGATCCGGGTCATCGGAACCGATCTGGTTTTCGATGATGCCGGATGGCCGATTTCAGGAACCGTCACCCAAATTGACTATCTGGAGGCCGATCTTTCCACCGTCGCCTCGAACATGACAGGCATGAATTGGGATGCGGCAGAGGTCGCACAAGCGCTGGATGACGCACTTACCCTGACAGGCGATGCGCGCTTCGCCGGGCTCGTGGACCTGCTGCGGGTTGAGGATATCGTTCTGAATGCCTCGATGGGCTACATGAGATATCAAGGGACGCTTTACGACTACCTCCCCGACCCACAGTCCATCACGATCATGGGTGGCATGTACGGCGAAATAATCTGGGGCTATCAGACCGGCACGGTGATCTACGGCAACGGTGGCGTCGACAGGCTTGATGGCTCTAACGGCGACGACACGCTCTACGGCGGTGCCAACAACGACTACCTGCGCGGGTTCAGCGGGGACGACGTGCTTTTCGGCGGTCACTGGCGTGACAACCTTCAGGGCGGAAGTGGCAACGACATCCTGCACGGCGGAAATGACCATGACCAGTTGAGCGGCGGTTCCGGGAATGACCGGTTGCATGGTGGTGCCGGCAATGACTTTCTGACAGGCGCTTTCGGCTTTGACACCCTATATGGCGGCACGGGCAACGACACCCTGCGTGGCGGGGGCAACGCCGATTGGCTTTTTGGTGAGGATGGTAATGACGTCCTCGAAGGATCCGTCGGTTCTGACCGCCTGTACGGTGGCACCGGCGAGGACAGCATCGAGGGGCTCGGTTCTGACGACGCGCTGTTCGGCCAGCAGGGCAACGATCTGTTGTCCGGGAACGACGGCAACGACCGAATATTTGGCGGCACCGGTCACGATACGTTGGAAGGCAATGACGGGAACGATTTTCTTTCCGGCGATGCAGGGTTCGACAGGCTTGACGGAGGGCTTGGGAACGACAGCCTGATCGGCGGATACAATGCCGACACCTTTATCTTTGCAGATGGTTTCGGGCAGGACACTATCGCCGATTTCGAGGCTCTGAACCCTTTCGAGCGCATCGACCTCAGTGGCGTAACAGCCATCACCAATTTCGCGGATCTGCACGACAACCACCTGTTCCAGATCGGTGCGGACGCGGTGATCGACACCGGCGACGGCAGTACCATCACCCTCACCGGCACCGACCTCAGCGACCTGGACGCCTCGGATTTCATCTTCTGACCTCTGCCCCATTAGACACGCCCGAATTCTGGCGCTACGAATGGGGCAGGTCTGGCCCTACTTGATTCTGCCCGCAACCCTCAGACAGTTGGACAGACGGGGCCAGTTGTGCCCTGAATTCACCCGCTCTCCCAGCGAAGAAAGGTCCGATCCATGGATGGCAATTTCAACGAGAACGATATTTCCCGCGTGGTGGAATCCGACCGCGCGCATATCTGGCACCACCTGAGCCAGCACAAGCCCTACGAGACCACCGATCCCCGCATCATTGTCGAAGGCAAGGGCATGCGCGTCTGGGACCAGAAGGGCAAGGAACACCTCGATGCCGTTTCCGGCGGCGTCTGGACAGTCAACGTCGGCTACGGCCGCGAACGTATCGCCAATGCCGTGCGCGACCAGCTGATCAAGCTCAACTACTTCGCAGGCTCCGCAGGCTCCATCCCCGGCTCCAACTTTGCCGAGATGCTGATCGACAAGATGCCCGGCATGAGCCGCGTCTATTATTGCAACTCGGGGTCCGAGGCGAACGAGAAGGGCTTCAAGATGGTCCGCCAGATCGCGCACAAGCGTTACGGCGGCAAGAAGCACAAGATCCTCTACCGCGACCGCGACTACCACGGCACCACCATCGGCGCGCTGTCGGCGGGCGGTCAGGACGAACGCAATGCGCAATACGGCCCCTTCACCCCCGGCTTTGTCCGGGTGCCGCATTGCCTGGAATACCGCAGCTTTGAACAGGACGGCGCACCGCAGGAAAACTATGGCGTCTGGGCCGCTGACCAGATCGAAAAGGTGATCCTGGCCGAAGGGCCCGATACCGTCGGCGGCCTGTGCCTTGAACCCGTGACCGCCGGCGGCGGCGTCATCACGCCCCCGGAGGGCTATTGGGAACGTGTCCAGGAAATCTGCCGCAAATACGACATTCTGCTGCACATCGACGAGGTTGTCTGCGGCGTGGGCCGCACCGGCACCTGGTTCGGCTACCAGAACTACGGCATCCAGCCGGACATGGTGACAATGGCCAAGGGGGTCGCCTCCGGCTACGCCGCCATCGCCTGCCTTGTCACCACCGAAGAGGTGTTCAACATGTTCAAGGACGATGCCGCTGACCCGCTGAACTACTTCCGCGACATCTCCACCTTCGGGGGCTGCACCGCCGGGCCGACCGCCGGCATCGAGAACATGAAGATCATCGAAGACGAGAACCTGCTGCAGAACACCACCGAGATGGGCCATTACATGCTGGACCAGCTGCAGGCGCTGGCCGACAAACACGCCGTCATCGGTCAGGTCCGCGGCAAGGGCCTGTTCCTGGGCGCAGAGCTTGTCACTGATCGCAACAGCCGCGAACCCGTCGCTGAAAAGCTGGTGCAGCAGGTGGTGGGCGATTGCATGGGACAGGGTGTCATCATCGGCGCCACCAACCGCTCCCTGCCGGGCAAGAACAACACGCTGTGCTTCTCGCCCGCGCTGATCGCGAAAAAGGACGACATCGACCAGATCGTCGAAGCGGTGGACGGGGCGCTGGGCCGCGTCTTCGCCTGAACATCCGGGCGCTCAGCGCTTTCTTGCCAATAGAAACAGAGGCCGGGCTTGACCCGGCCTTTGATTTATCCGACCCACGCCATGTCTTGCCCGAACAAGATACGCGACCCTGCCAGATGGCTGATCTCCGCCGATAAACCGGTCGGTTAAAAATTTGTCTGAACTTTTCTGGAACGGATCGCGTTAACCCACGAACAACAATTCGGGAGACCAAAATGAAAAAGCTTCTTATCGCCATCCCCATGATCGCCGCACTTGCAGCCTGTGAACCGGGCGGTCCAAATCAGGGCGCCCTGACCGGTGCCGCTCTTGGTGCCGCGACAGGCGCTGCCGTTTCGGGCGGTGACGACCGTGTGGCTGGCGCGCTGATCGGCGGTGCCGTTGGCGCCGCTGCCGGGAACTACATCGGCAAGACCCAGACGGGCACCTGTGTTTACCAGCGTCCCGATGGCTCGCGCTATTCGGCGGCCTGCCCGTAAGACTGAACATCCCTCCAAGGATTGGCTGGGCTTCGCCGCAAGGCGGGGCCCTTCTTCATTTCGGCCCTTGTTGACTCCGATGCGTGCTGGTGGGCCGAGATCATGGCACGCTGATCCGCGTTGTCGGTCGCGGGACAGGTGCCCGTCGATCCAGCCCGATCCACTTTTCGGTCAGGCTTTCCCGCTGCCATGCGTCCTTCATGCCGTTCTGCAGCCGCTTCAGGCTCTGGTCCCATTTCCCTATGCGCATCCTTTCGCCGGGTTATGGTGGCGGCAAGGATGGCGCGCTTAGCTGAACAAACAGAGGATGCACCCTGCGGTGCATCGCCCGTGTACAGCTTGTGCCGGCCAATTCACTTCGATCAATGGAAATGAACGAAACCAAAAGTCTCATTTATTGATTTACACGCGCTGAACGACCAGATAAACTCCCCCTGCAAGGCAATTCCATTTCGCATACCGATATCTCCAGATTGATTGCCCGTTAGGTCCAATCTAAGGTAACGTCATGGCCCTTCCCGTCGAAACCTTCTTTCTGCGCCCCGGCACACAGGGAACACTGCAGCAGCAGATCCAGCAAATGATCGCGCAGGGCATCCTGTCGGGCCGGTTCCGGCCGGGTGAAAAGCTGCCCTCCACCCGCAGGCTGGCCGCACATCTCGGCGTCAGCCGGATCACCGTCACCATCGCCTACACCGAACTGCTGGCAAACGACTACCTGACCTCCAAGGGCCGGTCCGGCTACTTCGTGTCGGGTAACGCCCCCACCCCGCCCAGCTTTGCCCCGGCGGCGGAACGGAAAGATGCGGTCGACTGGTCGCGCGCCATCGGCCAGAAGTTCAGCGGCGGTGCCACCGTGTCGAAACCGCAGGATTGGGCAAAGTTCCGCTATCCTTTCATTTATGGTCAGGCCGACCCGACCCTGTTTGACCATGCCAACTGGCGGCTTTGCGCCCTGCAGGCCCTGGGCCAGCGCGACTTTTCGGCCCTGACCACCGATTACTTTGACCGCGACGACCCGCAGCTGATCGAATTCATCGCAAGGCACACCCTGCCGCGCAGGGGTATCAACGCCCGGCCCGAACAGATCCTGATCACCCTGGGTGCGCAGAACGCCCTCTGGCTGACCACCCAGGTGCTGCTGACCCAACGCAGACGCGCCGCCGTCGAAGATCCCTGCTATCCCGCGCTGCGCGACATCCTGACCCAATCGCGCTGCCATATGACACCCGTCCGTGTCGATGCCGATGGCATCCCGCCCGATGCGATCCCCCCCGACACGGATGTCATCTTTACCACCCCCAGCCATCAATGCCCGACCAATGCCACCATGCCGATGGAGCGCCGCCATGCCCTGCTGGCCCGCGCCGGAGAGATGAACGCCCTGATTGTCGAGGACGACTACGAGTTCGAGATGTCCTTTCTCAAACCACCCTCGCCGGCGCTTAAATCTCTCGATAGCGATGGCCGGGTGATCTATGTCGGCAGTTTTTCCAAGTCGCTGTTTCCGGGGCTGCGTCTTGGCTATCTCGTGGGGTCCGAGCCTTTCATCAAGGAAGCCCGCGCGCTGCGCGCCTCCGTCCTGCGGCACCCGCCGGGACATATCCAGCGCACCGCCGCCTATTTCCTGTCACTGGGCCATTACGATGCCCTGATCCGGCGCATGGGCAGCGCCCTGCAGGACCGGCGCGCGGTCATGGAAAAGGCCCTGTCAGAGCACGACCTGCGCATCTCCGGGCGCGGCTATTACGGCGGTTCCTCCTTCTGGATGCGCGCGCCCGACGGGGTCGATACCGACGTGATGGCCCGCAGGCTGCACCAGCAGAACGTGCTGATCGAACCGGGCCGCCCCTTCTTTACCGGCGCACATCAACCATCGAACTACTACCGTCTGGCCTATTCCTCGATCCCCGCCGCCCGCATCCCGGAGGGCCTGGCCCTGGTTGCACAGGCAATCCGGGAGTTTTCCTGAAGTGGCCTTAGGCGCCTGTGGTTTTTGGCCCTAACAGTAGGGGATATAGCCGCCTAGGGTGGGCCAAACGCCCGGGAATCGCGCGACTCACGAAATATTAAGGATCATCTGCGATGAAAATGACGACCGAAGAAGCGTTCGTAAAAGTCCTCCAACGTCACGGCATCGACAATGCCTTTGGCATTATCGGGTCTGCGATGATGCCAATCTCTGACCTGTTTCCGCAGGCGGGTATCATGTTCTGGGACTGCGCCCATGAAGGGTCGGCCGGGATGATGGCCGATGGCTTCACCCGGGCGACCGGAAAGATGTCGATGATGATCGCGCAGAACGGGCCCGGCATCACCAATTTCGTGACCGCCGTAAAAACCGCCTACTGGAACCACACGCCGCTGTTGCTGGTCACGCCACAGGCCGCGAACAAGACCATCGGCCAGGGTGGTTTCCAGGAAGTCGAACAGATGAAACTGTTCGAGGATATGGTCGCCTATCAGGAAGAGGTCCGCGACCCGACCCGCGTGGCCGAGGTGCTGACCCGCGTCATCGCCAAGGCCAAGCGCCTGTCCGGTCCCGCACAGCTGAACATCCCGCGCGATTTCTGGACCCAGGTGGTGGACATCGAGATCCCCGAACCGATGGAATTCGAACATTCCCCGGGCGGCGAAGGCTCCGTCACCGCGGCGGCCAAACTGCTGAGCGGGGCCCGGAACCCCGTGATCCTCAATGGCGCCGGCGTGGTCCTCTCCGAAGGCGGCATTGACGCGGCCAAGGCGCTGGCCGAGCGGCTGGATGCCCCGGTCTGTGTCGGCTACCAGCACAATGACGCCTTCCCCGGCTCGCACCCGCTGTTTGCAGGCCCGCTGGGCTACAACGGGTCCAAAGCGGGCATGGAGCTGATCAAGGATGCCGATGTGGTTCTCTGCCTCGGCACCCGGCTCAACCCCTTCTCGACCCTGCCGGGTTATGGCATGGAATACTGGCCCAAGGACGCCAGGATCATCCAGGTGGACATCAACGCCGACCGGATCGGCCTGACCAAGAAGGTCACGGTGGGCATCGTGGGCGACGCGGCCAAGGTGGCCAGGGGCATCCTGAACCAGCTGTCCGACGATGCGGGCGACGCCGGCCGCGCAGACCGCAAGGCAAAGATCGCCAAAGCGAAATCCACCTGGGCGCAGCAATTGTCCTCGATGGACCACGAAGAGGACGATCCCGGCACCACATGGAACGAACGCGCCCGCAAGGACAAGCCGGACTGGATGTCGCCCCGCATGGCATGGCGTGCGATCCAGTCTGTGCTGCCGCGCGAGGCGATCATCAGCTCGGACATCGGCAACAATTGCGCCATTGGCAATGCCTATCCCGATTTCGACGCGGGCCGGAAATACCTTGCGCCCGGTCTCTTTGGCCCCTGCGGCTATGGCCTGCCCGCCATCGTGGGTGCCAAGATCGGCCAGCCTGATGTGCCCGTCGTGGGTTTTGCGGGTGACGGTGCTTTTGGCATCGCGGTCAATGAGTTGACGGCAATCGGACGTGGCGAATGGCCGGCGGTCACGCAGATCGTCTTCCGCAACTACCAATGGGGTGCGGAAAAGCGGAACTCGACCCTGTGGTTCGACGACAACTTCGTCGGCACCGAGCTGGACACCAAGGTGTCCTATGCAGGCATCGCCCAGGCCTGCGGGCTGCAGGGTGTCGTGGCGCGCACGATGGATGAACTGACGGCTGCCCTGAAACAGGCGATCGACGACCAGATGAACCACGGCAAGACCACGCTGATCGAAGCCATGATCAACCAGGAGCTGGGCGAACCCTTCCGCCGCGACGCGATGAAAAAGCCGGTCAGTGTTGCGGGCATCTCGAAGTCCGACATGCGGCCGCAGTCGGTCTGATCTGTGCCGGGGCCGATACTCGTCCTCAATGCGGGATCCTCGTCGATCAAATGCGCGCTTTTCGGCGCGCATTTCCGCGAGATGCTGCGGGTCGAGGCAACGGGGATCGGTGCCCGGGGCGCGGTGAAGGTCAGCGGCGCCGCGCCGCGCGCCCTGTCCCTGCCGGACAATGCCGCCGCGCTGCGCGCGGTGGCGGATGCGCTGGCGGCGGAAGGTGCAGCGCTGGACCGGCTCGCGCTGGTGGCGCATCGCGTGGTGCATGGCGGGGATGAATTCACCGCCCCGGCGCGCATCACCGACAAGGTCCGCGCGGGCATTGAGGCCTGCATCCCGCTGGCGCCGCTGCATAACCCGCATCACCTGGCCGCCATCGACTGGATCGCGCAGGCCGCCCCGTCGCTACCGCAGGTGGCCAGCTTCGACACCGCCTTTCACGCCACAGTGCCCGAGGTCGCCCGGCGATACGCTCTGCCCGATCTGCCCGCCACGCGCGGGCTGCGGCGCTACGGTTTTCATGGCAACAGCTATGCCGCACTTACCCGCGCCCTGCCGGAGATGACCGGCGCGCCGCTGCCCGCGCGGTTGTTGGCACTGCATCTGGGCAACGGTGCCTCGCTCTGCGCGATCCGCGAGGGCAAGTCTGTGGCCACCACCATGGGTTATTCGCCCCTTGGCGGGCTCACCATGGGCACCCGCGTCGGCGTGATCGACCCCGGTGCGGTGCTGGAACTGGTCTCCCGCGTCGGGCTGCCGCAGGCCGATCAGATCCTCAGCGCGCAGAGCGGGTTGCTGGGGCTGTCGGGCCTCAGCGGCGACATGCGTGAACTGGCTGCCGGTGACACGCCTCGGGCCGCCTTCGCCCGCGATCACTTTGCCTATTGGGCCTCACGTCAGGCCGGGTCGATGTTCGCGGCCATGGGCGGCTGCGACGCCATCGCCTTTACCGGCGGCATCGGCGAGAACGACACGGACATCCGCACCCGCATCACCGACCTGCTGCGCTGGGCCGGTGACCTGCCTGTCCATGTTGTCCCCGCCGCCGAAGAGGCACATATCGCCATGCAGGCCGCGCAGCTGACCGGCATCGACACCGCCGATGCCTGATCCCTGGTTCCCCCTGCCTCTCACCCCGGTCGAGGTGGCGCTGCTGCTTGGCATCACCTTCGCCGCCGGTCTCGTGCGGGGGTTCGCGGGCTTTGCCCTGTCGGCGCTGGTGATGGCGGCTGCGGCCAGTTTCATCGCGCCGATCCTGTTGATCCCGATCCTGTGGTTTCAGGAAATGGCGGCCAGCCTGCTGATGGCACGGGGCGGCTGGCAGTCCGCGAACCGAACCCGCGCGGGTCTGCTGGTTGCAGGCAACTGGATCGGCTGGCCCCTGGGCCTCTGGCTGACCGTGAGCCTGCCCGCCACCGCGTCTGGCCGCATCGCATTGGGCATGATCCTTGTGCTGGCCGCCCTGCAGATGCTCAAGGTCAACATCCCCGCCCTCGCCACCCGTGGCGGCACGCTCGTTGCCGGGGTGCTGGCCGGTATCGTCTCTGGCGTGGCACATGTGGGCGGGATGGTGGTCGCGCTCTATGTGCTCAGCCAGAACGATACGGCGCGGACCATGCGTGGCACGCTGGTGCTTTACCTCTTTGTCGGCTCACTTGGATCTTTGATATACCTTCTGGCTTTTGGCGTGATGACCCTTGCGTCAGCACAGGCTGCCATGTTCCTATTGCCGGTGACATTGCTTGGCGTCTGGCTCGGTACCAGGCTCTTTAATCCGAGGTGGGAACCCTACTAAAAACCCTTATGTCTCAGCCTTCTGATCGGCTTGGCGATGCTCTCGCTGATCCGCAGCCTTATCTGACTCCCAAAAAAGGACCCGAGTGATGAACCAGCCCAAGCTGAACCTGAGCCCGAAAGTGTCAGATGAGGTGCGCAAGACGACCTGCTACATGTGCGCCTGCCGCTGCGGGATCAACGTTCACCTCAAGGAGGGCAAGGTCGCCTATATCGAGGGCAACCGCGACCATCCCGTGAACAAGGGTGTGCTTTGCGCCAAGGGGTCGGCAGGGATCATGCAGCACAATGCCCCCTCGCGCCTGCGTGCGCCGCTGAAACGTGTCGGGCCCAGAGGATCGGGCGAGTTCGAGGAAATAAGCTGGGACGAGGCCTATCAGATCGCCGCCGACTGGCTGGGGCCCATCCGCGAGTCAAATCCCGAGAAACTGGCCTTCTTCACCGGGCGCGACCAATCGCAAAGCTTCACCAGCCTCTGGGCACAGGCCTTTGGCACACCGAATTATGCGGCACACGGTGGGTTCTGTTCGGTCAACATGGCCGCTGCGGGCATATACACCATGGGCGGCGCCTTCTGGGAATTCGGCCAGCCCGACTGGGGCCATACCAAGCTGTTCATGCTGTTCGGCGTGGCGGAGGACCACGACAGCAACCCGATCAAGATGGGGATCGGCAAGATCAAGGGGCGCGGTGCGCGGGTCATCGGGGTCAATCCCATCCGGACCGGCTATAACGCCGTGGCAGACGATTGGGTCGGGATCACCCCGGGCACCGACGGGCTGTTCATCCTGTCGATGATCCATTGCCTGATGAAGGCGGGCAAGATCGACCTGCATTACCTCGCGCAATACACCGATGCCCCGGTTCTGGTGAACGGTGATGAAAAGTCGCCGGAGTTCGGGCTCTACCTGCGCGATGCGGATGGCAAGCAACTGGTCATGGACCGTGTGACCAAGAAGCTGACACCCTATGACCAGCCCGGTGTGAAGCCGGACCTGTCCGCCACCTACCGTGCAAAGGGCGTGACCCACCGGCCCGTGTTCCACAAGATGGCCGAAATGTACCTGAGCGAGGACTACGCCCCCGAGGCCGTCGCAGAGCGTTGCGGCCTGCCTGCAAACCGCATCCGCGCCATCGCATCGGAACTTGCCCGCGTCGCCTTTGAAGAGGCGTTCGAGTTGGACCACAAATGGACCGACTTCCGGGGCGAGACCCATGACACGATGATCGGCCGCCCGGTCAGTTTCCATGCGATGCGCGGGATCTCGGCCCATGCCAATGGCTTCCAGACCTGCCGCGCGCTGCATGTGCTGCAGATCATCCTCGGCACGGTCGAGGTGCCCGGCGGTTTCCGCTTCAAACCACCCTACCCCAAGCCCGCGACCGCACATCCCAAGCCCCATGTCGGCATGACGCCGGGGGGGCCGCTGAACGGCCCGCACCTCGGCTTTGTCCATGGCCCCGATGATCTGGCGCTGAAGGAAGACGGCACACCCGCCCGCATCGACAAGGCATTCACCTGGGAAAACCCCATGTCCTCTCACGGGCTGATGCATATGGTGATCTCGAACGCCCATGCGGGCGATCCCTACAAGATCGACACGCTGTTCATGTATATGGCGAACATGTCGTGGAACTCCTCGATGAACACCGGCGGCGTGATGCAGATGCTGACCGACAAGGACGAGAACGACAATTACGTCATCCCGCATATCATCTACTCGGATGCCTATAGTTCGGAGATGGTGGCCTATGCCGACCTGATCCTGCCCGACACCACCTATCTGGAACGGCATGACTGCATTTCCCTGCTGGATCGCCCGATCTGCGAGGCGGACGCTGCCGCCGACGCGATCCGCTGGCCGGTGGTGGAGCCGGACCGCAATGTGAAGGGCTTCCAGTCCGCGCTTTGCGATCTGGGGGCGAAGCTGGGCCTGCCCGGCTTCGTGAACGAAGATGGCAGCCAGAAATACGCCGATTATGCGGATTACATCACCAACCACGAACGCCGCCCCGGCATCGGCCCGCTGGCGGGCTGGCGGATGGGGGCAAACGGCCTGCAACACGGGCGCGGCGGACCGAACGAAGGGCAGCTTGACAGCTACATCAGGAACGGCGGCTTTTTTGCCGAACACATCCCCGATGGTGCAAATTACTACAAACCCTGGAACCGGGCCTATCAGGACTGGGCGGTCAAACTGGGCCTCTACGACAGCCCGCAACCCTATCTGTTCTCGCTCTACGTGGAACCGATGCGCAAGTTCCAGCTTGCTGCCGAGGGCCATGGCGACCGCCAGCCGCCTGAACATCTGCGCGAGCGGATCAAGGCGACGATGTCACCCCTGCCGATCTGGTACGAGACCGACCAGCAGGGCAACGAGGGTTTCACCATCAATGCCCTCACCCAGCGGCCGATGGCGATGTATCACTCCTGGGGCAGTCAGAACGCCTGGCTGCGTCAGCTGCACGGCCACAACCCGCTGTACCTGCCGACCAAGCTGATGCGCCAGCATGACCTGTCCGATGGCGACTGGGCGCGGGTCAGCTCGCCACATGGCGAAATCACCGTGCCGGTGATGGAGATGGCTGCGCTGAACGAGAATACCGTCTGGACCTGGAACGCCATCGGCAAGCGCAAGGGAGCCTGGGCGCTGGACAAGGATGCACCCGAGGCCACCAGGGCATTCCTGCTGAACCATCTGATCCATGAATTGCTGCCACCCAAGGCGGACGGGATGCGTTGGGCCAACTCCGATCCGATCACGGGTCAGGCGGCCTGGTTCGACCTGAAAGTGCGCATCGAAAAGGCCGAAGCGCCCAGGGAAGCACGGCCCGAGTATCCTGTGATCAAATCGCCCGTCCCGAACGCCCCGGACAATCTGGCGTGGAAGGTCGGCAAATGATCCCCTCTCTTTTTGGCCTTAAATATTCCCGGGGTCCGGGGCAGCGCCCCGGTGCCACACCGACAACGGAGCGCATCAGATGACCACTCTCCCACCCTCCACCGAAAAGAAGCTGGGCCTTGTCATCGACCTCGACACCTGCGTCGGCTGTCATGCCTGCGTTATCTCCTGCAAGGGCTGGAACACCGAGAACTACGGCGCGCCGCTCAGTGACCAAGATGCCTATGGCGGAAACCCCTCCGGCACCTTCCTGAACCGGGTGCACAGCTACGAGGTGCAACCCGAGGAGGGCCATGCGCAGCTGATCCACTTCCCCAAGTCCTGCCTGCATTGCGAGGATGCGCCCTGCGTCACCGTCTGCCCGACGGGGGCCAGCTACAAACGGGTCGAAGACGGGATCGTGCTGGTCAATGAGTCCGATTGCATCGGTTGCGGGCTGTGTGCCTGGGCCTGCCCCTATGGCGCGCGTGAGATGGACATGGAAGAGAAGGTGATGAAGAAATGCACCCTCTGCGTGGACCGGATCTACAACGAAAACCTGCCGGAGGTGGACCGCATCCCATCCTGTGTGCGCACCTGCCCCGCAGGGGCGCGGCACTTCGGCGACCTGGGCGACCCCGACAGCGATGTGAGCCAGTTGGTCGCAGAACGTGGCGGCGTGGACCTGATGCCAGAACAGGGCACCAGACCCGTCAATAAATATCTGCCGCCACGGCCAAAGGATAGGTTGCCGGAAATCGACGTGCTGGCCCCCTTCCTGGAACCGGTGGCGCAGGAGCCCGGCGGTTTCCTGGGCTGGCTCGACAAGGCACTGGAGAAACTCTGATGCATCCCGCACCTTCCGTCATCGCATTTTCGACCTTCTCCGGCCTGGGGTTCGGCCTGTTGTTCTGGCTGGGCTTCGGTGTGCCCGCGGTCAGCGGCTGGTCCGCCTTTGCCTTCTTCACCATCGCATACCTGCTGGCCGTGGGCGGTCTGATCTCTTCGACCTTCCACCTTGGCCACCCGGAACGGGCGCTCAAGGCCTTCACGCAATGGCGCTCCAGCTGGCTGAGCCGTGAAGGCCTCTGCGCCGTTGCAGCCCTGATCGTGATGGCGATCTATGGCGCGGGGCTGGTGTTCTTTGACGCCGCCTGGCAGCCCCTCGGGATTCTGGGGGCGCTGCTGTCGCTTGGCACGGTGTTCACCACGGCCATGATCTATACCCAGCTCAAGACGGTGCCGCGCTGGCACCAGCGGTTGACCCCTTTCTATTTCCTGTCCCTCAGCCTCGCTGGGGGTGCCCTGCTTGCCGGTCAGATCACCTGGGCGGTGGTCCTGCTGATCGCCGCAGGCGCGGTCCAGATCGCCACATGGCTGCTGGGTGACAAGGCGCTGAAGCAATCGGGGACCGATATCGCAAGCGCCACACAACTGGGCGGCATCGGCAAGGTCCGCGCCTTTGAGCCACCGCACACCGGCACCAATTATCTGCTGCGTGAATTTGTCTTTCAGATCGGCCGCAAGCACGCGCAAAAGCTGCGGGTGATTTCATTCGGCCTGATGATCGTGCTGCCGGTGCTGTTGTTGCTGCTGCCCTTCAGCCACCTGCTGGCGGTGGTCGCCGTGCTGGCGCATGTGGCAGGCGTGCTGGCCTCGCGCTGGCTGTTCTTTGCAGAGGCAGAACATGTGGTCGGTCTCTACTACGGCAAACGCTGAGCCTGCCCCTGGGTGGGTCAGCCGTTCAGGGGAAGCCGCCGCTCCACCCCCCGCGCCATGATCGAGGCGCCCAGGGGCAGGACAGATGTATCCAGCACATAGCCCGGATTATGCAGCCCGGCGGTGCCCGCATGGCCCTGGGTGCAACACAGCGTCCCCGGCGCGCGTGGCGATGGTGGGCAGAATGTCCATGTGAGAAGCTCCGGTCAGGCGAGGGTTTGCCCAACCCTGCGCCTGCTTTCGGAGGATGTGTCGCGCGGGCTACCCTGCGCCGATGGAGCCTAGTTCAACAGCCCTGCATGGCGCAGACCGGCATCGACCAGTTTCTTGGTCTCGTCGGACAGGCTTGTCAGCGGCAGGCGCACTTCTTCGCTGCACAGATCAAGCCGTGACATGGCGTATTTCACGCCAACCAGCCCAGGCTCGGTGAACACGGCAGTGTGCAACGGCATCAGGCGATCCTGAATTTCCAGGGCCGTGGCATAATCGCCCTTGGCACAGGCCGCCTGCATCTGGCTGAGCAGCCGGGGCGCGACATTGGCCGTGACCGAGATACAGCCGACGCCGCCCTGGGCGTTGAAACCATGTGCGGTGGGATCTTCACCGGAGAGCTGGATGAAATCCTTGCCGCAGGTGATGCGCTGGGCGCTGACACGGGCCAGATCGCCGGTCGCATCCTTGACGCCCACGATGCGCGGCAGCTTGGCCAGTTCGCCCATCGTCGCCGGTGTCATGTCGATGACCGACCGGGGGGGAATATTGTAGATGATGATCGGCAGTTCGCAGCAATCATGGATCGCCGTGAAATGTGCAATCAACCCCCGCTGGGTCGGCTTGTTGTAATAGGGCGTGACCACCAGAATGGCGTCTGCGCCCACCGCCTCGGCATGTCGCGCAAGCCGGATGCTTTCAAGCGTGTTGTTCGAACCGGCACCGGCGATCACCGGGATACGGCCCGCCGCCGCCTTAACAACCTCTTCGACCACCTGTTCGTGTTCGCGGTGCGTCAGGGTCGGGGATTCGCCAGTGGTGCCCACCGGGACAAGGCCGTTCGACCCTTCGCCGATGTGCCATTCCACAAGTTTCTTCAATGTCCCCAAATCCAGCTCGCCGTTCCTGAACGGCGTGACGAGGGCAGGCAGTGAGCCTTTGAACATTTGCACGCTCCTTTTGTGCTGGCCGGCGGGTTGCCGGACTGGAATACATTGGCAGGCACAGCCAAGTGATTTGAACTCACCTCAGCATGCCATATGTTGCAAGCCTCTAGCCCCTGACCCATGGAAACTCAAGCGATGACACGACTTCTGACTGCGCTGATGCTGGTTTGCACTGTCGCCTTCGCGGCTGAGGCCGAGCAACGCCCGCGCCCGCTGGGCTGGGCGATGGACGCCATGCGCAACGGCAATTGGGAAACAGCCGCGATGATCGCCGCCCGCGACGGCGAAGTCGCGGCAGATGTGATCGAATGGCACCGCCTGCGCGCGGGCCGCGGCACCTATGCCGAGGTCCGGGATTTCCTGGCGCGCCGGTCCGACTGGCCCGGCGAAGAATATCTGCGCCGGCAGAGCGAAGATGCCGTTATCGACGCGGGCAATGAGGCCATCCTGGCCTTTTTCAAGAATGTCGCACCGCAGACACCGCGCGGCGTATTGGCCCATGCGGCGGCCCTGACCGCGGCGGGAAACCTGGGTGATGCTCAGGCTGACCTGGTTCTGGCATGGCGCAGGATGCCGATGAATGCGACGTCACAGGCACTGTTCCTGAAAGACCATGCCGAGCTGCTGAAACCCCACCATGCTGCCCGGCTGGAGGCGATGCTCTGGGACCGCGCACATGCCGAGGCGCGGCAGATGTTCGATCTTGTGGGCAAGGAGGACATTGCGCTGGCCGAAACCCGCATCGCCTTGCAACAGCTGCAAGGCAACGTGAACGCGATGATCGACGCCCTGCCCGCCTCCAAAAAGGCCGACGCGGGGTTGCAGCATGACCGTTTCGAATGGCGCCTCCGCAAGAACCTTGTGGATGACGCCATGGATCTGATGCTGGAACGCTCGACATCCGCCGAAGCCCTGGGCCGACCCGACAAATGGGGCAACCGGCGCCGCGCGCTGGCGCGGCAGGAGATGCGCACCGGCGACCCCAAAGTCGCCTATCGCATGGCCTCCCGGCATTTCCTGCTGCCGGGGTCGGACTATGCCGATCTGGAATGGCTGTCCGGCTATATCGCGCTGCGTTTTCTCAAGGATCCGGAAACCGCCCTGAAGCACTTCAGCAACCATGACAGCGCCGTCGAATCACCGATCTCGCAGGGGCGGGCAGGTTACTGGCAGGGCCGGGCGCTTGAGGCGATGGGCGACAGCGAAGGGGCCGCCAAGGCCTATGCCATGGGTGCAAAGTTCCAGACCGCCTTTTACGGGCTGCTTGCGGCGGAGCGTGGCGGCCTGCCCTTCGACACCAGCCTTGCGGGGCCTGAACCGGAACAGGATTGGCGCACCTCGGCGCTGGCCAAAGCCCCCCTGTTCGAGGCGGGCCTGCTGCTTCAGGCGTCGGGAGAATTGAGCCTGGCGGAACGTTTCTGGACCCATCTTGCCGATCAGCTTGTCGAAGAGGACCTGCATCTGCTGGGGCAGGCGGCGATTGACATCGGCCAGCCGCATCTGGCGGTGATGATCGGCAAGCGCGCCGCGCAGCGGGGTCTGACCATCGCAGCGCCCTATTACCCGCTGCATTCGCTGATCGAGATGGATCTGCCCATGGCCCCGGAAATGACCCTGTCTATTGCCCGCCGGGAAAGCGAATTCGACCCGGTGGTGCAAAGCGCAGTGGGCGCGCGGGGCCTGATGCAGATCATGCCTGCCACCGGCCGCGACATCGCGCGCGACCTTGGCATCAGCAGCCTGCACACCACCGACAGGCTGATCGCCGACCCGGATTACAATGCGCGGCTGGGGGCGACCTATCTCAGCCAGATGGCAGGGCGGTTCGATGGGAACGTGGTGATGATGTCGGCCGCCTATAATGCGGGGCCGGCGCGACCGCCGCGCTGGATGGCGCTTTACGGCGATCCGCGAAAAGGCGAGATCGACATCGTCGACTGGATCGAAATGGTGCCGTTCCGCGAAACCCAGAACTACATCATGCGTGTCACGGAAAGCCTGCCGACCTACCGTGCAAGGCTGGGCAAGGATCCGCTGCCGGTGCCCTTCTCAGAGGAGCTGACCGGGTCGACGCTTCAGGCGTTCGCGCCAAAAGGTGAATAGCCCCGCCGCCACGATGATGGCGGCCCCCAGAACCACGTTTGCCCGCACGGTTTCGCCAAAGAAGCTCAACCCGATGACGGCGGCAAAGGCGAGCTGGAAATAGGCAAAGGGCTGCACCGCGCTGGCTTCGGCCACCTCGTAGACGCGGATCAGCAGCCAGTGGCCGGAAATGCCCGTCACGCAGAGACAGGCCATGATCAGCCAGTCGGAACCGACCATCGGTTCCCAGAACCAGACACCTGCGAGAGTCATGGTGATGGCCCCCGTGACCCCGGTCCAGAAGAAGCTGGTGGCCGTCGAATCCTTCTTGGCGACATATCGGGTCAGCAGGCCATAGACCGCAAACATGGCAGCCGCCAGCAGGGGGATCAGCGCGGCAGGGTCAAAGACGCTCATCCCCGGTTGCAGGATGATCAGCACGCCGACAAACCCGACGGCAATGGCCGCCCAGCGCCGCCAGCCGACACTTTCCCCCAGGATCGGCCCCGACAGCGCCGCCACCAGCAAAGGATAGCAGGTAAAGACCGCATGGCTTTCAACCAGCCCCAGAATGGTGAAGGCAAAAACCATGACGCAAATCTCGGTGGCCAGCAGAAAACCGCGAATACCCTGCACGATCGGCTGCGAGGTCCGGGCCGCCGCACGCACGCCGCCGGCCTTGCGCCCCGCAATCGCGATCACGAAGGCTGCGAAGAACCAGTAGCGGATCATGACCACCATCAGCACGTTGTATTCCGATGCCAGATGCCGCGACAGGCCATCCTGAACCGCAAAGACAAATGTCGTCGCGATCATCAGGCCAATGCCCAGCGGTGTATTGTTGCCCTGACTCACCCTGCTATCCTTGCCCGTGTCATGTGCCGCTTGCGGCCAAATCCCTGTACCCGCTGCACCTCAAATCCTGCCGCCGCCAAACCGCGCCGCACATCCCCCGCCGCCGTATAGGTCGCCGCCGTCCCCTGTGGTGCGGTATGTGCTGCAACCTCGGCCATCAGCTCCGGCGACCAAAGTTCGGGGTTCTTGGCCGGGGCGAAACCGTCAAGGAACCATGCATCTGCGCGTCCGGCCCATGCGGGCAGCGTGACGCGCGCATCGCCAAGGATCACGTTCAGCCGCAAACCCGGTAGATCGAACGATCCGCCGGTCCCGGTCCAGGCCGCTGCCAGCGCATCGCGCTTGCCGTCGAATGAAGGGAAAGCACGATGCGCGCGGGCCATGTCATCGGATGACAGGGGAAAGGCTTCGAAACTGGTGAAATGCAGCGTTGCCCCCGGCATCGCGGTGGCGAAAGCATCCCAAGCGACCAACAGGTTCAGACCGGTGCCGAAACCCAATTCGCCGATGGCAAATGCATCGCGGAACCGCGCAGGCAGGTCATTGCCGGTCAGAAACACATGGCGTGTCTCGGCGATCCCGTCGTCCAGGCTGAAGAACGGGTCGTCGAAACGGGTGGAGACGGGGATATTGCCGTCGCGCCAGGTGATCGGATCGGAGGGCTGCTGCATGGGGTTGCTCGCTGGGGAGAGTTGCGCCAGATGTGCGACAACAGGCGGGGAATGGCAATGCATGATATCACCATCCGTGGCGCGGGCATTTTTGGCCTGTCGATAGCATGGGCCTGCCTCCGGCGCGGTGCCAAGGTGCAGGTGATCGACCCCAATGGCCCCGCCGCAGGCAGCAGCGGTGGCATCGTCGGAGCGCTGGCGCCACATGTGCCGGAAAACTGGAATCCCAAGAAGGCGTTTCAACTGGAGAGCCTGCTGATGGCCGCCGCCTTCTGGCGCGAGGTGGACGCAGCGGGTGGCGGTGAGAGCGGTTATGCGCGGCATGGCCGCCTGCAGCCCATCGCCGATCCGCATCTGCTGGAGCTTGCGCAGGCCCGCGCAGGAACAGCGAAGGCCTTGTGGCAGGATCACGCCACATGGCAGGTCATCCCCGCCACGGGTGCCGCATGGGAACCGGCAAGCCCGACCGGACTTTTGATCCAGGACACGTTGAGCGCACTGGTTCATCCGCGCAAGGGCTGCGCATCGCTGGTGCGTGCCCTTGCCGCCCATGGAGTCCCGGTCACCACCGAAGGGGCCGATGAGGGTTCGACGCTCTGGGCAACGGGGGTGGCCGGGCTTGAAACTATGAATGCCGCTCATCACCGTGTGATCGGCGCAGGCGTCAAAGGACAGGCTGCCCTGCTGCAACATGACGCCAGGGGCGCGCCGCAGCTGTTCGCAGGCGGGGTTCACATCATCCCGCATCAGGACGGAACTGTCGCCATCGGCTCCACCTCGGAACGGGATTATGACAACCCGGACCGGACCGATGCGCAATTGGACGAGGTGATCGGGCGGGCCCGCGCGGCGGTGCCAGTGCTGGCGGATGCACCCGTGATCTCCCGTTGGGCCGGGGTGCGGCCCCGTGCCCGCAGCCGCGCACCGATGCTGGGGCCGTGGCCCGACCGGCCCGGCCATTTCATCGCCAACGGCGGCTTCAAGATCGGTTTCGGCATGGCGCCCAAGGTGGCTCAGGTGATGGCTGATCTCATGCTGGAGGGGGTCGATGCCATCCCCGATGGTTTTCGGGTCGCGGACAACCTCTAGATCATGCGGTGCAAGGCCTGCATGAGACCGGTCAGCTCCCTGACGTAAATCTCGCCCTTGAGCCTGCCCGCCTCGTCAAACTGGTCACCGCTGCCCGCAAGGTGAATTTCGGGCCCCTGCAGGATCCGGGGGCGGAAAGGCACCATGAATCCGCGCAGGACCATCTGCGCGCGTTCCCCGCCCGCGCGACCGGCAGCCGCCGACATCACGGCGACGGGTTTGTCGTTCCATGGCTTGAAGTCGACCCGGCTGATCCAGTCCAGCGCGTTCTTGATCACGCCGGAGGGTCCCTTGTTGTACTCCGGGGTAGAGATGATCACCGCGTCCGCCGCCTCGATCTGTCGGGCAACCTTGACCACGGCATCCGGCACGCCCTCCGCTGCCTGCTCGTCGGCGTCAAACAAAGGGAACCGAATATCGGCCTGGGTATATTCTGCCGCACCAAACAGCCGCGCGGCCTCGCGCAGGAGAAGCGTATTGGTGGCATTGGTCCGGAGGGACCCCGATATCCCCAGGAGTTTTGGCTTTGTCATGGCAATCTTCCCTCCCCGTAAGTGCTCTGCCTTTTACAGCGTTTCGGGATGGGTTTGAAACATCCCACATCACTTTTCGCGTAAGGCCGAAGGGAGCGGCAGCGAACAAGTGATTCAGCTATATCCCGAAACGCCAGGTCGGGCGCAGGCACAAAAAACAAGGAGCCCCCGCGCTATGCAGGGGCTCCGTGCAAAATTCAGCAATCAAGCACCCCGTGACGGGGCGCCCGGGGATCAGCGCGCGTTGGGCAGAATCACGATTTCGACCCGGCGGTTCTGCTGCTTGCCCTGTGGGGTCAGGTTGCTTGCAATCGGCTGGCTTTCGCCGCGACCATAGGTCTGGACCCGGCTGACAGGCACGCCGTTGGCGTAAAGCACCTGGGCCACCGCATTCGCACGACCTTCGGAGAGGGTCTGGTTGTAGGCGGCATCGCCGTCGCTGTCCGTGTGGCCGATGATCTGCAGCGTGGAATTTGCATAGACCTGCACGTTCTGGGCCAGTGCCCGCAGATCGTCCTGAATGCTCGGCTGCACCGCGGTGCTGTCGGTGGCAAAGGTGATGTCCTGCGGCAGGGTCACGATCAGCCGGTCACCGGTGTTGGTGATCACGACCCGGCTGTCCATCTGGCGGCGCAACTCGGCCTCCTGCTTGTCCAGTGAATAGCCGACGCCAGCACCGACGGCACCACCGAGCAGAGCACCGGCAAGGGCGCGGTCACCCCGGTTGCCGTCATCTGCCGTGAGCGCGCCCAGAACCGCACCGGACGCGGCCCCGATCAGCGCGCCGTTCTTGGTTTTCTGGTTCGGATCGTTGGGACCTGCACCCAATTGACCTGGCTCTGTACAGGCGCTGAGGGTCAATGCGCCGGCGATCAGCGCGGCGAGGGAAAGTTTGGAAGAAATCATATCTACTGCCTTTGGTTCTGGGGCCGCGTTCGGGCGCGGCATCTCGATGTAGCGCATATATAGTGCGCAAACGGCCCGCGTTCAGGGGGAATTTTCGATCGGCAGCATCCCGCCTACAGTGCTCTGT
The DNA here is from genome assembly GCF_028807335.1 of Sulfitobacter sp. PR48. NCBI lineage: Bacteria > Pseudomonadati > Pseudomonadota > Alphaproteobacteria > Rhodobacterales > Roseobacteraceae > Sulfitobacter > Sulfitobacter sp. PR48. Next base: position 354,797 of record NZ_JARAMM010000002.1, on the reverse strand, counting down.
CAGGCCTCTGCGCGGGCGGCCTCAAAGGCGAGCATCGCGCGTTTGACGGGCATGCCCCAGTGGTAGCCCCCCAGCGCGCCGGATTTCCGAAGCGCCCTGTGGCAGGGGATCAGCCAGCTGACCGGGTTACGCCCCACCGCCGTGCCGACGGCCCTGACCGCGCGAGGGCTGCCAATCGCCTGTGCGATGTCGGAATAGGTCGTGACCTGCCCCGAGGGGATGCGCAGCAGCGCCTCCCAGACCTTGATCTGGAAAGGCGCACCGATCAGGTAGAGCGGCGCCTTTTCCAGCCTGTCATCCTGCGCGCCGAAAGCCGCCAGCACCCATGGCCGCAGCAACATCGGATCCTCCACGAAATCCGCCAGCGGCCAGCGACCTGTCAGATCCTGCATCGCCGCCTCTTCACCGACTTCGGCGGCAAGGGCCAGGCCACAGATCCCCTTGTCGGTCCCCATGACCAGCGCCGGGCCGAAAGGGCTGTCGAACCAGCCCCAATAGATGGTGAGCCCCGCCCCCTTGCGGGCAAAATCGCCCGGGCTCATTGCCTCCCAGCGCAGGAACATGTCGTGCAGACGCCCGGTCCCCGACAGGCCGACCTCATGGGCTGCATGCAGGGTTGTGGCATGGTCGCGCAGCATCTGCTTGGCCTGGCCCAGCATCAGGTATTGTTGATACCTTTTGGGCGACACGCCGACCCAGCGGGAGAACACCCGTTGGAAATGGGCGGGAGACATGCCCATCCGGGCCGCCAGCGCCTCAAGCGTCAGGGGGGTTTCCGAGGCATCAATCAAATCGATCGCGCGGCGCATCACGCCAAAGTGGTAGCCGTCATCGGCGGGGGAGGAAGCTTGGTTTGTCATGCAGCCAATCTAGGCAGTCCGAAGCGCCCAGGCGACCCGAAACATGCGCCTTTGCCGCCATGCCTTGCCCCCACCCCCGTTTCTGCGTCATATGCCCGACATGGCAAAACAGCTCGACTATCATACGATCCGCGAGATTTTCCTGCGCTTCCAGGCTGCTGACCCGGAACCCGAAGGGGAGCTCGATCACGTCAACGCCTACACCCTGCTGGTTGCCGTCGCGCTGAGCGCGCAAGCCACCGACGCCGGGGTGAACAAGGCGACGCGCAGTCTTTTCAAGATCGTCGATACTCCCGAAAAGATGGTCGAACTGGGGCTGGAAGGCCTGACTGAGCATATCAAGACCATTGGCCTGTTCCGGCAGAAGGCCAAGAACGTCATGAAAATGAGCCAGATCCTCGTCGAGGAATATGGCGGTGAGGTGCCCAGTTCCCGCGCCGCCCTGCAGGGCCTGCCCGGTGTCGGGCGCAAGACCGCCAATGTGGTTCTCAACATGTGGTGGCGGCAGCCCGCCCAGGCCGTGGACACCCATATCTTTCGCGTCGGCAACCGCACCGGCATTGCGCCGGGCAAGACCGTGGACGTGGTGGAACGCGCCATCGAAGACCACATACCGGCGGATTTCCAGTTGCACGCGCATCACTGGCTGATCCTGCACGGCCGCTATCATTGCAAAGCCCGCAAACCCTTGTGCAGGACCTGCATTATCCGTGATCTCTGCCCATTTGAGGAAAAGACAATATGAAAACCTACGACCTTGTTGGCATCGGCAACGCCGTTGTGGATGTGATTACCCAGTGCGACGACAGTTTTCTCGATCACATGGGGATCGAGAAAGGCATCATGCAACTGGTGGAACGCGAACGGGGCGAAACGCTTTATGCCGCGATGGCGGAACGGGTGCAGACGCCCGGCGGGTCCGTGGCCAACACCATTGCGGGGGCCGGGGCGCTGGGGTTGCAGACGGGGTTCATCGGGCGCGTGCGGGACGATGCCCTGGGCAAGTTCTATGCCAGCGCCATGTCGGACCACGGCATCGACTTTGTGAATCCGCCCGTCGCTTCGGGCGACATGCCGACGTCGCGCAGCATGATCTTTGTCACCCCCGACGGGGAGCGGTCGATGAACACATATCTTGGCATTTCAACCGGCCTGGCGTCGGAGGATGTATCGGGTGACGTCGCGGGCAACGCAAAGATGATGTTTCTCGAAGGCTATCTGTTTGACGAGGACGCGGGCAAGACCGCCTTTCGCGAGGCCGCGCGCGCGACCAAGGCGGCAGGCGGCATGGCAGGCATCGCCATTTCCGATCCCTTCTGCGTCGAGCGCCACCGCGCGGATTTTCTGACCCTGATCGAACATGACCTCGACTATGTGATCGGCAACGAGGCGGAGCTGAAATCCCTGTTCGAAACCGAAGATCTGGAGGAGGCGATCCGCAGGACTGCAGCGATCTGCCCGATCGTGGTCTGCACCCGTTCGGGCGACGGCGTGACCCTGATCCGTGAGGGTGAACGGGTTGACGTGCCGGTCAAGAAGATCACGCCGGTGGACGCCACCGGCGCGGGTGACCAGTTCGCGGCCGGGTTCCTGTTTGGCCTCGCCAAGGGGGCCGATCTGGAAACCTGCGGCCGCATGGGAAATCTTTGCGCCGGCGAGGTGATCAGCCACATCGGACCGCGCCCGCAAGCGGACATGCTGGCGCGGTTCCGGGCCGAAGGTCTGGTCTGAGCCATGATCGCGGACGGGTTGCATGACGTTCCGCCGGGCAAGGTGGCAATGGTGGTCACGCATCTGCACATGCAGGCAAAACCGCCCATGCGCCCCGTCGATCTGCCTGCCGGGCTGACATTCGAACAGATCAGGCCCGACCTGGCCCGCTACAGGGCGCTGTTTGATCGGGTCGGACGCGACTGGCTTTGGTTCGGTCGCCGGATGATGCCGGATGCCGAGCTTCAGGCGATCCTGGATGATCCCAAGGTGACATTCCATACCCTGCAGAAGGCGGGTGAGGATGCGGCGATCCTGGAGCTGGACTTTCGTCAGGAAGGTGCCTGCGAGCTTGCCTATTTCGGCCTGGCGCCCAGCCTGATCGGCTCCGGTGCCGGGCGTTACCTGATGAACCAGGCGATTGCGCTGGCATGGCGCGCGCCGATCACGCGGCTTCACGTGCATACCTGCACGCTGGACAGCCCGCAGGCCCTGGGGTTCTACATCCGCAGCGGCTTTGTTCCCTACAGACAGCAGATCGAGATCGAAGATGATCCGCGTCTGTCCGGCATCCTGCCCGCTGAGGCTGCTGGCCATGTCCCGATCTTCCGGCCCGGTTGAGCAGCTTGCGCATCAGGGGGCGGCCCCGTCCGCACCGCTTTGCCTTTTTCGACAACGCCTGCACCCGGAAACACATCAAGACATGTCATAAATGACATGTCTTGATATGTTGAAACGGTCTTACCGGGTTCAGGGTTACCGACGTTCAGTTCGCGCGAACCTCTCCGGAACGGCTATTTCTTCTTGCAGGTCCCGCCGGTGAAACATTGTCTTACCTGTTCCATCTGAGCCGGTTGGGCAGGAGCAAATACATGCCCCCCGCAGGGGTTGATCCCCAATGCATATTGCCCGCCATCACGGCGGACAAAGGCCAGGACATCCGCACCATCGGCGATGGATCCGCACCAGGGACCAAAACAGGCGACTTCCAGCATGATGTCGTGATCAAAGGGCGTGTGGAACCCCGATGCGCTCAGCGAGGTTCCGTTCAGCGTCGCAGGCACCATCGTCATCTTGGGCGGATTGGATTGCGTCGTACCCTCACTTGGCAGTTTGCTCTGGTCCAGCGTCAGGCGTCCATGCACCACGACGTATTCGGCCTTGGCGTCATTGACCTCGTGAAAGGTCCGCTCGACGGATGGGGCGATGCAGGACAGCGCCAGGGCCGGAAACGGGGCACAGAGAGCCAGCATGAAGACAACAGATCGCATTACAGATACTCCTCGAACTCATCTACCACAGCGCGGTAAACCGCCTGCTTGAAGGGAACGATGCTGGGCACCAGCTGATCCACAGGCAACCAACGCCAGCGGGAAAACTCGGGGTGCGCGGTTTCGATGTTCACCTGATCGTCCGTACCCGTGAAACGCATCAGGAACCATTTCTGTTCCTGCCCGCGAAACCGGCCCTTCCAGATATTCGGCACCAGATCATGCGGCAGGTCATATGGCACCCACCCCCGCGTTTCAGCGACCACCGTGACCAGATCGCGCGAGACGCCGGTTTCCTCTTCCAACTCGCGCAGTGCCGCCTCGCGCGGGGCTTCATCCTTTTCAATGCCGCCCTGCGGCATTTGCCAGGCGTCCTGGTCGCGGTCCTTGCGCTGCCCCACAAAGGCGTCACCAGCGGCATTGACCAACATCACGCCGACGCAGGGGCGATAGGGCAGTTTGGCAATTTCTTCGGGGGTCATGCGAGCATCTTCTCCATTTCGGCGCGGCGCAGAACCTCACCGTTCCGGGTCACGTTTTCCTGACGGATAACATGGAACCCCACCGCCAGAAAGGCAGGTTGCGCCATCAGACTGGCGTGGGTCCAAAGCCGCCGATGACCCTGAGCCGCCGCTTCGACCCGGGCAAAAAGAGCCTTGAAAACACCCTTCCCCTGCCAGCCTGCAGCGACAAAGGCCAGGTCGATGTAATCCCCGTCAAGCGTCATGAAACCGACCGGACCGGTGCCGTCATGGGCGACCCAGACCTGTTGCGCCGACAGGCGCGCGCGCCATCCATCGCCCGCGTTCGGGGCCGGTAGCCAGGCCTGCCTTTCCGCGGCTGAATACTGGCTCGGACCGTGATGAATTGCATCATACATGATCCGGCCAAGCGCTTCGTCCTCCGCGCCCTGATCCCTGCGCGCCCGCACCTGCATCCTTGCCTCCATCGCCGCGATCATTACCAATGGTCAGGATGACGCCGCGTCTGCCGTGACACAAGCCTCCGGATCGGGTGTTCTTGCGCACAAGTGCCCGCAAGCCAGAAAGGATTTTCCATGTCCAGCTACCCTCATATGCTCGCCCCTCTCGATCTTGGGTTTACCACGCTGAAGAACCGCGTGCTGATGGGGTCCATGCATACGGGACTTGAGGAAACCGGCGACTGGAACCGTGTCGCGGAATTCTACGCAACGCGCGCACGCGGCGAGGTTGGTCTGATGGTCACCGGCGGCATCGGCCCGAACGCCGAAGGCTCCGTCGCACATGGTGCGGCGATGATGATCAGCGATCAGGACGTGTCGAACCACAGCATCGTGACCCGCCGGGTGCACGAGGCAGGCGGCAAGATCGCGATGCAGATTCTGCACGCGGGCCGCTATGCATTCTCTCCCGACTGCGTCGCCCCTTCGGCGATCAAATCCCCCATTTCCATATTCGCCCCCAGGGAGCTGGACGAGGAAGGCATCGAAAAGCAGATCAGCGACATTGCAGCCTGCGCCGGGCGCGCCAGGGACGCGGGCTATGATGGCGTCGAGGTGATGGGATCCGAAGGCTATTTCCTGAATCAGTTCCTAGTCACCCACACCAACAAACGCACCGACCGATGGGGCGGCTCTTATGAAAACCGGATGCGCCTGCCGATCGAGGTGGTCAAACGTGTCCGCGAAACGGTTGGTCCCGATTTCATCATCATCTACCGCCTGTCGATGATCGACCTGATCCCGAACGGATCGACCTATGACGAAGTTGCGCAACTGGCGCAGGAGATCGAAAAGGCAGGTGCCACCATCATCAACACCGGCATCGGCTGGCACGAGGCGCGCATCCCGACCATTGCGACATCCGTGCCGCGTGCCGCCTTTGCCTGGGTCACGAAAAAGCTGATGGGCAAGGTCGGCATCCCGCTGATCACCTCCAACCGGATCAACACGCCCGACGTCGCCGAACAGGTGCTGGCGGACGGCTGCGCCGATATGGTCAGCCTGGCCCGCCCCATGCTGGCGGATGCCGATTTCGTGAAAAAGGCGATGGAGGGGCATGCCGCCCGGATCGCACCCTGCATCGCCTGCAACCAGGCCTGCCTGGACCATACCTTTGGCGGCAAGATTTCAACCTGCCTGGTCAATCCGCGCGCCTGTTATGAAACCGAACTGACCCTCGAAAAGGCCGCGACGCCAAAATCCATCGCCGTTGTGGGGGCCGGGCCGGCGGGCCTGTCGGCCGCCATCACCGCGGCGGAGCGCGGTCATGCCGTGACCATCTTTGACCGCGCGTCAGAGATCGGCGGCCAGTTGAACCTGGCCAAGCAGGTCGCGGGCAAGGAGGAATTCTGGGGCTTTGTCGACTGGTATCGCACCATGGTCGCATTCCATGGGATCACGGTTGAACTCGGCACAGAGGTCTCTGCCAACGATCTGGACGGTTTTGACGAAGTGATCATCGCCACCGGTGTCATCCCCCGCGACCCGCAGATCCCGGGCCAGAACAGCGGCAATGTCGTCAGCTATATCGACGTGCTGAACGGCACCGCAAAGGCAGGGCAGCGGGTGGCGGTCATCGGCGCGGGAGGCATCGGCTTTGACGTGTCCGAACACCTTGTCCACGACGGCGAAAGTACAACGCTGAACTTGCCCGAATGGATGCGTGAATGGGGTGTGACCGACCCGGCGCAGCATCGCGCGGGTCTTGCCCCGGAAGGCCCCCAGCCCGACGCCCCCGCCCGTGAGGTCACCATGCTGCAACGCAAGACCAGCAAGGTCGGCAAGGGCCTGGGCAAGACCACAGGCTGGATTCACCGTGCCTCACTGACCATGAAACAGGTCAGGATGATCGCAGGCATAAACTATGAAAAGATCGACGCGGAAGGGCTGCACATCAGCTTTGGCGAGGCACGTGAAAACCCGACCCTGATCGCGGCTGATACAATCGTGCTTTGCGCAGGGCAGCTTTCGGACCGGTCGCTGGCCGATGCGCTGGAGGCCAAGGGCAAGACCTGCCATGTCATTGGCGGCGCGGATGTTGCGGCGGAACTGGATGCAAAACGCGCGATCAATCAGGGGACAAGACTGGCGGCGACACTCTGAACCGGGTGCGACTACACCTTGCGGGCAAGGGCTGCCGGGTGCAGACTCAAGCCCGGGTAACGAGGGACCGCCAATGCCGATCTGTGTTTTCGATATTGCCGAGGACGGTACGACCACAGTGCCGCAGGACAACAATCTGACCGGCGGCGGGGTTTTCCGGTGGTGGCATTTCGACCTGTCCGATCCACTGCTTGAGGCCTGGACCAGAGAACACCTGCACAGCATTCCGGGTGGTGCCCTGATCCAACCCAAGACACGGCCAAGATGCGACCGCTTCGAGGGCGGGCTGATCCTGAACCTTCGGGGCATTAACCTGAACGCAGGACAGGATGCGGACGAGATGGTGTCGGTCCGCATCTACGCTGATGAGGACGTGCTGATCACCGTCCGCCGCAACAAGGTCTTTGCCATCGACGCAATCCGCCGGAATGCAGAGGCTCAGCAAGCCCCGGTCAGCACGGCTAAGTTCCTTGAAACCCTGATCGAAGGGCTGACCGACCGGGTGGATCAGCATGTGGCCACGATCGACGCGCGCACGGATCACTATGAAATCGCGCTGGAGGACAAGAACACACCGATGCCCCGGGACCTGCCGGAAAACCGTCGGAGCGTCATTCGCCTGCGTCGTTACCTGGAGCCGCAACGCGCCGCACTCAGCAAACTCGCGACACTTGACCTGCCCTTGATTCCGGAAACTGTCAGCCTGGGTTTGCGCGAACTTGCAAACCGGGCCGCGATTGCGGTGGAAGAACTTGACGAGCTGCAGGGTCGCCTGATCTCCGTTCAGGAAGAACATGACGGGAATATCGCCCAGAGGCAGGCGCGGCACAGCTATGTACTATCCGTGGCCGCTGCCATCTTTTTGCCTTTGGGCTTTCTGACCGGGCTCTTCGGGGTCAACGTCGGTGGTATGCCGGGTGTGGGATCACCCAGCGCCTTTGCCATCCTTAGCCTGTCTATGCTGGGACTGGGCGCCATCATGGTTGCCCTTCTCAAGCTGGTGCGCTGGTTCTGATCACAGGCAGAAACAGACTGTTCCGTCGTTTCCCTGCCATCAACGATTCCTGCAAAGACCTTGCAACTGTCCCATCCCTGCCGCGATCTTGCCTAAATTGAACAGCATACACGGTCCTTGAAACTAAGAGGACGAGGAACCCTTGTATGGACCGCCTGACAGAAATGGAAGCATTCGCCACCGTGGTGGACCAGGGAGGCTTTACCGATGCCGCCAAGAAAATGGGGATCTCCAAATCCGCTGTGTCAAAACACGTCTCGTCCCTTGAAGCGCGGCTGGGCGCGCGCCTGCTGAACCGGACCACACGCCGCGTGTCCCCCACAGAAATCGGCCTTGCCTATTATGACCGGGCACGTCGCGTGCTGAACGATGCGGGCGAGGCGGATGCCCTTGTCACCTCGATGCAATCCGCGCCCTCCGGCCTGCTGCGCATTTCGGTTGCCACCGATTTCGGCGTGAACCACCTGTCACCGGCTCTGTCGGATTTCCTCAAGGATTTCCCGGATATCACCGTGAACATGGTGCTCAACAACCGTTACGTCGAACTGATCAGCGAAGGTTTCGACATGGCCGTGCGCATCGGAGAGCTGGAGGACAGCACATTGCGTGCGCGCAAGCTGACCGAAACCACAAAGCGCATGATCGCAAGCCCGAAGTATTTCGAAACCTATGGGCGGCCGGAAAAGATTGACGATCTGAACGACCACAAGCTGCTGCATTATTCCAACCAGTCCAGCGGCAACGTCTGGAAACTGACCGCCCCGTCGGGCGAAAAACGGCAGGTGCGCACCGCGGGCTGGCTGTCGGTCAACGACGGGCAATCCCTGCTGAATGCGGCGATCTCGGGCCTTGGCATCGCCTACCTGCCCAGCTTCCTTTACTCCGACGCGATGGAAAAAGGGCTGATCGAAGATGCGATCCCCGATTTGCCGCTTGAGACCCAGGGCATCTACGCCGTCTATCCGCCGGGCCGGTTCACCCAGCCCAAGGTGCGCGCCTTCATCGACTTTCTGGTGCATGCCTTTGCCGACAAGGGCCCCAACGACTGGTGAGCAGCCACAGAATTACGAACACCAACCTCCCTCGGTGAACTCCCCCGGCACTTTCAAGGTGTCGGGGTTTTTTCTGTCTTCGGCTCACTCTCCCAGCACGATCACCTCAACCCTGCGGTTTTCCTCGCGGCCTGTTTCATCAAGATTGCTCGCAATGGGCGCGAGGTATCCCATCCCTTCAGCCTCCATCCTTGCACCGTCGATCCCGTAGCTGTCGATCATGCGCCGGCGCACGGATTGTGCGCGGCGCTGGCTGAGCGCGATATTGCCGTCCAGCCCGCCAACCGAATCCGTATGTCCGACAAGTGCGATGCGCAGCTCTGGCCGCGCCTCCAGCACCTCAGCCAGAGTTTGCAGCGATGCATAGCTGCCGTCGTTGAGGTCAGAGGCCCCGGTCGCGAATTCGAGATCCCGCAACACGGCATGGCCCTGCTGTATCAGCCGGTTGCCCAGATCGTTCTCGACCTGCGCTGCCGGGGCAATAGGCACCGGCGCATCGGTCACCACCTCGTCATCGCTTACCTCGCCCGCGCGGATGATCTGCAGATAGGCCGAGTTTGCCGCAGTGCTCGCAAGGATCGTCAGCACCTCCTGCGGAGCCGCGACAGAGGGGCGCACAGCGGTGATGAAATGATAGGCCCGGATGTTGACGTACATGTTCGGCCCCGGCAGCGTTTCCGTGGCAAAGCGGAAATCGAAGCCGCCGCAGGTCTGCGACGCGCAATCCAGCAATATCTCGTATCCGGCGTCGACCAATTGCCGCCGCAGGGGGCGGACCAGTTGCAGCGGTGTCAGCCCTTGCTGGCTCAACCGCCAGGCGGCACGGTGCACGTCGCCCTCGACCTCAAGCGTGACAACCTGGCCATTGCGGAAAATGCCCGCCGGGGCGGAATACCTGTCAGGCCCGGTGTTGCGTTCGGCCGTCAGTCGCGCCGCGGCAGGCAGGGAAAGTTCCAGGGCCGCCGCCGGACCGACCAGAAAACAGCCCAGAACCAGCGCCCGGAGGATCATCGCGCCTGTGCGTGATATTCGGCGTTTGGCCGCATGTCCGTACCGCTCGCTACGCGGTTGGTCATGTTGAAGAACCCCGCGACACTGGCAATATCAAAGATATCGCGGTCGGAAAAACCGTGGTCGCGCAGCACTTGCCGGTCCGCCTCGACCACGGCGGCGCTCTCGCGGGTCAGCTTGACGGAAAAGTCCAGCATCGCCATCTGCCGCGCGTCGATCCTGGCAACCTTGTAGTTCATCACCAGCGCCTCGCCCAGTTCAGGGTCCCCCGACAATTGCCGCACCGCCGCCCCGTGGGCAACGAGGCAATAGTAGCATTTGTTGACCGAGGACACCGCCACCGCGATCATCTCGCGCTCAAGCTTGGTGAGGGCGCTGTCGCCCAGCATCAGGTCGTTATACATCGCGGTAAAGGCGTTCAGCTTGTCGATGTCGAAGGCATAGGCGCGCAGCACATTGGGGATCATCCCCAGTTTGTCCATGCAGACATCGAAATACTTCTGCGTCTGCTCTGGCAAGGGCTGGACCATGGGCAGGTCCAGTGCGGTTGGGGATGTGTCAGCCACGAAAGTCTCCTCTACTCCGGGGATTGACGATAATGGTAGCGTCCTTGCTCGGTGAAGCCCATAGCCCGATAAAGCGCGTTTGCGCCTGCATTCTGCACCACGCAGAGCACCGCCATCTGCGTCGCGCCCCGCGCCTGCGCCCAGAAGGCGGCACGCCGCATCATCCACCCGGCGACCCCCTGCCGCCGCTGATGGGGCAGAACCTCGACCGCGTGAACCATGCAGATGCCGTCATGGATCGCGGCAAAGGCGACACCGGCGGGCATTTCCTTCCAACGGGAGAGGACCGCCGTCTTCTCCTCGGCGCGTTCCATCACCTGAATACGCGCAGGACCGACCCCGCCCTGCGCCCAGATCTCACGCATGATGGCCAGCGGCTCCCAGATGTTGAAAGCGGTCACCCGCGGGATCGGCACATCGGTCAACCGCTCGATCGGCAGGCTGTAGATGACAACCGGATCGACAACCCGGTAACCGCGCGCCTCAAGCATCCCGTCAAGCGCCTCATCCCCGTTGCGAATCATGAACAAAGGGGTCTGTTCCAGCGCGCGCATCGCGGTTTCGGCATCTTCGATGTCGGCGACAGCAACCTGACCGCGCGCTGTCGCGGCAGAGACGCGCTTGCCGCCGCCCTGCCCCTCCCGCAATGTCCAGGCCCCGTGATCGAAACGCCGCGCGGCGGGCCATGTCCGGTCGCAGACCTCGAAGAACCGTGCCGTTTCAGGTGTCATGGAAAGGCCGCCTTCAGCTCAACCAGCGCTGCATCGACGGCCACGGCATCACTGCCCCGGATCACGACATGCGCGCCGTATTTGCCGTCTTTCTGGAACGGGTAGGACCCCATCGACAACATCGGATAGGCCCTGGCCAATGCGCCCAGCGGTTCGGCTATGTCCCCCTCGCCCCGGTCAACGCGCAGGCTGCGGCTGATCAGCGGGGCACCACCGGTCAGGCCGGGCAGGACGGATTCGACCATGGCGTGAAAGACGCTGGGCACTCCCGCCATGACATGCACATTCTCAAGTTTGAAACCGGGCGCGGCAGAAACCGGGTTTTCGATCAGTGCCGCCCCGTCGGGAATACGCGCCATGCGCAGGCGCGCGGCATTCAGCTCGGTCCCGGATTTGGCATAATGCGCGGCAAGGATGGCGCGGGCATCGTCGCGCACGTCGATCCCCCGGCCAAAGGCCGCGGCAATGCTGTCGGCCGTGATGTCATCATGGGTGGGGCCAATGCCGCCGCTGGTAAAGACATGATCGTATCGGGCTGACACCTCCCGCACAGCGCCGACAATTGCATCATGGTCATCGCTGATCATGCGCACTTCTTTCAGGTCGATCCCCGCCTCCGCCAGCTTGCCCGCCAGATGGTACATGTTGCTGTCCCGCGTTCGGCCCGACAGAATCTCGTCTCCGATGACGATCATGGCGGCGGTAGGGTTTGGCATCGGGTTCTCCTTGAGGCAATCTCAGGATCGGTATAGGCCGCACCCCATGCGCTTTCAAACCCAACTTGTCCCCGCCCGGCTGATCCGACGCTACAAGAGGTTCCTGGCCGATTGCAGGCTGGAGGACGGGCGCGAGGTCACCGCCCATTGCGCCAACCCCGGGTCGATGATGGGGCTTTCCGACCCCGGCAGCAAGATCTGGCTGGAGCCCAACGACGATCCGAAGAAAAAGCTCAAATTCGGCTGGCGGCTGGTCGATCATGAGAACGGTCATTTCACCGGCGTCGATACCAGCCTGCCAAACCGGGCCGTGAAAGCCGCGCTGGAGGCCGGTGAGATTGCCGGGCTGGCAGGTTATGGCGCCCTGCGTGCCGAGGTGAAATATGGTGAAAAGTCCCGTGTCGATTTCCTGTTGTCCGGTGCAGACCGCCCCGATTGCTATGTCGAGGTCAAATCGGTCACGCTTTGCCGAACACCGGGCCTGGCGGAGTTCCCCGACAGCGTGACCGCAAGGGGTGCGAGGCACCTGGACGAACTTGCGCAAATGGCACGCGATGGCCATCGTGCCGTATTGCTTTATCTGGTGCAGCGTACCGATTGCACAGATGTTACAATGGCCGCGGATATTGACCCTGCCTATGCTGCGGCCCATGCGGCGGCGACCCGGGCCGGGGTGGAAACGCTGTGTCTCGGCACCCATATCAGCCCGGAAAGCGTCACTTTGGCCGCCCCTCTGGCATTGCGCTGCCCCACGGGTTAAATATCGTTGGAAATGAGAATGGTATCATCATGGAGAAGCCGGTGAACGAACAGCACCGTGGCCGCGTCACAAGGGACGGCATCCGCATCTACGACCCGTCGGATTTTGCCGGAATGCACGCGGCCGGGCGGCTTGCGGCAACCATCCTGGATGAGATTGCCGAACATGTGTTCGTCGGCCAGACAACCGGCGAGATTGACCGCATCATCGAGGAAAAGGTCAATGCGGCCGGCGCGAAATCAGCGACCATCGGCTACAAGGGGTATCAACATGCCTCCTGCATCAGTGTAAACCATGTGGTCTGCCACGGCATTCCCGGTGACAAGAAACTGAAGGACGGTGATATCCTGAACATCGACGTGACCGTGATCGTCGATGGCTGGTTTGGGGACACGTCGCGCATGTATGTCGCGGGCAAGCTGCCCCGCAAGGCGGAGCGGTTGATCGAGGTCACACATGACAGCCTGATGCGCGGCATCGGGGTCGTGAAACCCGGCAACACCTTTGGCGACATTGGCCATGCGATCCAATCCTACGTCGAGGCGCAGCGCATGTCGGTGGTCACGGATTTCTGCGGGCACGGGCTGGGCCGCGTCTTTCATGCGCCGCCCAACGTGCTGCATTACGGCAGACCCGGCACCGGCGCGATCCTTGAACCGGGCATGTTCTTTACCATCGAACCCATGGTGAATCTGGGCCGGGCCGAGACCAAGACCCTGTCCGACGACTGGACAGCCGTGACACGGGACAAATCCCTGTCCGCACAGTTTGAGCATTCTGTCGGCGTGACGGAAGATGGGGTCGAGATCTTTACCCTGTCGCCATCGAACATGTTTCATCCGACATATGGCGGCTAACCCTCCGGGTTGTCTTCCGCTTCTGCCATCTGCTTCATCAGCAGGCTGAGCAGGGTCTCCCCCGCGACAGGTGTGATCGCATCGGTGATGAAGATCGCGGGGCCCGCCGGAGTGCGGACAGGCGCGGTGCGGTCATTGGCCCTTGTCTGAAACAAGGGCAGGGCCCAGCGTGGCAATGTCAAATCCATCATGCGGGGAAAATAGCACGGAAGCGGAGCCTTTGCAGCTTTTGCCTGCTGGCGGGGTTTTGGGCCAAACTGTCCATTTGTCCGAACCGCCCCTGATTTACCCGGACGCACCCAGGAAAATCCGAACGCTGACCCGTCTGCGCCCAACCCCCGGGCCCGGCAACTATCCCGCCATTTAGGTAAGAACTATTGCCATAGATTTGGTTTCGTGGTTACGTCCCCAAAAAGGGAGGGACCCATCATGGATTGGCACGATATTTTCGCGACGCGCATGGACCGCATGAAGGCCAGCGAAATCCGCGAGTTGCTCAAACTGCTGGATCAGCCCGACATCATCTCTTTTGCCGGCGGTATTCCCGACCCGGCGCTGTTTCCGACCGAAGCCTTCAAATCGGCCCTGGCCGATGCCCTGTCCCCTGAAAACGCCAGCGCCGCCCTGCAGTATTCGGTTTCCGAAGGATACGCGCCCCTGCGTGACTGGATCGTCACCCAGATGGAGGCGCTGGGCGTGCCCTGTACCCGCGACAACGTGCTGATCACATCCGGCTCGCAACAGGCGCTGGACTACCTGGGCAAGCTGATGCTGTCGCCCGGTGACACCGCGCTGATCGGTTGGCCGACCTACCTTGGTGCGCTGGGGGCGTTCAACGCCTATGAACCCAATTACGACCGCCTGATCCCGCGTGGGAACCGGTCCGCATCGGATTATGCCGAGGCAGCCAGCGCGCAGGGCGGACGGGTGAAGTTCGCCTATGCCTCCGTCGATTTTGCCAACCCGACCGGTGAAACGCTGGACCTTGCCGCGCGCCAGAGCATCCTTGACCTTGCGGACGAGATGGACATCGCGGTGATCGAAGACGCCGCCTATCAGGTGCTGCGCTACGATGGTGATCCGATCCCGCCGATGCTGGCATTGGAAGTTGCCCGCAAGGGAACCATCGAAGACTGCCGGACACTCTATTGTGGCAGCTTTTCCAAATCCCTGGCACCGGGACTGCGGGTCGGCTGGGTTTGCGGTGCTGCCGATGTCATCAGCCGCCTTGTTCTGATGAAGCAAGCCGCCGACCTGCATTCCTCGACCATCAACCAGATGGCGATCAATACCGTCGCGCGCAGTGTCTTTGCCGATCACACCGCCAAGCTGCGCCGGACCTACGCCGCGCGACGTGATGCGATGCTGGCGGCGCTGGAAACCCATATGCCCGATGGCGTGACATGGACCAAACCGGAAGGCGGCATGTTCGTCTGGATCACGCTGCCAAAACACATGGACGGCGCCGACCTGTTGCGTGTTTCGCTGGAAACCCAGCGCGTGGCCTTTGTGCCCGGTCAGGCCTTCTTTGCCGACAGGTCCGGGGCGAACACCCTGCGGCTGGCCTTCTCCCTGGCGGACGATGCAAAGATCAGCGAAGGCATCAAACGACTGGCGGCAGCGATCCGCGCCGCCTGACCCTATCCCGCGTGGCGCAAAAGCGTCACATGGGTATCCCCGAACCGGCGATTGTCCAGCGGCGCAAAGCCATTCGGGGCAATCATCGGTGCGCTTTCTTCCCAGACGATGGTGGCCTCAGCGGCCAGCCATCCCCCCGCGTGGGCAGCGGTCAGAGCCAGTTCGCCCATCCCCTTGCCATAAGGCGGGTCAAGAAACACCAGATCGAAGGGTGCGTTGGGCCAGGCCCCAAGCCGGGTCGCGTCGTCGCGCATGAGTTTCACCTCCTCCGCAACCCTCAGCTTCTGGATGTTCTGGGATATCAACCGCTGGCCCACGCGGCCATTCTCGACAAAACAAACCTCCTGCGCACCGCGGGAAAGCGCCTCCAGCCCCAGCGCGCCGGTCCCTGCAAACAGGTCAAGCACATGCGCGCCCGCAATCACATCGCGGTGGGTCAGCATGGAAAACAGGCTCTCACGCACCCGATCCGACGTCGGCCGCAGATGCGCCGCCGCGTCCCCCTTGCCCAGAGCCGTCAATGCGGTGCCGCGAAATCTGCCCGCGATGATCCTCACGCCTTTAGCAATGCCTTCAGGTCGGTTGCCGGGTCGGCGATGGCCATGGGATCAGGCGATCTTCCTGCTTCGATCAGGCGCTTGCCCACCATGTAGCCGCGCGGATCGTTCATCGCATCCACCGCAACCAGCTCCTCCCCCCGGTAATACCAGAACCCGACCGAATCTGCGTCCACACGCCGGGTCACCACCCGGTCATAGCCGGTATTCAGGCCCGCAATCTGGAGTTTTACATCATATTGATCAGACCAGAACCACGGTTTGGCAACATAGTCCTTGCCCGCACCCATGATGTTCTCTGCCACCACCTCTGCCTGGTCGATGGCATTCGGAACCGATTCCAGGCGAATGCGCCCGCCACGGTAGGGGAAAGACGTGCAATCACCCGCCGCCCAGACATGCGGGGCCGAGGTGCGGCCCTGCGCATCTACCTTGATGCCATTGTCGATTTCGATGCCCGCAGCCTCCGCCAGCGCCACGCCCGGCCGGATGCCGACGCCAACGATCACAAAATCGGCCGCAATCTCGGTGCCGTCGGTCAACCGCGCGCCACTCACGGCACCCTCGCCCAGCAATCTGTCCAGCCCGACGCCTTCGCGGATGTCCACACCATGCCCGCGATGCAGCGCGCGAAAGAAATCGGAGGTTTCAGGCGCCGCCACCCGCTGCAAGATCCGGTCGGCCATTTCCACCAGAACCACCTCAAGCCCGAGCTTGGCGGCAACCGATGCCGCCTCCAGCCCGATATAGCCACCGCCGACAATCAGAACCTTCGCACCCTGCTTGAACCGGGGGGCCATCGCGTCCACATCCGCCAGATCACGCACGACAAAGACGCCCTCCAGATTGCCCCCGATCGCTGCTGGCAGCCTGTTGGGGGTGGACCCGGTGGTCAGCACCAATTCGTCATATGACAGCGTTTCACCGGACAGGGTCACGGTGCGCGCCGCGGTGTCGACGCTTTTAATCTCGGTTCCCATGCGCAACGTAACGCGGTTGTCGGCATAGAATGCTTCGGGCCGCAGGAACAGACGCTCAAGGGACATGTCGCCCATCAGATAGGCCTTGCTGAGGGGCGGGCGCTGGTAGGGCGGCACCGGCTCTGCGCCGATCAGGGTCACCTCACCGTCAAACCCGCCATTGCGCAGCTTGGCAACGCAGGACGAACCAGCTTGCCCCGCCCCCACAACTATCACATGTCCCATGGTCATTCCTTCCGATTATTCTGGTCGCGCCGATTGGGGAAACCTATATGGTTGCGAGGAATAAACACAATCACACGAAAGGCCCAGCCAATGACAATTTCAACAGGCGACGCACTGCCCGACGCAACCCTTGTCCAGATGGGTGCGGAAGGGCCGGCGCCGGTAAAGATGTCCGACAAGGTCGCGGGGCGCAAGGTGGTGATCTTCGCTGTACCCGGTGCCTTCACGCCCACATGCCATTCCGCCCATGTGCCCAGCTTTGTGCGCACCAAGGACCAGTTCGACGCCAAAGGCGTGGATGAGATCATCTGCATTTCCTGCAATGACCCCTTTGTGATGAAAGCCTGGGGTGAGGCGACCGGCGCGACCGAAGCCGGGATCACCATGCTGGCCGATGCCACGTCGGAATTCACCAAGGCCATCGGCATGGATTTCGACGCGCCGCCCGCCGGGCTGGTCGCACGGTCCAAGCGTTATGCGATGCTGGTCGAAAACGGCAAGGTCACCCTGTTCCAGCCCGAGGAAAACTCTGGTGTCTGCGACGTGTCGGGCGGCGAGGGCCTGCTGGCCAGCATGTAAGAACCAAAGCGCCCCGCCTTAAACTTGAAAGGCCGGGCCTCTGATCGAGGGGCCCGGCCTTTTCCCGGCAAGCGCTGTTCAGCTTGCCTGGTACAATGTCCGCGTCGGGAACGGAATATCGACGCCACCGGCATCCAGCGCCTCTTTGACCTGACGGGTCATATCGGCCCTGAACCCGAAATAATCCCCGGCATCGCACCAGACCCGCACCAGGAAATCGACGGAACTGTCGCCCAGGTTCGTGACCTGAACGAAAGGGGCGGGTTCGGTCTTTGCCCGTGCATCCGCCATGATGGTGTCGCGAATGATGGTTTCAGCATCCTTGAGATTCGCACCATAGCCCACCCCGAAAGTCCATTCGGCGCGCCGGGTCGGATTGACCGAATAATTGTCGATCACATTGCCCCAGACCTGTGAATTCGGCACGATGACATGGACATTCGACAGATCGGCAAGCTCTGTGAAGTTCAGGTTGATCTGCTTGACCGTCCCCATCTTTCCGGCGACCTCCACAAAATCACCGATCTTGATCGGGCGAAACAGGATCAGCATGACACCGGCGGCAACATTGGACAGCGTCCCCTGCAGCGCCAGGCCGATCGCCAGACCGGCGGCACCAATGAGCGCAACAACCGAAGTGGTCTGCACCCCGAAGGTATTAAGCACGAACAGGACCGCGAAACCCAGGACCACATAGCGCACGATGGACGCCAGAAAATCGAACAGCATCTCGTCCAGGTGCCGGTTCCTCTTGCCCAGGTTCTGGACCCGGCGTTGCAACCAACTGGAGATAATCCAGCCCGCCAGCAGAATGGCAATCGCACCCAGGATAGAGCCTGCGGTGCTTGCCAGAAACTCTAGCGTCAAGAGATCGGCAAGCGATTTGCCATTCCAGATCTCGGTATTCAGAAAATTATTCAACTCTTTATCCATCAGTCCCTGTCCACTCGGTCCTTTTCGATCCCGTATAATCCATCCATCTTGCGGGCCAGTTTCGCGTCCAGCGTGGTCAGGCTGTCCACGTCATGTGTGGTCAGCGTTACATTCACGGTCTTGTACACATTGTCCCATTCGGGGTGGTGATCCCATTTTTCGGCCCAGATGGCCACCCGCGTCATCCAACCGAATGCCTCCACGAAGTTCTGAAAGACAAATGTCTTGCGGATGGCATCGCGGCCTTCGGTCACCTCCCAGCCACTGTCGAACAAGGGTTGCAGCACGGTGTGGCGTGTCTCTTCACTGAGTTTCTCGGTCATTGCTGTTCCTCTATCTGAACGTGTTTGAACGGGCCGTATTCGGTCAGCACTTCAATTTCATGATCCACCGCTTCCCGTTCGGCCTGTAGATAGTTCTCGACCGCGCGGGCGAAACCCGCATCGCGCATCCAGTGCAGGGACCAGGTCGGGGTCGGCAGATAGCCGCGCGCCAGTTTGTGTTCGCCCTGTGCCCCCGCCTCGACGGTTTTCAGACCGCGCGCGATGGCGATATCCATCGCCTGATAATAGCACAGTTCGAAGTGCAGGCAGGGATGATGTTCGATACACCCCCAATAGCGCCCGTAAAGCGCATGCCGTCCGACAAAGTTCAGCGCTCCGGCGACCCATCGTCCCTCGCGCTCTGCCAGCACCAGTACCATGTCGTCGCGCAGGGTTTCCTGGGCCAGATCGAAGAACCGGCGCGTCAGGTAAGGTGAACCCCATTTGCGCGCCCCCGTGTCCTGGTAGAACTGCCAGAACGCGTCCCAGTGTTCTGGCCGCAGGTCGTCACCGGCAAAGGTCCGGATCGTGCCGCCGAACCCCTGTGCCTGCGCGCGTTCCTTGCGCAGGTTCTTGCGCTTGCGGGAGTTGAGCCCCGCGAGGAAGTCGTCGAAATCCGCATAACCCTCGTTGCGCCAGTGGAATTGCTGCGATTTGCGCACCATCATGCCCAACGCCTCTGCCCTGGCAACCTCATTGCCGGTGCAAAAGGTGACATGCAGCGAAGACAGGCCATTGTTTTCCGTCAGTTGCACCGCCCCCTGCACCAGGGCCGCCAGCCCCATCTCTTCGAACCCCGGTCGGGTGAGAAACCGGCGGCCCGTCGCGGGGGTATGCGGCACGGCGATCTGCAACTTGGGATAATACCGGCCACCCGCCTGCTCATAGGCATGGGCCCAGTTGTGATCAAAAATGTATTCGCCCTGCGAATGGGATTTCGCATAAAGCGGCGCAACCGCGATGACCTGCCCTGCCACGGAGGCCGCCAGATACTGGGGCTGCCATCCCGTACCGGCGCCGACACTGCCGCTTTCCTCCAGCGCAGACAGGAAACGGTAGGTCGTGAAGGGGTCGTATGGCGCGCCGCCATCGCCGGTTTCGGGGCAGGCGCAGGCATCCCAATCGGCCTGCCCGATCTCGGACAGGTGGGGAACCACCCTGATTTCAATCTCTTGTGCGCTCATGCCTATTGCCCTGCCTGCCCTTTAATCTGGTCCGGGCACGCGCCGGATCAAGCGGGAATGGCCGGTGAATACCCTTCAAAGGTGATATTATCCGCGACCCTGCGCGCCCATGCCTCCTGCGCCGCATCGCGAATCGTCCAGCAGCAGATCATCGCGCCCTTCGCCTTGATCTCTGCCACGCGGGGACGTGCGAGATCGTCGACCTCATGGCTGATGAATGACGCGCCGACCCGGTCGAAATCCGGCACTTCGCGCAGCGTATCGCAGGTGGCGCGCGGCAATGGCCAGTCTTCATACCGGTAGGCGCTGGTCACGATGCCACGGGGCACCTCGGGCAGCAGTTCAGCCATTCGCGCCACCGAATGCGGATTGAAGGACATCACTGCAACCGGGCCGACATAGCCTGCTAGGCCCTCGGCCGCCGCCGCTTCCAATGGCCCGATGTCCTGGCCCATACCGCCATCCTGATCTTTCAGTTCGATCAGGAGCGGCACCTGCCCCGCCACCAGATCAAGGATTTCCCGCAGGGGCGGTATCCCCTCGTCGCCGCCTTTCAACTGGATCTGTGCCAGTTCTTCGGCCTTGCGCAACCGCAGGGCCCCTGACGCCACCGACAGACGGTCCAGCGCATAGTCATGAAAGACCATTGCCGCATGATCCGCGCTCAACTGCAGGTCAATTTCGATCCCGTAACCCGCCGCAATGGCCGCGCGGATGGATGCCCGGCTGTTTTCAGGCAGCCCGGCGTTCACATCGTGAAGGCCCCTGTGTGCGATAGGGGTAGAGTGGAATGCGCGCGGCAGGGTCATTTGATTTCGAAGATGCCTTCGATTTCGACCGCAACGCCCAACGGCAGCGAAGGCGCCGAAACCGCGGAACGGGCATGCCGCCCCGCGTCCCCCAGCGCCGCAACCAGAAAGTCGGAGGCGCCATTGATGACCTTGGGCTGATCGGTGAAATCTTCGGTGGAATTGACAAAACCGGTCAGCTTGATGACCCGAACCAACCGCTCGATATCGCCACCGCAGGCCGCCTTGACCTGGGCGAGCAGGCTGATGGCACAGGATTTTGCCGCATCTGCCCCCTGCTCGACAGTCATGTCGGCGCCCAGCTTTCCAAGGATAAAACCATCCGGCCCATTGGAAATCTGGCCGGAGACGTAAAGGATATTCCCAACCTGCACGTAAGGCACATAGTTTGCCGCCGGGGCGGGCGCATCGGGCAGGGTCACGCCCAGTGCCGACAGCTGGTCTGCAAAACTCATGGATCGTCCTTTCGCGAATATTGCTTACGCAGAAACTAGCGCCGCAGCGCGGAATCCGAAAGCCCCGCGATCAACTTTCGCGAAACGCGCGGGCGAAATAATCGGCAACCGGTTTGACAAGATAAGCCATGGGGGACCGCTCGCCGGTGCGGATGAAAGCTTCCACCGGCATGCCGGGCAACAGGATCGTCCCCTCCGGCAGCTTGTCCATCTCGCCGGGGTTCAGGGCAATTTCCGCACGGAAATAGGATTGGCCCGTGGCCTCGTCCTCTATCGCATCTGCCGAAATCTGCATGACCTGGCCCACCAGTTCCGGCGTCGTGCGCTGGTCCAGCGCCGACATGCGCAGGTTGACCTGCTGGCCGACAACGATCTGGTCGATGTGGATCGGCAGAACCCGCGCCGCGATCACCAGCGGCCGGTCCTGCGGCACCAGGAACATCAGTGGTTCCGCCGCCCGCACAACCGACCGGGGAGTCTGCACCTGAAGCCCGTAGATGATGCCGGAGACCGGCGCGCGGATCGACAGGCGCTCGATCTCGTTTTGCAGGGCGCGGCGTTGCTGGATCAGCTCAAGCTCCCGATACCGCAGATCACGCAGGCGGGTGATGGCCTCTTCCCGACCTGCGGTGCCCAGTTTCAGGATCTCGATCTCGATCTCGGTGATCCGTTCCTCGGATTGTGCCCGGCTGGCAGCCAGTTCACCGATTTGCCCGGTCAACCGCGCCTTTTCCCTTTGCAGGTTCAGCACGGTCGAGGCCTGCGCCAATCCGCGATCCAGCAAGGACTGCTGGTTCGAAAGCTCCTGTTCAATCAGCCCAAGCTGCTGGGCAAGCGCGTCTTCCTGCGCGGTGACGCCGTTGATCTGCGCGCCGATCTGATTGCGGCGCTTGCCCAATTGCTCGATCTCCCGCGCGACAGAGGCGCGGCGGGCGACGAAGAGATTTTGCTGCCCCTCCATCAGTTCCGCAATTTCGGGATCCCTTGCGCCGGTCGCGATCAGTTCCTTTTCGTAAACGATTTCTTCGGCTTCGTCTCGCTCGGCCTCGAAACGGCCACGGCGGGCCATTAATTCGTACAATTGCCCTTCGACGATCGCCAGCTGCGACCCGATCTGCTGGCCGTCCAGCTGCAGCAAAATATCCCCTGCGACCACCGCATCGCCTTCGACCACGCGGATTTCGGCAACGACACCGCCGTTTTCATGCTGCACGATCTGCCGGTTCCGCTCCACTTCGATGCGCCCCGATGCGACCACCGCACCGGCGATCTGGGTCATCATCGCCCAGGTGCCAAACCCGCCGACCAGCACCAACAGGCCGAGAAGGCCAATGACAACAGGCCCGGTCGCGGACCACCTTCTTGTCGGTTGCGGGGTCATGTGACACCTCCTGCGTCCGCCGGGGCCGATTGGATCGCCTTCGCGTTCTTGACCATGCCTGCCAGCACCTCATCCTTGGGCCCGAAGGCCATGCGCATGCCACCATCCAGCACCAGCAATGTGTCACATTCCTGGATCGCCGCCGGGCGGTGCGCCATGATGAGAACAGAACGGCCATCGGCCTTCATCGACCGGATCGCATGGTTCAGCGCTTGCGAGCCGACATTGTCGAGGTTGGAATTCGGTTCGTCCAGGACAAGGATCACCGGATTGTCGTAAAGCGCGCGGGCCAGCCCGATCCGCTGCATCTGACCGCCCGACAGCCGGATCTGCCCGGCGCTGACTTGGGTATCATACCCTTTGGGCAGTTCGAGGATCATCTCATGCGCTGCCGCCTTCTTGGCCGCTTCGATGACCTTTGCATCGTCGGGCTGCGGCGACAGGCGTGCGATGTTTTCCGCAATCGTGCCGTCGAACAATTGGACCCGCTGCGGCAGGTAGCCGATATGTCGGCCCAGCACTTCGGCCCCATAGTGATCCAGCGCCGCACCATCGAGCCGCACATATCCGCCAGCAGGCGGCCAGACGCCGGTCAGGGTGCGCGCCAGGGTGGTCTTCCCTGCCCCGGAAGGGCCGATCACCCCGACGGCCTGCCCCGGTTCAACGTTGAAGTTAATCGACTTGAGCGAGGCCTGGCGCTCTCCCGGCGGGACAACGGTCAGGTTCTTGGCCACCAGCTTGGCCGCCGGTTTCGGCAGCGCTGTGCGCAGCGGCTCGGGCGACACGGCCCCCAGCAAGGTCGCAAGGCTCTGCCAGCCGTCGCGGCCCCGTTGTACGACCGGCCATTGATTCAGCGCCATTTCCACCGGTGCCAGGGCACGGCCCAGCAGGATGGACCCGGCGATCATCGCCCCCGGTGTCATTTCACCCTGCAACACCAGATAGGCACCCAGCCCCAGCATGGCCGATTGCAGGAACAGGCGCAGCGTCTTGGTCATTGACGAAAAGGTGCCGCCGACATCCGTCGCCCTGATCTGGCTTTCCAGCGCCTCGCCCCGGGCCTTTTGCCAACGGTCAAAGGCCGCATCGCGCATCCCCATGGCCTGCACCATTTCGGCCTCTGTCCGGATCTGATCCGCGATTGAACCCGCGGTCTGCCCGGCCATCCCCGCCTTTGCCTGCGAATTGCGGGACAGGATCTGGTTGGCGAATGTAATCGCAATAAGAACCCCCGCGCCGCAGACGGCAAGCCAGCCCAGCATCGGGTGGAAAATAAAGATCGCGGCGAAAAAGATCGGCGTCCACGGCATGTCGAAGAACGCCATCAGCACCGGTGAGGTCAGCAGCCGCTGCACAGCTTCCAGATCGGCCAGGTTGGCATTGGTCCGGGTATCCGGCGCAATCGCCGATTTGCGCACAACCGCGTCAAAGACGCGACGGTCCAAGGCATCCTGAAACCGCGCGCCCACCCGCGCCATGATGCGGCCCCGGGTGTGGTCCAGAACCCCCATCACCCCGTAGAGAAAGACCACCAGGATCGACAGGGCAATCAGCGTCTCTTCGGAGCCGGAGCCCAGCACCCGGTCATAGACCTGCAACATGTACATGGGGCCTGTCAGCATCAGCAAATTTGCAAACAGGCTGAACAACGCCACCGTCCAGTAAAGCGCGCGACTGCGCTTGCGCACAGCGCGTAGTTCGGCAAGGCCACGTTGAGTTATTTCATCACGCATCTGCGCCTTCCTGCCCAAAGGCTGTCTAAAATCTCCGGTGTCAGGACAGACAGCGACAGACGCCGCAGATCGACCCGACAATGCCCCAAAAGGCCCGACCAGTCATGGCATAGCCAGTTTAACAGCGAATTTCCATTCCAAGAATCCGCAAGTCCGGCAACTGTGGCCCGTTCACATCCGGCGCACCGCGCCAACCCGCCTGGTCGGCAGAGTGCCAGACGGAACAGAAATCAAGCGACTTGTGGTGACCCTCACCGGAACTGGAGGGTCACCTGTCCGAGGGGCTGGGCGGGGGGGAGGAACTGCCCGATCCGGTGCTGCCGCCGCCAAAGATGTCCTGAAGGACCTGGTCAATAATGTTGCCGGTGCCCTGATTGCCGCGATTGTCATCAACCGGAATCGGGTCAGAGGCCAGCATTGGATCACCCTCACCCAAACCACTGGGCGCGACGGGGGGCGACATCGGCAGCCCTTTCAGTTCGACCCCTTCATGCGCGCGGCTCATTGCCTCGCGCCAGATGTCGGTGGGCAGGCCACCACCGGTCACCCCCTTGAGCGGGGTGTTGTCATCATAGCCCATCCAGACCCCGGCCACATAATCTGCCGAAAATCCGATGAACCAGGCATCCTTGGCCGCCGAGGTTGTCCCGGTCTTGCCGGCCAGCTCCCGCCCGCCGAACTGCGCCCGCTTTCCGGTGCCGTCCGAAATCACCTTCTCCATCATATAGACCAGCTGGCGTGCCGCTTCTTCCTGGATGACCCGTTCGCCGATACCCCCGCCGGTCCCCATCAGTGGATCGTTGTCGCCCATCAGGCGCAGATCCACCAGCCCGTAGGGCGTGACGGAGGAACCGCCGTTGAGAATGCCAGCATAGGCGCCGGTCATCTCGATCAATGTGCTTTCCGAAGCCCCCAGGGCGAGCGCCGGACCGGCGGCAAGGTCATTCTTGATCCCGAATTGGTCGGCCACCCGGCTGACCAGATCGCGCCCGACGCTTTCCGAGATTTTTACCGCAGGAATGTTCAATGAATCCTTCAAGGCATGGGTCAGCGTCACCGGGCCGAGAAAACGGTTGGTATAGTTCCTGGGGCACCACTGGCCCGACCCGGGGATGTTCATGCAAAACGGTTCGTCCACAACGATGTCATTAGGCGAATACCCCAGATCAAGCGCAGCAGCATATACAAAAGGCTTGAAGGCGGAGCCGGTCTGCCGCAGGGCCTGGGTCGCACGGTTGAATGCCCCCGCCACCTTGGTCTTGCGCCCGCCCACCATGGCGCGCACGGCACCGTCCGCCGACATGATGATGACCGCGGCCTGCGCCGTCGATCCCTCGCGGACCTTGTTCTCGAAAACCCACTTCAGCCCGTCCTCGGCGGCCTTCTGGATGCGTTGATCCAGGGTGGTGCGAATGATCACGTCCTCGGTCGTGTTGCGGGTAAAAAACTCCGGCCCCGTCGACATGACCCAATCCGCGAAATAGCCACCCGCGCGGGCTTCTGCCGCTTCGGACAATTCGGCGGGGTTTGCCATGGCCATTTCGGCCTCCTCGGCCGACAGATACCCCTGCTCACGCATCAGCCGGATCACCGTTGCCGCCCGGTTCTGCGCCCGGTCGAGGTTGTTTGTAGGCGACAGGACGGAAGGCGAGGTCAGTAGCCCGGCCAGCATTGCAGCCTCGGACGGATTGACCGCCGCTGCCGACTTGCCAAAGAACCGCTGCGCGGCGGCCTCGGCCCCATAGGCGCCACCGCCCATGTAGGCACGGTTCAGGTAGATGGAGAGGATATCGTTCTTGGAATACTTGACCTCCATCGCCATGGCATAGAGCGCTTCCTTGGCCTTGCGCTGCAGGTTGCCTGCGCGGCACCCGGCCTCGTATTCCTTCTCGGTCTGGCCGGTCGAGGGGTCAAAGGGCTCTCCCAGGCAGATCAGCTTGGCAGTCTGCTGGGTGATGGTCGAACCACCGTGCCCGGAAAGCGGCCCGCGCCCCTCGCTCAGGTTGATGCGCACGGCAGAGGCGATGCCGCGCGGGCTGATCCCGAAATGGCGGTAGAACCGCTTGTCCTCGGTCGCGACAACAGCATTCTTGAGGTGTTTTGACACGCTGTCGGCAGTGACCACACCGCCAAACTGGTCGCCGCGCCAGGCAAAGACATCGCCGTTGCGGTCCAGCAAGGTGACAGAGCCGCGCGCACGGCCATCCAGCAGCGCCTCCAGCGGCGGCAATGTGGTATAGAAATAGCCCACGGCCAGCGCGAGGCACAGAACGGCAACCGCCGTCACCCGCCAGACGATCTTCCAGATCAGCCGCAATATCCATGACACCAGCGCCGACAGCAGACCGATGATCCCGCCGCGACGGGGCTTTTTGGTACGGGCGGGTTTGCGCCGCACCGGAGCCTTCTTCGCAACCGGTTTCCTGGCAGGCTGTTTCGCAGCAGCCTTGCTTTTGGACGGATAGCGCTTGTCCGCCACCAACGGGCGTTTGCGCTTTGATGAATCACTCATGAATCTGGCCTGCTCGCCTGTCTTTTTCTGCACCTTACGCTGCAAATGCAGGATTGTTTAGCGCATCCGGCCGGAAAGCCCATCATTTATTTGATTATTTTTTGTGCAGATTCCTATTTCTGCACATTTTCCATGCAGGAAGCGGCGATTTTCTGCGCATAAACCTGCGTCAAACCTTTCACCACAGGCTCAATACCCTGTTTTCTGCGGGGGCATCACGCAGGTCGAACCTGCCAACCGGAAGAGGGACTCAGAAGGTGAAACTCATCATTGCTACTATCAAACCATTCAAGCTCGAGGAAGTGCGCGAAGCGCTGACCGAAGCGGGTGTCCGCGGGCTGATGGTGACCGAGATCAAGGGTTTTGGCGCCCAGTCAGGTCATACCGAGATTTATCGCGGCGCCGAATACGTCGTGAACTTCGTGCCCAAAGTCAAACTGGAGCTTGTCGTCGCCGACAACGTCGCGGACCAGCTGGTCGAAGTGATCTCCAAGACAGCCCAGACCGGCAAGATCGGTGACGGCAAGATCTTCGTGCTCGACGTCGAACAGGCCGTTCGCGTGCGCACCGGCGAAACCGGCGAAGACGCCATCTGAACCTTCCCCTAGATCTGAGGAAACCCGAAATGAACAAAC
Organism: Sulfitobacter sp. PR48; assembly: GCF_028807335.1. Taxonomy (NCBI): domain Bacteria; kingdom Pseudomonadati; phylum Pseudomonadota; class Alphaproteobacteria; order Rhodobacterales; family Roseobacteraceae; genus Sulfitobacter; species Sulfitobacter sp. PR48. Next base: position 327,219 of record NZ_JARAMM010000002.1, on the reverse strand, counting down.
TCAAATATATCCCGCTGGCCACCGCGATTGCGTTGGTGCCCACGCTGGGGGCGGCACAGGATGCGGAATTTGCATCACTCGCCCAGACAACATTCATCTTCAACACGCTGCTGTTCCTGATCGGCGGCTTTCTGGTGTTCTGGATGGCCGCAGGCTTTGCCATGCTCGAAGCCGGGCTGGTCCGGTCCAAGAACGTCACCACCCAGCTGACCAAGAACATGGGCCTCTTCGGCATCGCCGCAATCATGTACTGGCTGATCGGCTATAACGTGATGTATCCCGGCGACGGCAACTGGATGATGGACGGCGTGCTTGGCACGATCGCCCCCAAGGACATCAAGACGGACATCGACGCAGGCGGCTATTCCAACGCCTCCGACTTCTTCTTTCAGTTGATGTTCTGCGCCACCACCGCTTCCATCGTTTCGGGTACATTGGCCGAACGGGTGAAGCTCTGGCCCTTCCTGATCTTCGTTGTCGTGCTGACCGGCCTGATCTACCCGATCGAGGCATCCTGGCAGTGGGGCGGCGGTTTCCTTTCCGCGATGGGCTTCTCTGACTTTGCGGGATCCACACTGGTGCACGCCGCAGGTGGTTTTGCTGCCCTGGCCGGTGTCATCATCCTGGGGCCACGCATCGGCAAATATGCCAAGGACGGTCGTGTGGTGCCGATGCCGGGTTCCAGCCTTCCGCTGGCGACGCTGGGTACGTTCATCCTGTGGATGGGCTGGTTCGGCTTCAACGGTGCATCCCAGCTCGCCATGGGCACGCTGGAAGATGTCGATGCGGTTGCACAGATCTTTGCAAACACCAACATGGCGGCAGCCGCCGGTGCCGTCGCGGCGCTGATCCTGACACAGGTCCTGTACCGCAAGGTCGACCTGACGATGGTGCTGAACGGCGCACTTGCCGGTCTGGTCTCCATCACCGCTGGCCCGCTTGACCCGACGCTCTTTGGCGCGCTGTGGATTGGCGCTGTGGGCGGTGTCATCGTGGTCTTCGCCGTGCCCTTCCTTGACAAGCTCAAGATCGACGATGTGGTCGGCGCGATCCCGGTTCACCTGGTCGCGGGCTTCTGGGGCACATTGGTGGTGCCGGTCTATACCGACGGGACATCCTTCGTGACGCAGATCATCGGCTTTGTCGCCATCGGCGCCTTTGTCTTCATCTCAAGCTTCATCGTCTTCAGCATCCTCAAAGCCGTGATGGGCATCCGGGTGAGCGAAGAAGCGGAAATTCAGGGTCTGGATACCACCGAATTGGGCATGGAAGCCTATCCGGAGTTCTCCAAGGGCTGATCCCCCTCAAACCCTGTGGCAGCGAACCCGGCCTTTCGAGGCCGGGTTTTTTTATGCCGCCCGCCCCGATTGGCCATCAGCCAGATCTGGCCGACCCGCCTTTATCAAGATCACTCATCGGGAACCGCAACCACCCCTGCCGGGTTTCCACATAGATCAGACCGGACACGCGATCACCGCGCGCCGCACCTGACCTACCCCGAGAGGATCAGACCATGGGTGAGATTGCAGACAAGGCCAAGGGCAACGCCAACAAAGCCATTGGCGCCGCAAAATCTGCGGCGGGCAAAGTGACTGGAAATGACAAGCTGAGGGTCGAGGGCGAAGCCCAGAAGATCAAGGGCGAGGCACAAAAGGCCAAGGGCGCGGTCAAAGGCGCATTTGGCAACAAGATCTGATCCCGACGACATCCGGGATTGAAACATCCGGGGGCCCGCGCCGAAAGATCAGCGCGGGCCCCTTTGGTGTCCTGCTCAGATACCGACGTCGATAATCGCCCGGGCAAGGATCGGAATGGTCTGCTGGTTCAGGCCGGCAATATTCATCCGGCTGTCGCTCACCATATAGACCCCGTGTTTGGCGCGCAGCTCCTCGACCTTTTCAGGCGTCGTGCCAAGGCGCGAAAACATTCCCCGGTGCTGCGCGAGGAAACCGAAACGATCAGATCCCGACAGACGCTGCAATTCACCGGCAAGCTGGGTCCGCAGGTTCAGCATGGTGCCGCGCACGTCTTCCAGCTCCTGCATCCAGTCCTCCCGCAGCGCAGCGTCGTTCAGAATCGTCGTCACGATCCGCGCCCCGTGGTCCGGCGGGAAGCTGTAGTTCTGGCGGTTGAGGAACGCCAAAGTATCCTGATTGAGCTTGCGCGCCGCCGGGTCGGCAGCAATGGCCATCAGAAGACCTGTCCGTTCCCGGTAGATCCCGAAGTTCTTTGAACAACTGGCGGCGATCAGGCATTCCGGCACTGCTGCCACGATCTTGCGGGTCGCGGCGGCATCTTCTGCCAGCCCGTCGCCAAAGCCCTGATAGGCGATGTCGATCATCGGCGTGGCGCCGGTTTCCTGCAACACCTTGATGACGGCATCCCATTCACTGGCGTTCAGGTTCGCCCCTGTCGGGTTGTGACAGCAGCCGTGCAACAGGATCACATCGCCCGCATGCGCCTTGCTCAGATCCGCGATCATGCCGTCGAAATCGACCCCGCGCGACTCATCGTCGAAGTAGCGGTAGTTCACCACCTCCATGCCAAGATACTTCAGGATCGACAGGTGGTTGGGCCAGGTCGGATCCGACACGAACACCCGTGCATCGGGGCGGGCCATCTGGATCAGCTCGAACGCCTGACGCACCGCACCGGTGCCGCCCGGTGTCGCCGCCGCAGCCACGGTGTCGCGCGGAACGGCCCCCGCCAGCACCAGTTCGATCATCGCATCGGAAAAGGCCGGATCACCGATAAGCCCGGTGTAGACCTTGCTGTCCTGCGACTGCCAAATCTGCTGTTCTGCCGCCTTTACGGCCCGCATCACGGGGGTGAGGCCAGTCGCGTCCTTGTAGACGCCGACACCAAGGTCGATCTTGGTGTCCCGGGGGTCGTCGCGGTACATCTGCATCAGGGCAAGGATCTTGTCCGCGGGCTGACTTTGTAGGGTTTCGAACATCTTATGCGTCTCCGGTAGCGATCGGCACGGTGGGGAACATCCCCCATTCCGCCCATGATCCATCATAAAGTGACCACGAGGTCTGCCCCATCCGCTCAAGCGCCAGCGCCAGGATTGCGGCCGTGACACCCGACCCGCAGGTCGTGATGACCGGTTTCGCGGGATCGACACCTGCGGCTTCGAAAACCGCGCGCAGGGCGTCGGGATCCTTCATGGTCTTGTCATCGTTCAACAGGGTCTCGTAATGCACGTTGCGCGACCCCGGAATATGGCCCGCGCGCAGCCCTTCGCGTGGTTCGGGCGCATCGCCACGGAACCGGGCGGGTGCCCGCGCATCGACGATCTGCGGCTCCCCCAGCTTGGAAGCCTGGGCCACCTGCGTCACATCCCGGACAAGCTGGTTCTGCAGGCGGACCGTCATATGGCGATCACGCGGAATCGGCGGCATGTCTTCCGTCGGGTGCCCCTCGGCCACCCATTTGGGCAATCCGCCGTCCAGCACCGCGACATTTTCCTGACCCATCAGGCGGAACAGCCACCAGACCCGCGCTGCAGAGAGCAGACCGGCCCCGTCATAGACCACAACCTGATGCCCGTCGCCCACGCCCATCGCGCGCATCCGCGACATGAATTTTTCCACCGGCGGCGCCATATGCGGCAGGTCCGAACGCCCATCCGAAATTTCGTCAATGTCGAAAAACCGGGCGCCTGGAATATGACCGGCGTCATACTCGGCCTTCGCGTCACGGCCCGCATCCGGCAAGTACCATGATGCATCCAGCAACCGCAGGTCCGGGTCCTTGAGGTGCTTGGCCAACCATGCGGTGGACACGAGCGTCTTGGGATCATCAACCATGGGCAGTCCTTCTAGAAAATGGCTCCATTCTTGCCTAGCCGCGCTGATGCAAACTGGCAAGAGCGCGCCCCGGTTGCGGAGTGATTACGGGCGTTCCTCGCCGGGAAACGGGTCCGTTTCCTGCAACAACGGGCTGCCCGACTTTCCGGACCACCACGCCGAAAGGTCGGGATACTCTGCCAGGAGCTCCGCCCCCACAGCAACCCGCGTCAGGTAATCCATGACCGGGGCCAGATGCAGATCGGCAAGGGTCAGATCCATGCCGTTCAGCACCAGCCCCTCCGCCGCGATGGTATCGAGAAGTTTCAGGCCGGGCCTGCCCGCTTTGATACCGGCGGCGACCTGATCGGCATCAAAGGGTTCATTCATCAGCGGTGCGTAGAAGCCGTTGGAAAACACCTGCCGGACAAGCGGCCAGTACAGGCTGGTATCCACAATGCCAAAGACCTGATCCATCCGTGCGAGCGCCTGTGAGTCGTCGGGCAGCAGGTGCATGGCGCCACTGACCCGCGCCAGATAGCGCAGGATCGCCGCTGTCTCGGTCAGCGTGAAATCACCGTGGCGCAGAACCGGCACGCGGGCCAGTGGGGTGAAACGATCCAGCGCGGAGGGATCGGAAAACGGGTCCACCTCGACATAGCTGGCCTGCAGGCGCATTTCGATCAGGGCAACCCGGACAATCCGCGTGTAGACCGAATGCCTGAACCCGATCAGCGTGAAACCGTCAGCCATGATCTTTGAGCAGACGCGCCTTTTGCCGCGACCAGTCACGTTTCGCCGAGGTCTCGCGTTTGTCGTGATTCTTCTTGCCCTTGGCGACGCCGATCTTCAGCTTTGCCATGCCACGATGGTTGAAATACATCACCAGCGGCACCAGGGTCATCCCCTTGCGCTGGGTGGCATTCCACAAATCCGCCATCTGCTTGCGCGAGACGAGCAACTTGCGCCGCCGCCTTTCTTCATGCTGAAACGTCTTTGCCTGCGCATAGGGCGCCACATAGGAGTTGACCAACCACAGCTCGCCCTCTTCCACAGCCGCATAGCTTTCCGCGATGTTCGCGCCGCCCTGCCGAAGGGATTTCACCTCTGACCCCTCCAGGATAATGCCGCATTCGATATCTTCTTCGATAGCGTAATCATACCGCGCCCGGCGGTTTTCGGCGATCACCTTGTAATTGGGATCAGATTTCGTGGCGGATTTGACCTGTGACATGCAGGCAGATGTAGAGCGCACCCAAAGCCAGCGCAAGGTTCGGCACCGCGCTTTCGCAGTTGCTTTGTCCTTAATACGGAAAGCACGAGCAGCATTGCTTACAACTTCGGGGAGAGTTCCCCGGATTTCCGCCAAACTTCCGCAGCAAGTGACGGCAGCTATCACGCGGCGGATATGATTCCCCCCTCCACCAAGGGGAGCGCCACCGCCGCCGCGCGGCGTGTCCTGGCGGCGCATTCAAACGCGCATGAAGCGCCTGTTACCCGCGCTTCTGAGAGCGGCGCAGGTGATGCACGGCCAGCAGCAGCGAAAGCGTGGCAGCCATGCCGCCACCCCAGACAATGACGGGAATATGGTGGATATGGCCCAGCACCCGCGCCAGAACCGCGCCCACAAGATGCCCGACCAGGATGTAGAACAAAGCCCAGATCGCAGATGAAACAGCGGTGATCGCTCCATATCGGCGATAGGTGATCTCTGTCTGGGCCAGCGCCAAGGGAACCAATATCCGCATGCCGGGTATAAAGCGAAAGGACGCGGCAAACCGGCCGGGCTGGCTTCGGACCTTGCCCAGCAGGGCCGCAATCCGGCTTCCCGCAAGTTGACGCTGCACAAACGGGTGAGACCGGAAACGCCGCCCGAGCCAGAAAAACAATGTATCTGCAATCCAGGCACCTGACCCGATGGCAAGCAGTACCGGGAAAAACGGCAGGACATGCCGGTGCACCAGCGCGCCGCCCATGATCGCAACGGATTCCCCTTCGATCCCACATCCAAGGAACAGAGCCGGCACGCCATAGGTGCTGACAAGGCTTTCCAGGCTCACGGCATCACCCTATGGCCAGGGACTGCCATGGCCCTCAATCGCCCAGTTTGGCGTGCACTTCGTCCAGGTCGATTTCGCCCACCGGCATCTTGTTGCCCGGATTCTCGAAATCATATTTGAACAATTCGAAGTCGCGTTTGTAGATTTCACGCATCAGGTGCATCGACAGATCGTCGAAATAATCTTCGACCGGATGGGCCCGTTTGGGGCCGTGCCCCTCGCTCTCGTTGAACCGCGGGATATCCGCAAGGCGGACCTGATGGGATGTCTCAATCGCGTCCAGCACGTCCTGCATCCCGTCGTTGAATGCCTCGGTCCAGAAAATCTTGTCATAGCGCCCACCGTTCACGATGAAGGTGCTGACATGGCCGGACATGGCCGACCAGTGAATGTCGGGGTCCATCGGCCGCCGCCACCGGATGGTATCGCGGGCGAACAACAGGAACCTGCGGAAACTGGCAATCTGGTCGAACTCCTGCTTGCCGTCATCGCCGCCGACTTCGATGCCATACTTCTGGATCAGCAGGGGGACCAGGTTGCCGCGATAGCGTTTGCCGTTGCGCTGGATGCCGCAGATCTTGTCGAAGAACGAGCTCAGGATCCGCGTGTAGGGATTGCGCACGCAGGTAAAGGCGTAGGACTTGTGGCCCTTGACGTTCTCGGTGATCGGAAGTTGCGAGGCATCCAGCGCCCATTTGTGCAACCCGGACTGTGCATCATGGATGTCACCGTCGAAGAATTCGCCGTGGTCGGAGTAGTACATGATCTGCCCGATTGTCGAACAGGCGCACTTGGGCACCACCCGATAGACCACGCTTTCGCTTTCCGTCATCCATGTTCCGGGAAACCCCATAGCCGACTGCCTCTCACTCGTTCTGTCATGACTGTTTTTAGCAACAGTTCTGAGTTGCCGCAAAAAAGCAAATAAATGCGGTTTATTCAATGTTGCTTCATCATTATCTAGGTAAACAATACAAGGTAAAGAGGCAGTTCGTTTCAGCCGTGGCCAAAATCGCTTACATACTGCTTTGTCACAAGGACCCGCTGGCGATCATCCGGCAGGCAGAGCGGTTGACGACGGCCGGCGACTATATGTCGATCCACTTCGACTCCCGGGCAAAGCCCGAGCATTACCAGCAGATCCGCGCGGCGTTGGACAATAACCCGAACGTGATCTTCGCGAAGAAACGTGTGAAATGCGGCTGGGGCGAATGGTCCCTTGTGCAGGCAACACTCAGTGCCCTGACCTCCGCCGTTGAGGCGTTTCCCCGCGCAACGCATTTCTACATGCTTTCCGGCGATTGCATGGCGATCAAGTCGGCGGAATACACCCACCAGTTCCTTGACGACAACGATGCCGATTTCATCGAAAGCTTCGACTACTTCGAAAGCGACTGGATCAAGACCGGCTGGAAAGAGGAACGTCTGATCTACCGGCATTGGTTCAATGAACGGACCCAGAAAAAGCGGTTCTACTGGATGTACGAGATCCAGAAGAAACTGGGGCTGACCCGCAACATCCCCGCCGATCTGCAGATCATGATTGGCAGCCAGTGGTGGTGCCTGCGCCGCCGCACCGTTGAATGGCTGCTGGATTTTGTGAAAAAGCGCCGCGATGTCGTCCGTTTCTTCCGGTCCACCTGGATTCCCGATGAAACCTTCTTTCAGACGCTGGTCCGCCACCTGGTGCCCGAGGTCGAGATCCGCTGCCGCACCCTGACCTTCCTGATGTTCACGGATTACGGGATGCCGGTCAATTTCTACAATGACCATTACGAGCTGTTGCTCAGCCAGGATTACCTTTTCGCCCGCAAGATCAGCCCCGAGGCGCAGGACCTGAAACGCAGGCTCGGGCTGCTCTACGCCGCCGAGGGCGTCCAGTTCCAGATCAGCAACGAAGGCCGCGGCCTGTTCAAGTTCCTGTCAGGCCGGGGCCGGATCGGCCGCCGCTTTGCCACCCGTTTCTGGGAAACCGAAAGCACGCTGGGACGCGAACGGGAACTGCTGATCGTTGTCTGCAAGAAATGGCATGTCGCCAAAAGGGTCCTGGACCGCATCCGGCAGGTCACCAACGTTCCCGCGATCGAGTACCTCTTCAACGAAGAAGATACGACCCTGCCCGATCTGGGCGGCATCCAGAACACGCTGGAAAAACGTCACCGCCACCGGCGGGCCTTGATGCGGATGCTGTTCGACTATTTCGAAACCGACCGCATGATTGTCTGCATGGACCCTGGCAACATCGAGCTTCTGAACGACTTCGCCTCGGATCGCTCCATCACCCGCATCCTCGAAATCGAATGCCAATTCACGGACAACTACCTGATCGGTCACGCGATGCGCGTGGGCCTTGCCGGGGAACAGACATCGCAGGACACGCTGGAACGCCTGTTGCCGACGATCCGCAACGACATGGTGCACGAAAGCGACCGCATCCGCGACGCCCAGTTCGAGAACCACATTCGCATCCGCGAGGCTGCCGATCCCGAGCTCAACGCCGAAAACCTTGAGAAATTCCTGAACATCTCCAAGGACAAGGCCCGCGAAATCGCCAAGACGGACTATCTGTTCGCAGACTGACGCAGATCATCGTTCTTTTGCCGGTAAACCGCCGCTTGGGGGAGCGAAAGGGCAAACCGCCCCCTCACCGGAGCACCCGGATCACAACAGCGCGGTCACTTCTTTGCCCGCCAGCTCCCGATCCACCGCGACATACCCTGCCGTTTCTCCGCCAGATCATCCTCAAGCGCCTCAAGCGTCGGGTCGATCCGCGCCCGCCGGAACCGCCGCCAGCGCACCCAGATGGCATAGACGATGGCAAAGAAAAGCGTGAGAATGATGATGTTCAGCCAGGGGATGCCCTTGGAAGCGTCGGGCCCCTCGACCTTGCGCAGCGATATGGCGTTGGGAAACACCGTCAGGAACTCGTTGCGCCAGCCGTAGTGTTTGATCGCATACCATTCCGGCGCCGCCTCGGTCGATTTGGCATCCGCCGCCTCTGCCTGCAGGTTCGAAGTGTCGAACTTGAAATAGGGCGGCCAGCCCCAGCCTGTATCCTCGTTGCGATAGACCATGACGTCACCCTTGGCGCGCCGCGTCTGGATGAAGAACACATCCCGGTTCGCCAGCGTCCCGTCCGTTCCGATATCCGCCTGTGCCCAGAAGATCGAGTTCTCACCCGGATCGACACGCTTTTCATAGGTATCGGTGACCCGGACGATATCGACCTGCGGCAGTGTGTAGTGGAAGAAGGCCGCCACCAGCACCCAGATGGTGATCCAGAAAACCCACTTGATAATCGCCATGTTGGCCCCTCTCAGGAAAAATTCGTCAGGTAAATGACCACGCCGACAACGACGACGGGTACGATATAGACGCCCAGGATCAGCTTGCGCCGGATCGACCCGTCATAGCGTTCAAGCCCGCGCTGCACAAAGGTGTCGCGGTCCACCAGCTGTTTGCCCTCGTACCACTTCTTGCGCAGCTTCGACCGCCGCACGCTGCGCGAATAGAACGACAGACAGACATAGATGATCGTCAGAACGACAAAGCCGATCACCAAAAGACGCGCCAGTGCAAACATCTATCTCTCCCTCACCGCGCCCCAGGGGCCGACACGGGCGATCATGTCGGACACCGGATCGGGCTTGCGGGGGGCAGGCTCTTCCATCGGCGCATCATGGCCGAAAAGCGCCGCCCGCGCACCCGCCTTGTCCATCTGATACTCGGCCACGAGGAAATCGGCAACATAGGCCTTCTTCGCATCCGGCCAGCGGGCATAGGTCTGATAGAACAATTCCTTGTGGCAGATGAACATCTGCCGCGCGTCCTTGGGGGCCAGTTCGGCCAGCAGCATGTTCACCAGCGCCGCGTCCTTGGTATCGCTCGCCCGCAGGGTATAGAAATAGGCCGGATGGTCCGAGGATATCCGCGGCCAGTTGCCGCCGTTCTCGGCCCAGTTCACCAGCGCGCCCAGCGCGTGGAACTCCTCCGGCAGCTTGTCCACATGCTCCCGCGCCAGACGCCGCATATCGGCGCGCGTGGCCCCGGTCAGGTCGCCGCCCTCATCCGCCACCGCGTCGATCAGGATGAAATCCATCTTCTGCCGCAGGATCGCCGCCGAGTTGATGCCCCGCGCCTCGACAATCGTTTCGGTCAGGCCGTTGTATTCGAAAAACTTGGCAAGCTGGTTCCGGTCGTCGGCGTCAAAGACATATTTGATCGGCAGATCGCCCAGATGATCCTTGCCAGAAGGAGCCACGACCGCCGGATGATCCAGATCCTGGAACAGGTAGAGACCGCCGAAATGCGCCGTCCAGAAATTCCGCTGGTCAAAGGACATCTGGCGCAGCCTGACCGGGTTGCGCACCACATCCCCGGTCTTGCCCGCCAGTTCGATCATCTGCGCGATCAGCACATCGTCGTACCAGCCGTCTTTCTCGGTCTTGAACCGCTCGACCATCTGCCCCAGCTTTTCCGCGTCGCGCACCGTGCCTGCGGTGGTATCGGCCTCGACCTTCACCCGTCTTATGTCGAACAGCCGCGCGGGGGTTGAGACGTCATAGACGCTGTTCACCAACTCTCCCGCCACCGCGTCACGGGCGGTCAGCGCAAACAACTGCGCCTCATTCTCGGCGATGAACTGTTGCAGAATGCCGCGCGAGGTGGAGAATTTCATGTTGAGCAAAGGCGCTGTTCGCTGCTCCATGGTCAGCAGGATGAACTGCCGGTTCACGCCCGCATGGTTGAGATAGAGGTGATCGCCCAGCTCGTCACCCACTTCGGGGGAATAGCCCGAGATATCGACGTGGAAATCGGTTTGGGTGGTGCGCTTGCCCGTGAGGTGTTCGAGCGCGCGGTTGTATCGGTCGACCAGCGCGGGGGAATCCACGTGGAAGAGGTTGCCGAACATGAGGCCGTGTTTGATGAGGCGGTTCATATTAAACGATCACAAGAAGGCACTGCAGCCTCCAATTAATGCAGGATTCAATTGACCCAGAGATATTCATTTCGCTCGGCCTAGTTTGTTCGCCAAGAAATGCTCAACCGGTTCAAGGGCATTCAAGAAGTCTTTTCGGAACTCGTCTTTCTCATCATCGAGTGAATCATAAAGTATGTCCCTCTTCTTCTTGAGTATCTTTTGATACTCAGCCGCCAGTTCTTGGTCCTCTCGGTAGTTCGCGTCGAGATAGTTAACGATGTAAATATAGAGTTCATGTTCGAGCGATTTGATCGATTTTACTATTTCGGACAGTTCTTTACCCCATAATGCGTCCGCTTCGATTAGTAGTGTATCTAATTCGACGCGCGAGGTTCGATGCTTTTCCCATCTGCGAGCGTAGGCTTGAACCACGCCCTGACTTCGACGTTGAGAAGCTGTGAGTTCAATTTCTGGCTTAGGATCAAGCTCCATTTCAGCATGTGGCATGGCAGGATGACGTACGGAGTAGAGAGAATTTCGATAGTTGTAGACACTAACTAGGATTCGCCTTGCAAGGTCGCGATCAGCTTGCCATTTGGCCTGATCCTGCCAAGTACCAAGGCCTTTCCAAGCCGCAATGGTTGCACCCCATGCTGCGCAAGCAATTAGGAGTGTTGCCAGAGCGGTTACAGCATCTGATATGTTCACAGATGCGCTCACCCTTCCCTACCCCCCAAATACCGCTTCTTCGCCTCTTCCATCCGCCCCATCTCCCGCACGGCATTCTCAATCGCCACCTCGTCCGACTTGTCGGCATAGCGGAATTCGCTGTCGGCGTAGCGGTTGATCTCCTGTATCACCATCTCCACCGTGATCGGCTGGCGCATGTCCTCGATCATCGCCTTCTTCTCATCATACCCCTTGAACAGGAACAGATCGGGGTTCTCCATCCATTCGTCGGGCAATTCAAAGTCCATCGCGCGGACCTTCACCGCATCCGTGATGTTCTTGATCGCACGACCCGTGAACCGCGCGTCCGCCTCCTGAATGCCCTTCAGGTAGGTGCCCAGCTTGTTGATCGTGTCCAGCTCCCCGATCTCCCCGCGCACCGCTTCATAGACGCGCAGCAACCCCGCCTCATGGGGCCTGGAATGGGATTCAAACGAGGCCGCCACCGCCTTCTTGATCGCCTGCGCCTCGAAGGCCTTGTGATCGCCCAGCGGGATGTCGTGGTTCCTGCCCATCAGCAGATACAGGATGTCGACGTAATCCTCCCGCGTCTGCGGCCCGTCCACAAGGAACCGCGCCCCGGCGCGCTGGCGCAGGGCGTCGTCCACGTTCTCAGGGTAGTTGGAGAACATGCCAAAGGTGCAATTGCCCCGCACAACCGTATTGGCCCCCGCGAAGCTTTCCATCAGCACCGCCGTGATCTCCAGCTGCCCCGCACTCGACTGCCGGTCGCCACGCTTGCCAGCCAGCTGATCGATGTCATCAATCGTGCCAAAGCCGATCACGCTGGGGTCGATGATGTTGTTGATAAAGGCCTTGGCGTTCTGGCCCGATTTGCCCTGATAGCTGTCGATGTTGTCCGTGCTCAGGTTCTGGTATCGGAACGGATAGCCCGCGTTGCCGCAATATTCGCTGATCAGCCCCGCCATCATCTGGATCAGCGTGGTCTTGCCTGTCCCCGGCGCGCCGTCACCCATGAAGGTAAAGATGAACCCGCCCAGATCGGCAAAAGGGTTCAGGCGGCGGTCGAAATCATAGGCCATCAGCATCTTGGCCAGTTTCATCGCCTGATATTTGGCGATGTGGTTGCCCACGACCTCGTTCGGCTTCTTGAAGGTCATCGTCAGCTTGGTGGACTTCGCCCTGGACGCGGGGCTGAACCCGGCAATTGTGAAATCATCCGCCTCGACCCGCCAGGACGCGCCCCTGAACCCCTCAAGGCGCGGGGCGGTCTGGGCGCGCAGGGCGACCTTCTCCATCAGCGCCTCGGCAAAGGCGCTGACCGTGGCCACCAGCCGCGCATCGTCCTGCGCATGCGCCGCGATGTCCTGATCCAGCTCCCACAGCGCGCCATGCAGGGCGGTCTGGCCGTTGTCTGTCAGCACCTCATCCACATCGCCGACCTCGACCGTCGTTTCGGACAGATGCGACGACAGCAGATAGGCGGTGGCATTGCCGAAGACATGAAGCGTCACCAGCGCTTCCGCTGCCAACAGTTCGGAAAACTCGGACTTGCGCGCGGCAGGCAGAGACCCTTCCAGGTTCGCGCGTTTCAGATCGCCCAGCCCGGATTGCTCCGCCACATTCTCGGCCACGGCCAGCGCGATGGCTGTGGCGCGGCGCAGGGCGTGCATCACGGTGGCCTGCAACGGCGTGACCAGCGTGTCACCATCATCCGCCCCTTCGATCCGCGCCAGAAGCTGCACCGCACCGCTGGGCGTGGTCCGCCGCGTGGCCAGACCCGGCGTCGTGCTGCGGAACCGCCGCCGCGTGCCGATGCCCGGCGACCGCTCTGACTGGGGCACCTCATCCGCGGCCTTGCCGATGCGCGGCGCGTGGTCGAACCCCTCCAGCAGGGAGAGTGCCACGCTCACGTGCTTTGCAATATCCTCTTCCCGAAGCTCCATCGCGTCAGATGTCTGGCTCATATCTCAAACTCATTTTCATTGTTCAATAAATACACTCTTCCGGCACGACGTCGCTAATATCGAAGAACACGTCCTTTCGGGCTGACCACATATTTCCGCACCGAGGCAAAGCCGGGGGGGCGTTTTTCCTCGAGCACCTGATAGGGCCGCTGGGGCAGGATGATGCTGCGCTCCGTCCGCGTCGCGCCCAGGTCCGGCCCTTGCACGCCGAAGGGATCAAGCGCGAAGACTTCCCGCTCGACCGTCGAGAACCAGCCCGATTTCTCTTCGATCACCCGGTCGCTCACCAGTTCTTCCTCGGTCCAGACCAGCGCCCAGTCCTGGCCCGCAGGCGCATTCGCCTCTGCCAGAACCTCGCGCAGGGGGCCCGCCTGCCGGGTGTAGGCGTGGCTGTACATCGGCCCCAGATGGAACCGGCGCATCCGTTTGGGGTGCAGATCGTCAAAGTCCTGATCAAAGCCGCGCGCGATGGTCAGCAGTTTCAGCCCGCCCAGCGCCTGCGCGCTCAAATGGGCCTGCACCTCCGGCCAGCGTCGTTCGTCCTTGGGCAGACCGATCCGGCCGGAATCTTCCAGTTCCATCAGGTAGATGACCGGCAGGTTGACCTCTGAATCGTAAGTGGCCCAGTGCAGGCGGAACCGTCTGCGCCCCTCGCTCACATTGCCCAGCCAGGCCGCCTGCGGATCATTCTGCACCCAGAACAGATCACCCCGCGCCAGTTCCGCATAATACATCCGCTGGGACAGGGCGAATTGCAGCTTGGTGGGAATTTTCCGGTCGCCGAGAATGGTCTGCACCATCTCATCCTTCAGCCGAGCTTCAGTCGGCATGTTTTCCAGGTGTTTGGCGGCCTGCTGCGCGTCATTGGCCATGGTCATGATTTCCGCCGTCACCGGAAAGCCGCTGTCGCGGTTGTCCATGGTCAACGAACCAAAGAAGCGGCCCGTCTCGCGCCCCACCAACAGATACTTGTAGCTGAGCGCACGGAAACTATGGGTCAGCTTGGCGGCATAGCGGGTGAGAATGTCGATTTCATCCTGGTCCAGCGCCCCTTCGGCCTCCATCACTCCGGCCACATGCAACATATGCTGCATGATGCCTTCGAACTTGGCGAAGTAGCGGCGCGACGCGAAGGTGTCGGTGATGCCGACGTGGTCTTGCGAAAGCGTAAGATCAGCCATCAAAAAAGCGTCTTTTCAGAATGAGCCAGTTTAACTCCCGGCTACACGTCCGGATGATAAGGAACACGGCAATCAACAACCCCAGGGCATAGAAATTGGCTCCAATGCCGATATTGAAGACAACCACCAGAAGGGGCGGAAGGCCAACAAGCGAAATACCAATCAACAAGTCGCGCCTGCCTCGGTCGGAAAGCAAGTTTCCCGAATGCCTGTTCCTGTATTCCTTTTCAGCCGCCATACTGATTGCTGTCATGTTTCTCGATGATCGCGGCAAACCGCCGTGCGAAACGCTCATCCGCCTTGGCCTTGGCCTCAAGAACTTCACGCGCGAACACCATGTGATCCTCGTGTTTCTCCATCATCTCGGCCATGCGGGCGTTGGTGGCGGCGCCGATCCCGGCCATGGCCGATTGCGCCTCCTGGTCCGTCTTCACACCGATCTCGTTGATGCGGTGCGCCACATCCTGCTGTTGCGCGGTTTTCAGCGATTTGGTCAGCGCGTCATAGAGCACCACGCGCTGCTTTGTGTCCGTCTGCAGTTTGTTGATCAGCACCATCTGCGTCGCCGCCTGGTTCTGCAGGGAGTCGATCCAGGTCTTGCCCTTCTCGATATAGCGCTCCAGCGTCTGGGACTTGGCCAGCTTGACCTGCTCCTCCTGCACCAGCGCGTTGTACTTCGCGTTGGCCTCGGCCAGCTCGGTTTCCAGCTTGGTACGTTTCGCGGCATCCGCTTCTGACGCGATGGCGTTTTCCAGCTTGATGATGTCCGGGTCCATGCCGCCGATATCGGCACGGATGGTTTCCAGCTCTCCCACCGTCAGCTCGCGTTCATCCAGCGTCTCGCTCAGATTGCTCTCGACCTTGACCTTCTGCTCTTCCAGCATCGCCAACTGCCCCTCCAGCAACTGGACGATCACGTCGGATTTGCTGATCAGATCCTGCAACTTGTCGTCGATCGAGGCAGAGCGCACCCGTTCCTGCCGCATGCTGTCCGCCTTTGCGCGGGAGAAGATACCGATGAAGGTTTCCATCCCCGTCTTGTTGCGCATCTCGTCGAAATCGCGGCTGAACCCGGCGGTGACATCGTCCAGGCCCATGATCAGTTCGGCGATGTTCGCGTTCATCACATCGGTATGGGCGTGGACATCTTCCAGAGACGCGTTCTCGATGTCGATCATCGCATCGTCACCCGTCTTCAGCTTGGCCCGCGCTGTTTCGATCCGGCTGGTCAGCTCTGCTATCTTGGATTGCGCCTGTGCGACCTGCGCCTGGGATTCCTTGACCTGTGCATCCAAATTCGACATTAAAGTCTCCGCTTTCCAATAAGTTAAAGTACATGTAGGTAATGTTATGGCAATTTACATCACCCACACCCGCAATTTAAACAGAGTGTGGCAAAAGCCCATGCCCTTGAAAAGAGGGCATTGAGTCAGGTCAGTGGCCAGCGCAGGGTCACAACATGCCCTTTTTCACCGGAATGCGAGGTCAACTCGCCCCCCAGCTGCTGTGCTGCCGCCTGCATGATGCGCATCCCCAGGCCGGTTCCGACAATAGTTTGAACGCCCCCCGCAGCAGGCGGCCCGCCATCGTCGGCACAGATCAGCACATAGCTTTCGCCTTCAATCTTGCCGGTGATGTCGAAAGCCCCCTTGTCACGCCCCTCGAAGGCATATTTCGCAGCATTCGCGATGGCCTCGTTCACGATCATTCCGACCGCTGAGGCAGCCCGGGACTGGAGCTTGCAGGGTTCCACCTCATGGCGCACATGGATGCCCTGCGGCATCTGCGCCGACGCCGTCTGAACCACCCGGTCAAGAAAGCCGCTCAGATTTACCATGGCACCCGCATCGGACAGATACAGCGCCTCATGCAGGTTGCTGACCATGGCCAGCCGTCCCTGTACAGCCTCCAGCGCCTCGCGCGCCTCGTTTGTCTTGACCGAACGCGTCTGGATGCGGATCAGCGCCTCCAGCGCCTGAAGGGAGTTCTTGACCCTGTGATCGACCTCGCGGCGCAGCATCTCCGCAGCACCCAAGGCTTCGCGCAGTTCAAGGTGACGCATCACCTGCTTTGCCAGGATCTTCAGCGTGGTGCGCTGCATTTCTGTCAGCACCCTCGGCACGCGGTCCAGAACACATAATGTGCCCAACGCCACGCCATCGGCCGATGTCAGCAAAGCTCCCGCATAAAACCTGATCTGCTCATCGCCTGTGACAAGCGGATTTGCAGCCGTGCGCGGGTCATTGGTTGTGTCCTGAACCTCCAGATAATCGCCGGACTGGATGGCATGCGCACAAATGCTCATCTGGATGGGGGTTTCCGTCACATCCAGACCCTGAACCGCCTTGAACCACTGACGATCCTTTTCGACCAGCGACACCAATGCGATGGGTGTCCCGCATATCTCGCCCGCAAGTCGTGCGATTTCATCGAAGCCTTCCTCGGGCGCCGTGTCCAGGATGTTGTATCCGCGCAGGAGCGCAAGGCGGATCTCTTCATCGTCAATCAGCTTGTCTTGCATCCAGGCTCTTTCATTGCCGCGCCGCATCCTGACGAATTGGCCCGAACGTGAATTTCACATCGGTATTGTTGAACTGATCTGCCGGGTCAAGGTTGATCGGGCGCTTACCTCCGGGCAGGCAGGACCCCTCCTTCGGGCGCAACCTGCGCAGGGTCCGCAACCTGACCGGCCAGGGCAGGGTTCAGCCGCCCAGCACAGCCCGGACCATGTCGCTTTCGGGATCGGCCAAGGCATCGATCACGTCAAAATGATGCTTGCCCTCGACAACGACCTGCCGTGCACCCCAGACCCGCGAGAGCTGTTCGGACTGTTCAAGAAAGGCGGGCCGTTCATCCGCACCGACCCAGACGGTCACATTGACGCCATGCGGCGGGCTCATGTTGACCGGGCTTTCCGCCTGTGCCTCTGCCGCGTCGATCCCCAGAATGTCGTTCATCGATGTCTGCATCAGCGGTGCAAGGTCGGCAACGGCGGAAATCGGGGCAATATTCGCGATCCGGTCGCGCACCTCGGACGGCAGCACCAGCGGATCGGTCATCCGCGACACCAGATGCCCGCCCGCCGAATGTCCCGCAAGCGACAATGTGCCGAATGTCCGCCTGGAAATCTCGGTAACGGCGGCGGCAATCTGGGTGGTGATTTCACCGATGCGCACGTCGGGGCACAGATCATAGGACGGCATGGCGACAGCCCAGCCGCGCGACAGTGGCCCCGCAGCCAGATGGGACCAATAGCTGCTGTCGAATGCCTTCCAGTAACCGCCATGAACAAAAATCACGGTCCCGCGCGACACGCCTTCGGGCTGAAAGAAATCAAAGACCTGCCTGTCAGAAGGGCCATATGACACCCCGATTTGCGCCCGCGCCCCCAGCTCCTGGCGAAAAGCAGCAGCTGCTTTTTCCCACTTCGGAGGGTATGTTTCAGCGCCCTCGATATGGCCGGAATTGTCATAGGCATCGTCAAACTGCGTCATAAGTCGTCCTCTGGATAGTGCCCCGAAACCAAACGGGAACTGGACAATCATAGCCAATGTTGCTTTGGGTTCCACAAACAAAAGCGGAGACAACCAAATGACAGACGCAAAAACCGATCTGAAATCCATGCTCAAGGATCCCGGCCTCCTGGAAACCCGCGCCTATATCGGTGGCAAATGGGTGGATGGCGAGGATGGCACATTTGACGTAACCAACCCCGCCCGCGGCGATGTGATCGCCAAGGTAGCGGACCTGAGCCGCGCGCAGGTCGCAGGTGCCATCGCACAGGCCGAAAAGGCGCAAAAGGAATGGGCCGCCTGGACCGGCAAGGAACGCGCCAACGTATTGCGCAAATGGTTCGACCTGATGATGGAGAACCAGGACGATCTTGGCACGATCCTGACCGCCGAACAGGGCAAGCCGCTGGCCGAAGCCAAGGGCGAAATCGCCTATGGCGCGTCTTTCATCGAATTCTTCGGCGAAGAAGCCAAACGCATCTACGGCGAAACCATTCCCGGTCATCAGCGCGACAAACGCATCACGGTGATCAAGCAGCCCATCGGGGTTGCGGCCTCGATCACACCCTGGAACTTCCCCAATGCGATGATCACCCGCAAGGCTGCCCCCGCACTGGCCGCAGGCTGCGCCTTCGTCGCCCGTCCCGCTGCGGAAACACCGCTGTCGGCCATCGTCATGGGTGTCCTGGCCGAACGAGCCGGCATCCCTGCCGGGGTGTTCAACGTGGTGCCCTCCTCGTCTTCTTCTGCCGTGGGCAAGGAATTCTGCGAAAACCCAGCCGTGCGCAAACTGACCTTCACCGGCTCCACCGAAGTCGGGCGCATCCTGCTGCGCCAGGCCGCCGATCAGGTCATGAAATGTTCCATGGAACTGGGCGGCAACGCCCCCTTCATCGTCTTTGACGACGCCGATCTCGACGCCGCGGTCGAAGGCGCGATCCTGTGCAAGTTCCGCAACAACGGCCAGACCTGCGTCTGCGCCAACCGCATCTATGTCCAGGCAGGCGTCTATGACGCTTTCGCTGCCAAACTGAAGGACCGCGTCAGCAAGATGAAGGTCGGCGATGGCTTCGCGGAGGGCGTCGAACTGGGACCGCTGATCAACGGTGACGCCAGCGAAAAGGTCAGGGAACATGTGGAGGATGCCGTTTCCAAGGGCGCCCGGATCGTTCTGGGATCGACAGAAGAAAAGCTCGCAGGCAACTTCCTCGCGCCGACCATCATCACCGGCGTGACCCAGGATATGAAAGTCTCCAAGGAAGAGACATTCGGCCCCCTCGCCCCGCTGTTCAAGTTCGAAAACGAAGATGATGTGATCGCAATGGCCAATGACACGATCTTCGGCCTCGCCTCCTACTTCTATGCCAAGGACCTGAGCCGCGTCTACAAGGTGGCCGAGGCGCTGGAATACGGCATCGTCGGCGTGAACACCGGGATCATCTCCACCGAGGTTGCCCCCTTCGGCGGCGTCAAGCAATCCGGCCTGGGCCGCGAAGGCAGCCACCACGGGATCGAAGACTACCTCGAAATGAAATACATCTGCATGTCCGTCTGACTGCCCGGTTGCCACGGGCGAAACAAATCCCCTCTCCCCCACGGGGGAGAGGGTTAGGGTGAGGGGGGCGTCCGTTACTCAACCCCATGGCCAGCAATCACCGCCGGATCAATCCTCGCCATCTCCGCATCGAACCGGGCCCATGTGATCGACGCCCGGTTGCCTGCATATCCGTGATAATGCGACTTGCCGGTGGCATTGGGCAAACCGGCCCAGATCTTTGCAAGATTGTTCATGAAGGCCACGCGCCCCAGCCTGCCCGCGCGGAATTCATGCAGACCCGCCTCCGCCAACAGGACATCTGCCAGACGGTCCTGAACAGCGGGGCTGAACCTAGCATTCGGGGCGATCCCAAGCTTTGCCACAACCCGGCGCAAGGTTGCGGGGATGAACTGGTACCTGCCGATGGCATGCGGCTGGCCCGGTGTTTCCTCGATCCAGCGGAAAATTTCGGCCAATGTCATCTGTGTCGGGGGTTTCGGCGTTTTGACGCGCGCCCCATGCTGGACGGCCTCATAGCCATCGCGCCGCGATTCCGCCGCACCGATCAGCGCCCGCAGCCGCGCAACATCCGAGCCCTGCACCAGCACCGGCGACGCAGTGTCGAAGGCAGGTTCATGGGCGGGTCTTTCCGCGAACAGGCCGGCCGCGGCACGGCCCACGAACAGGCTGGGGGTCTCCTTGCTGTCACGCGAAAGGGCAGGCGTTGCAATCAACCCGCCCCGCGCGCCGCCCCAGTTCCCTTGCGAAAACAACGATCCGCTTTCGGCGCGGAGGATGTTGCATGGAACCGATGCGCACAGCACTGCCAGCAGAATTGGGGAAACGACACGCATCACGGCTCCGGCCTGGGGGACCGGGGCAGACTGGCAGTTGCGCCCTAATATTCCGTAACCGTCGCCACCGGGAAACCGCACTGCGATTGCAAGCCCCTTACCACTCCCGCGCCGGGGCGCAAGAAGCGGTCTGCCGCCGACATCCTGCGATCTGCGCAAGCTGCCGCCGACGCGGTGGCAGGCGGGAAACCCCCTGCCCATATCCGGGTTGGCACCACAACCGGTGGGCAGGATGCCTGCCGGTCTCTCGCCTTAACAGACAGAAAGGAAAACCTATGACCTTCTCGAAAATCACCCGGACCCTCGTCGGATCGACAGCTCTCGCGGCAGCATTCTCCATGCCGCTGATGGCGCAGGAAGCACCGGCAACCTCGCCGACACCTGAACAGCCGACAACCGAAATTGCACCCGCAGCCACCGCCGAGATCAACAGCGCCACGACCGAGGCGATCGAAAACGGTACGGCTGTCGCGGTGACGTCAGACGATGCGGTGATCGGCAAGATCGAGACAGTGACCGCTTTGGAAGACGGCATGAACCGCTATGAGATCGCCCTGGGTGATTCATATGATGTCGAAGGCGGCCGCGTGTCGATCCAGAGTGCCGACCAGCTGAATGCCGAAGGCCAGCTCGAACTGGAAGTCACCGAACAGGAATTCGCCGCCGCAGTCCAGCAGCAGCTGGGCAATGGCGCAGGGACGGGCACCGAGACGCAGACAAACTGATTTCTCCCGGTTTGAACCCAAGACTGCCTCGGCTGTCCCGGGGGTCGGTTCTGCTACGGCAGATCCGGCCCCCTTTTTTTCAGGGTGGACACCGGCGGATGATCATCGACCACATTCGGAACTAACGATTGCCTGAGCGCCGCTCATCAAAAAACCCGGAGCATCTCTGCTCCGGGCCCGGTCCGTCTTGAGTGAGGTTCAGACCGTGATCCGCCCCTTGGGGCTGACCAGCGTGAACCGGCCGCCTCAGTTGACGGATTTCGCGTCGACGACATCCTTGTCCAGCACCTTGGTATCCGATGCGATCTGGATCTGCCGGGGCTTCAGTGCCTCGGGAACCTGGCGCTGCAGTTCGATGTGCAGCATCCCGTTGGCATGCGCGGCACCCGTCACCTGGACGTGATCCGCCAGATGGAACCGGCGTTCGAATGCCCGTGTCGCGATACCGCGATGCAGATAGGTCTTTTCTTCATCCGCGTCCGCTTTGCGCGCAGACACGATCAGTGCCTTTTCACGGACCTCGACGCTCAGGTCAGCGTCGGCAAAACCTGCCACCGCAATCGAAATGCGATAGCTGTCGTCGTCGAGTTTCTCGATGTTGTAAGGGGGGTAGCTGGGGGTTGCCCCATCATTGCTCAACACGCGGTCCATCATGTTGGCGATCTGGTCAAAGCCAACGCTGGAACGGTAAAGCGGTGCAAAATCATAAGTACGCATGTGTCATCCTCATCTTCGAGCGATTAACGATATGGACCTTCCACCATTGGACAGGTCCGGCCTTGTTGTCAGGACCCTGCAGAGGCGTCCTGATATCGAAGATGTGGGAATACCATATCGGGGTTTCAAGACCCCGCTGACAGATCAGGGGCGCACGAACTTCGCGCCCGTATCCGTGCCACGTTGCCCGGCCAGGATGCTCTTGCTGCCGCTGCCACTGACCGGGAACACACCTTTTCCGGCGACCAGTTCCGCCTGCAACAGTGCCAGTGGCGTGGACAGCGCCGTACCGAGAGAAACCGTTTCCCCCTCGACCTCTGCCTTGGCCGAGACCACGGAGACGACATGGGCCTCGCCGTTTTCCAGCGAGAAGATCGGCGCGCCGCTTGATCCGAAATCGACCGAGCAGGAGGTCACCAGAACGCCCTCCTGCTGCGCGATCACCTTGCAGAGCTCTTGCAGCGAGGGGGCTTCGGACCGGTCTTTGGCATAGCTGACCACACCAACGGAATCCCCCGGTCTGGGGCGTGCGGCAGTGCCGAAAGGCTTGATCGTCGTGTTGTTGATGGGCCGCTGCAACTCCAGCAGCGCCAGGTCATTGCGCACCCGATCGGAGGAGACGACATCGTCATAAATGTAATCGGGGTGCACCACCGCCCTGCGGATGTCCCGGTAGGCCCCTGCGCGGCCGTTTCGCCACCCGGCAAGAAAGCGCACCTTGCTGTGATCCACACGCTGTTTCGTCTCGCGGTCGAACAGGCAATGCGCCGCGGTAAGCACAAGACGGGGGGCGATCAGCGTGCCGGTGCAAAATCCGCTTCCGGCGATATCCAGCCGCCCCACGGCCTCCCATGCGGCGGCATCATCACCGGAATCCAGACGCTTGAGCCGGGCATCCTGCGCTACAACCGCCGTTGCGGTGACAACCACCATCAAAGTAAATGCCAGTAAACGCCGCACGAATATCCCCTAAGCCAAGCCACTCGTGCCTTGTTATGGACAACTTGCGGCAAAAATTGGGCAGCCCCCTTAACGCAGCCGGGGAATTTCCGCCTCGTCCGACAATTTTCCGCTCAGGGCGAGCGGCACCGGCCCGCCTGAGGCCCAGTCCAGCAATTCCACCGTGTGCACCACCGGGACAGAGGCCGCAGATCCGATCTGCATCATGCAGCCGATGTTGCCCGCCGCGATCACATCGGGTTGCCGCGCCTCCAGCGTCCGGATTTTCCGGGTTTTCAGTTGCTTTGAAATTTCCGGCTGCATCAGGTTGTACGTCCCTGCGGAGCCGCAGCACAGGTGCGGATCCGCAGGCTCCACCACGGTGAACCCGGCAGCCTTCAGCAGATCTTTCGGGTGGCTCTTGATCTGCTGGCCGTGCTGCAGCGAACAGGCCGCGTGATAGGCCACTGTCAGCCCCGCTGCGGGGCGGTTAGGATCACCGCGCCCTGCATCCGCCCCTGCCAGGTGATCGTCGGAACCCGGGCTTTCCCCATCAGCCGCAAACGCATCGGACAGGTCGACCAGAACTTCGGAAACATCCCTGGCAATTGCGGAAACCCGCGCGGCATCTCCTGCCAGGGGATCATTCCGGAACATATGGCCATAATCCTTGACCGTCGTGCCGCAGCCCGAGGTGTTGATCACGATGGCGTCCAGCCCCGCGCCGTCCATCTCGGCGGTCCAGGCACGAATGTTGCGCGCCGCGGAACGATGGCTTTCGTCAGTCTTTCCCATGTGATGGGTCAGGGCTCCGCAACATCCCGCCCCCCGAACCACGACAACCTCGCAACCCATGCGGGTCAACAGCCGGATCGTGGCATCGTTGATATCGGTGTTCAGCGCCTTCTGGGCGCAGCCCGTCATCAGCGCCACCCGCATCCTGCGCCTCCCCTTGGCAGGGAACGTCTGCGGGTCATCATTGCGGCTGACCGGCGGGATGACCCTGGGCGCCATTTCCAGCATCGCCCGCAGCCGGGCATCCGGCATCAGCCGGGCAAAGGGGCGGCCGATCTTTGCGCCCAGCAAGGCCATGCGAAACCGCATCGGGTGGGGCAGGATACGTGCCAGCATCCAGCGCAGGGCCCGATCGCCAAAGGGCCGCTTGTAGTTCTGCTCGATATAACTGCGGGCATGATCCACCAGATGCATGTAGTGAACCCCTGACGGGCATGTCGTCATGCAAGCCAGACAGGACAGGCAACGGTCGATGTGCTTGACCGTCTTGGCATCCGGCACCCGTTCGTTTTCCAGCATGTCCTTGATCAGGTAAATCCGCCCCCTGGGACTGTCCAGCTCGTCTCCCAGTATCTGATAGGTCGGGCAGGTGGCGGTACAGAACCCGCAATGCACGCAAGACCGCAAGATCTCGTTGCTGCGCGCAACGTCGGGATCCTTCAGCTGGGCGGGGGTAAAGGTGGTCTGCATGATGGCTCCGCTAACTTTGATCTGACGACGGGTTCATCCGACCAGCAACTGGGCGGAAGCCAGACCGAACCAGGGCACCGTGGTCCCGCCCGCCCCCAGAATGCCGGTCCAGCGGCGCATGTACAGCCCCGGTTCCGCCCGCCGGAAAGCCTGTGCGCCAAGGGCCAGCACACCGATCCAGGCGAACCACAGCGCCAGAATGCCCCCCACCGTCAGCATCACCTCGTGCCCCCATAGCCCCGCAAAGCCAATGCGCAGCCCAAGCCCGAACAGGGCAAAGACTCCGGCAAAGACAATAAGTGCCTGCAGCGCATCACGCGACGGGGCAGGTCGGGTCAATGCCCGGAAGGTCAGCGGCCCCCCGACAAAGAAGATCGCAAAGATACCGATCAGAACTGTCATACAGCCTCCATCAATCCCGGATTGAAGATACCCTTCGGGTCGAACCGCGCGCGCAATCCCGCGGCCAACCGCGCCACGCCGGGCAATTCCGGCTGGAATCGGCCCAACCGCGCCTTGGTCGCCGCGTCGGCCCGGATCAGGGTCGCGTGGCCGTCAAACGCCCCCAGCCGACCGCGCAGGTCATGGCCCGTCGGCACCCGCAGCCAGATCAACCCGCCGGACCAGTCGAAAAAATGCGCCTGGGCACCCGATCTTGCCGCCAGTTCCGGCCCTTCCGAGGGCTTGCACGACACCCGCCAGACATCGCCCGAAACGCCGTGAAACGCCTCGACATCCCGCAATGCGGCCCATTTCCGCGCCGAGGCATCGGATTGCAGCACATGCGCATCGGCGCTGGCCAACAGGTCCTTCAACCGCCGCAGCCGGTAGGCAACCGAATCTTCAAACCCCTCAAGCCGCAGATAGCTTTCCCCGGCGCCCGGATCATGTGCCGCGCCGGTGATCTCAAAGGGGCTGCCCATCGCGCGACACAGCGCCGCGACGGCACGCATATCGTCCAGACCGGACAGTACAAGAGTTGCCTCCGTCTCGGGTCGGGGCAGAACCTTCATCGACACCTCCGTCAGAACCCCCAGCGTGCCACATGACCCTGCCATCAGCTTGACCAGATCATAGCCCGTGACATTCTTCATCACCCGCCCGCCATTCTTGATGACCACACCCTGACCGTCGACAAATCGAACCCCCAGCAGGAAATCCCGCGCCGCCCCCACGGCAAGGCGCCGCGGCCCCCCGACATTTGCCGCGAATATCCCGCCGATGGTGGGTTCGCCTTTCGTGGCCAGAAGCCCCCTGTGGTCCATCGGTTCGAATGCCAGCCGCTGGTTTTCCCTGGCGAGGGCCTGTTCGATCTCCGCGACAGGTGTTCCGGCCCGCGCCACCATGGTAAGCGCACCCGGTTCGTAAAGCGTGATCCCAGAGAGCCCCGCCACGCTCAGGACCTCGCCCGCGCCGGCCAGACCACGCGTACCGCCACCACAAACCGACAGAGGGCCCCTGGCCCCGGCAATTGCTGCGCTGACTTCTTTTTCCGAACTGAGATTCATTTTCTTTTTGGCCTTAAATATTCCCGGGGGTTTGGGGGCAGCGCCCCCAATGCATTGCCGCAGTCACCCGGCGACATCACTCAGCCGCCAGCATCGCCGCCCGCCGCCGTTCCGAGGCATTCAGCGGGAACACCTTGGCCGGGTTCAACAGCCACGCCGGGTCAAACACATCTTTCACCGCCATCTGCGCCTCCAGATCCTCCGGCGTATACTGAACATGCATGAGGTCCCGCTTCTCGATCCCCACGCCATGCTCTCCGGTCAGGCAGCCCCCCACCTCGACACACAGCTTGAGAATTTCTGCCCCGAAGGCCTCGCACAGCTCCAGATCGCCGGGCTTGTTCGCATCGAACAGGATCAGCGGATGCATGTTCCCATCGCCCGCATGAAAGACGTTGCCGACCTTCAGGCCGTATTCCGCGCTCATCTCACCGATCCGGCGCAGGACCATCGGCAGGGAAGAGACCGGAATTGTCCCGTCAAGGCACATGTAATCATTGATCTGCCCCATCGCGCCAAAGGCAGACTTGCGGCCCAGCCAGATCTTGGCCGATTCCTCCGCCGATTTGCTTTCGCGCAGCTCTACCGGGTCATGACGCAGTGCAATCTCCTTGATCAGCGAAAGTTGATGGTCGATCTCGGCATCTGATCCCTCAACCTCGACGATCAGCAATGCCTCGCACATCGGGTATCCCGCCTTTGCAAAAGCCTCCGTCGCCTCGATGCAGGGGCGGTCCATGAATTCGATCGCCACCGGCAGCACACCCGCCTTGATGATGTCCGACACACAGGCCCCTGCCACCTCATTGTCGTCAAATCCCATCAGGACAGGCCGCGCGCCCTCCGGCTTGGGCAGGATCCGCAGCGTCGCCTCGGTCACGACACCAAGCTGGCCTTCCGATCCGCAGATCAGCCCCAACAGGTCAAGACCCCCGGCATCGAGATGTCCGCCACCGATTTCAACAATCTCGCCATCCATCATCACCATGGTGACCCCCATCAGATTGTTGGTTGTCACGCCGTATTTCAGGCAATGTGCCCCGCCCGAATTCATCGCGATGTTCCCGGCGATGGCACAGGCCAGCTGGCTGGACGGGTCGGGCGCATAGAAAAATCCATCCGCCTCGACCGCACCCGTCACGCTGAGATTGGTGCGTCCCGTCTGCACCCGTATCAGCCTGTTGACGTAATCGGTTTCGATCACCGCATTCATCCTGGCCACACCGAGGATCACGCAATCCGCGGTTGGCAAAGCACCCCCTGCCAGCGATGTCCCCGACCCGCGCGGCACTACCGGCACCCCTTCGGCATGGCAGATCCGCAGAACAGCAGAGACTTCCGCCGTGGTGGCGGGCAGCACCGCCACCATCGGCGCGCATCTGTAGGCGGTCAGCGCGTCGCATTCATAGGCCCGCGTCTCCCGCGGATCGTCGATCACCGCATCCCCCGGCAATACGTCACGCAAACGCGCGACGATACGTGCCTTGCGAGCAAGGACCGAAGCATCCGGGATCGGCATTTCCATCGCACTACTCCAATTTGGTAAAATAATATGACCAATTTACCGCTATGGCAATAGTATTCCAGTCGCGTATGAACAACCCATGAATTGGATCGACCGCCTTGCCCTGTTTGACCCGCTGGATTTTTCAGCCGTGGTAATCATCATCCTTCTCTGGCTGTCTCTTGGATGGCGGATCGAGAACCCGGCCGCCCACCGGCCTTCGGTATCGGTCCTGATGGCAGATTATCGTCGCGAATGGATGCGCCAGATGATCACCCGCCAGCCCCGCATTTTCGATGCGCAGACCATCAGCACACTGAGGCAGGGTTCGTCTTTCCTTGCCTCCACCTGCGTGATCGCCATTGGCGGGACACTCGCGCTGATTGGCAATGCCGAACGTCTTGCCAGCGTGGCAAAGGATCTGACATTTGCGCATCAGCCCGTCTTTGTCTGGGAAATCAAACTGCTGCTTGTGGTCTTCTTCCTGGCGAACGCCTTTCTGAAGTTCATCTGGTCAAACCGGCTCTTCGGATATTGTTCCGTCCTGATGGCGGCGGTGCCCAATGACGCCACCGACCCCAAAGCGCCCCGGATGGCCCACAAGGCCGCTGAAATAAACATCTTTGCCGCGCGCAGCTTCAACCGGGGGTTGCGCTCGATCTATTTCGGGCTGGCCAGCGTGGCCTGGCTGGGGGGCGCCCTGATGTTGATCGCTGGTGCATTTGTGACACTATTTGTGATCTGGCGACGGGAGTTTGCCTCCCGTTCCCGGGGGATACTCTTGGAAAAGTAGATATGGTAAATATATACGTTCCAATCCTCCCAAGGTGAGTCCCATGTTCAAGCGATCCATACTGGCCATAGCTCTTGCCACGACACCCGCGCTGGCGGACCCGCCGGTCATTCAGAACGTCAACATCAAGAAAACCGGCGATACCTGGAACTTTGATGTGACCATCAAGCACACAGATACCGGCTGGGACGATTATGCCGATGGCTGGCGCATCGTGGATGGCGACGGCAAGGAACTGGGCCTGCGCAATCTGGCCCACCCCCATGTGAATGAGCAGCCCTTCACCCGGTCCCTTTCAGGGGTCAGCATCCCCGAGGGGGTGACCGAAATCGGCATTCAGGCGCGCGATACGGTGAACGGCTGGTCACCCGATATCAAACGCATCAAGCTGCGTTAAGGTCTGACACGGCCACCGCCTCAGGCTGCCTGCCCGTCAGCTGCGGTGATACGGCCCGCCGGACAGGATGGATGCGGCACGGTACAATTGTTCGGCCAGCATCACCCGTACCAGCATATGCGGCCAGACCATCTTGCCGAATGACAGCCCGTGATGCGCCTTTGCGCGCAGGGCGGGGTCTATCCCGTCGGCGCCCCCGATGACAAAGGCAAGATCACCGACCCCGCCATCGCGCCAGCCCGCCAGACGTTTTGCAAATTTCGGAGAAGTCTCAACGGTGCCGCGTTCATCCAGAACGCACAGGGTTGCCCCCTTTGGCAGCGCCTTTTCCAGCAGGGCCGCCTCGGCGGACATGCCGCCGCCCTTGCGGTCATCCACTTCGATCACCTGGGCCGGGCCAAGGCTCAGCCCCCTGCCCGTCCGGTCGAACCGGGTCAGGTAGTCATCAACCAGATCCTTTTCGGGACCTTTGCGCAGGCGCCCGACGGCACAGATATGAACGCGCATCGCGCCGGTCCGGGCGGATCAGTTCTGAACTGCGGCCTCACCGCCCGCCATCCACATCTTCTCCAGTTGGTAGAAGTCGCGCACTTCGGGACGGAAAACATGTACGATGACATCGCCGGTGTCGATCAGAACCCAGTCTCCGATGTCCTTGCCTTCCATTTTCGGCGTTACACCGAATTCATCCTTGATATTCTGCGCGAGCTTTTCGGCAATCGCCGAGACCTGCCGTGTGGACCGGCCGGAGCAGATGACCATGTAGTCGCCAATTGCCGTCTTCCCGCGCAGATCAATCTGCACGATGTCTTCGGCCTTGTCGTCTTGAAGAGAGTTGAGAACAGCAGCCAGCACAGCATCGCTTGTGGCCATATCAGCAGTGGCCGTCATGACAGCCGCCTGAGGGTTCGCAGCCAAAGCTGCGTTGGCTTGGGTTGACAGGACATTGTCCTCCTTTTCAATGCACCGTTTCCCCCGATGCTGGGTAACCCCAAATTAGCAATCCAGGGGTGACAATTCAATGACAACCGGGATTTGTCGGCATTTACCGGCCTTCCCGGCTGATGATGCCGCTTTCTCCGGCACCAATATCTTTCAACAGGCCGCGGACTTCCTGCTCGAAACCACTCACACCGCTGGAGGAGATTGACCAGTTGGAAACGCTGTTCTGCCGCCTGATTGCGCGCGCCCCGTTGCAGGTCCGGAAAGGCCCTGCCAATCCCTGTCCAGCGCATCCAGCGCTTCCAGATCGGCCCTTTCCTGCAAGGCGTCATGGCGTCCGTCAGGCGTTGCATATCCCAAGGCGCGTTCCCGCGCCAGCAGGGTGCCGACCATGTGCCGGTCGACCGCGCCCGCTTCTGTCACCTCGTGCAGGTCAGCCGCATCACATCGTGGAAACATCAGACGGGACACATCGCCGGACAGGTTCACGCAGGCGCAACCCTGCAAGGCCGCCAGGACCGATAGACGTGCCGACTTCGCCCCGAGATCGCGCAGCGATATGTCGGCCCGCAGCGGATCGGCGGCACCGGCCCCGTAAAAATGCGTTGGCCCCTGATCGGGATAAACCATGTCACAGCCCATGAATGCCATAACGCCGGGCCGGTATTCAGCCAGCGCCCAATAGGCCGTTGTAAAAGCCATCGTCGCGCCGGCAAAAACGAAACCGCCATAGCGGTTCTGCGCGGGCACAAAGGCGCTGGCATCGACCAGGGTCTGGTCCGGGCCAACCCGTGGCGGCATACGGTGAGCCGGAAAATCCTCGGGAAACACCAGGGCGTCCCAGTCCGGCCGGACCTGCCAGGCGTTGTTGATCACCACGATGTGATCGAAAAGGGATCTGTGCCAACCGGCAGCCTGCACGACATTTGGACCGGACCCCAGAATCAGAACAACCGGACCGCGTTCTGTCATGGAATTTCCCCCGGGCACCGTGGCGTTTCAGGAAAATTACCCCTGTACCGGCGCAAAGCAAGTCAATCCTGTACCGGGTTCCGGACGTTGCGCGACAGCGCCAGCTTGCTGTCTTCCAGCATCAGGACCTCGCGCTGCGGGAAGGGGATGGAAATGTTGTTTTCCTTGAATGCATCCCAAAGCGCCAGATAGACATTGCCGCGAATATTGGTCAGCCCGCCGGTGGGGTCCTTGATCCAGAAACGCAGGATGTAATCGACCGAACTGTCGCCAAAGCCGACGATGTGACAAACCGGCGCCTTGAAGCTGAGCACCCTTTCCACACCCGAGGCAGCCTCGATCGCCAGTTTGCGGACCACATGGGGGTCATCGCCATAGGCCGTGCCGAAATAGATGTCCAAACGCACGAAATCATTCGAATGGGACCAGTTGACCACCTGCCCGGTGATCAGGTCCTCATTCGGGATCAGGTATTCCTTGCCATCCCGTGTAACGACCGACGCATAGCGCGCGCCCAAAGTCTGGATCCAGCCGAATGTCTCTCCCAGTGAGATCACGTCGCCTGGCTTGATCGACTTGTCGATCAGGATGATGACGCCCGAGACAAGGTTCGACACCACCTTTTGCAGACCGAAACCAAGGCCGACACCGATGGCACCCGACAGCACCGCAAGCCCGGTCAGGTCGATGCCGACCGCCTTGACCCCCATGAAGAATGCAAAGCCATAAAGGGCAAGCTGGATGCCCTTCACCGCAAGCACCTGCATCGAAGGGCTTATTTCCTCGTTCTTTCTGATTGTGCTGGCGGTCGCCTGACTGACCAGCCGTGCAACCGTGAAGAGCGCGCCGATCACCACCAGCGCGGTGATCAGGGTCAGGACGGACAGGCGGAAATCACCGACTTCGATGGCAAGACCGTCCAGGAACGCCGCCACATCGTCCGAAATGTTGAGGAAATAGAGCGTCGCGTAGATCCACAAGGCCCAGGTCACGATGCGGCGCAGCGGCCGGTTGCGCACCAGCTGCGCTGCAAAGGCGATGCCGACCCAGACAATCGCCAGGGTTGCCGCCAGACCGATCAGATAGGACCGCGATGGCCAGGTGACGTTCTGCATCACCGTGTAGACCATATAGGCCATCAGCGAGAACCAGATCAGGCCCAGCCTGCGGCGCACCTGCACGATCACCCGCAGTTGCCACTTTGCCCAGCCCTGCCGTGACCGCACCCAATTGCGGACGGCCCGATCGCTGAACCGGTGCAGGACCCAAGCAACCAGCGCCAGCCCCAGCACGATCAGCACCTGGTTCTGCCGCCATCCCGGCTGGATCACCCCCGAAACAAATCCCACCGCGTTGATCCAGACGCTCTCAAGCGAACCCAGGAAATGTGCAAACGGGTCTGTGGGTTGATCCATGTCTTGCCTCGCTACCGTACCGGTTTCATGCTTGCACATTACCCCAATCCCCGCAACGGCGGGGGTCCTTTCCGGCGGCACCGGCCTGCATCAAGAGGCACCTTGCGGGAATCTGCGCGGTGCCTTATCTCATCCTCATGATACAGGTCTTTGATCAAACTGATCGCGCACGCCTGCGCGAACGCTTTTTCGGTGCCACGCATACGGTGCTGGCACGCCTATAAGCCTGCCCGCCGCGCAACCGCGCGGCCCTTTCGCCTGTTCCACACCACCAATACGGGAGAGGACCCATGTCCCCCAAAACGCTTTACGACAAAATCTGGGATGCCCACGTGGCCCACGAGGCCGAGGATGGCACCTGTCTGCTCTACATCGACCGTCACCTTGTCCACGAGGTGACAAGCCCGCAGGCCTTTGAAGGGCTGCGCATGACCGGTCGCACTGTCCGCGCGCCGGAAAAGACAATCGCGGTGCCGGACCACAACGTGCCGACCACCCTGGATCGCGCCAATGCCGAGACGATGACCGAAGACAGCCGTATCCAGGTGGCAGCGCTTGACACCAATGCAAAGGAATTCGGCCTGCATTACTATCCGGTGACCGATGTGCGTCAGGGCATCGTGCATATCGTCGGCCCGGAACAGGGCTGGACCCTGCCCGGCATGACCGTCGTCTGCGGTGACAGCCATACGGCGACCCACGGCGCTTTCGGCGCGCTGGCCCATGGCATCGGCACGTCAGAGGTGGAGCACGTGCTGGCCACCCAGACGCTGATCCAGAAGAAATCCAAGAACATGAAGGTCGAGATCACCGGCAAGCTGAGCCCCGGCGTCACCGCCAAGGACATCACCCTGTCCGTCATCGGCGCAACCGGCACGGCAGGCGGCACCGGCTATGTCATCGAATACTGCGGCGAGGCCATTCGCGATCTGTCGATGGAAGGGCGCATGACGGTCTGCAACATGGCAATCGAAGGCGGCGCACGCGCGGGCCTGATCGCACCGGATGAAAAGACCTTTGAATATTGCAAGGGCCGCCCCCACGCACCGAAAGGCGCGCAGTGGGAAGCCGCGATGGACTGGTGGAAAACCCTCTATTCCGACGACGATGCCCATTGGGACAAGGTGATCACGCTCAAGGGCGAGGACATCGCGCCGGTCGTGACCTGGGGCACCTCCCCCGAAGACGTGCTGCCCATCACCGCCAATGTTCCCGCCGCATCCGATTTCAAGGGCGGCAAGGTCGGGGCGGCTCAGCGCTCGCTCGACTACATGGGGCTGACCGCCGGCACACCGCTGTCCGAAGTGGAAATCGACACCGTCTTTATCGGATCCTGCACCAACGGCCGGATCGAGGACCTGCGCGCCGCCGCTGCGATCCTCAAGGGCAGGAAGATCAAGGAAGGCCTGCGCGCCATGATCGTCCCCGGTTCGGGCCTTGTCCGCGCCCAGGCCGAGGAAGAAGGCCTTGCCGATATCTTCAAGGAGGCCGGGTTCGAATGGCGTCTGGCCGGCTGCTCCATGTGCCTGGCGATGAACCCCGATCAGCTGTCACCCGGTGAACGCTGCGCGGCCACCTCGAACCGCAACTTCGAGGGCCGTCAGGGCCGGGGAGGACGCACCCACCTGATGTCACCCGCCATGGCAGCGGCGGCGGCGATCACCGGCAAGCTGACCGATGTTCGGACCATGATGTAACACCGGTGCCAGCCGAACCCCGGCTGGCACACCGGACATCTGAAGGAAGAAATGCTATGAAACCCTGGCTTACACTTGTCCTCATGGGCGTCGTGCTGATCATCGGTGGCATTCTTGCCATCGCGAATCCGCTCGCCGCTTCGATCGCGGTCACCACCCTGGTCGGTATCTTTTTCCTGCTGGGCGGCATCCTGCAGCTTTGGTTGCTGTTCAAGACCGGGACAGGCTTTGACGGTGCGCTGAACTGGATCATCGCCCTGATCACACTTGTGGTCGGTGTCTGGCTGCTGGCCAACCCGCTGGAGGGCACGATTTCCCTGGCCATCGTCGTCGGCGCGGGTTTTGTCATCTCCGGCATCGCGCGGATCATCTGGGCAACTCGGGCAGGCCGGGACACGCCTTCTTATGTGCCGCTCCTGCTGTCCGGCGCTGCCTCGCTTCTTGTGGGGGTCGTGATCTTTTCCGACTTCCAGTCGCTGGCGACGCAACTGCTGGGGCTTCTGCTGGGCATTCAACTGGTCATGGACGGCGTCGGTTTTGCCGCCGTCGGCCTTGTCCTGCGCAACCGGCAGCCATGAAAGCCATCACATCAAAAGCACCTCTGACAGGTGCATCCAACTATCTGGCCCCCTCTCTGCGTGGCCCTGAAACAGGAGTTCATTTCAATGGACAAGTTTGACACCCTCACCGGCATTGCGGCACCAATGCCCATGATCAATATCGACACCGACATGATCATCCCCAAGCAGTTTCTGAAAACCATCAAGCGCTCCGGCCTTGGGGTGAACCTGTTCGACGAGATGCGTTACGACGACAACGGCAATGAGATCCCGGATTTCGTCCTGAACAAACCGCAATACCGCGATGCGGAAATCCTTGTGGCCGGCGACAACTTCGGTTGCGGATCGTCGCGTGAACATGCGCCCTGGGCGATCAAGGATTTTGGCATCCGCTGCGTGATTGCCCCTTCCTATGCCGATATCTTCTACAACAACTGCTTCAAGAACGGCATTCTGCCCATCGCCCTGCCGCAGGAACAGGTCGATGTCCTGATGAAGGACGCAGAGAAGGGCGCAAATGCGCGCATGACCATCGACCTCGAAGCGCAAACCGTCACAACATCTGACGGCGAGACCTTTTCCTTCGAGCTCGACTCCTTCAAGAAACACTGCCTGATGAACGGCCTCGACGACATCGGCCTGACCATGGAAAAGGCCGCCGCCATCGACAGTTTCGAAACAGCCGTCGCGCAAAGCCGGCCCTGGGTCTGACAGACGCTGAATATTTCAGCAGAGATTTCAAAGCACTTGTGGGCGATACCATTTCGCCCACAAGATATGGATCGCGCCATTTTCCCGCCCGAAAATAGATGCAAGAAGGCACCACCCCTGCCCTCAAAAAGCCCCAAGGTTTAAGTTCTGTTCATCAATAGTCTTGAGGATTGAGACGAAAGAAGGCACAAATTGGGCGATAATGAGGCAGGCCCCCAAACCCCGGGGGCAGCAAGTTGGGACAAGTACGCGGCAATGCACCGCGGCTGGCCAGTTTGGAAGGGAAAACTAGTGATCGGACGGATGACAGGCGCTGCGGCGCGTGGTCTCTTTGTGGCCCTGTTGGTATTGCTGCCAGCGCTTGTGCTTCCGGGCGTGGCTGCCGATTCCACACAGATCTCCGTTCTCGTTGCACTGCTGGCCGCCTTCCTGACCTTCGTCGAATACAACTCCAACTTTCCCAGCATCATGGAATTCCGCGATGCACCGCCTTTCAACCGGCTGCGCTTTGCCTCGCTCTTCGTGACGGTGCTGCTGCTGAGCATGATCTTGCGGGGCGCGACCGAGCCGACCCTGCTGACCGGCGCCTTGACCTCCGTCGGGACAATCATCGGCAATGCCGTCGACTTTCCCTATTCGCCGGTGCGCCTTGTGGTCCTGATGCTGCCCGAATCCGCCAACCCCGAACTGGTTGCCTCCGTGCGGACCTCAGCCGGGCTCGCCTATCTGATTTCGCTGGTGGCAATGACCGCCTTCCTGATCCTTGTCCGCGTGATGAACTGGCCCGCCCGCAAAGGTATTTTCAACGTATGGGTTAACCTTCCCCTGTTCGACCCGACGGTCGGGGGCGATGTTGTATACCGCCTGCAACGCGATGCCCGCGTGAATATCGCACTGGGTTTCCTGCTGCCCTTTATCATCCCCGCTCTGGTCAAGGCGGCGTCCGACCTGATAGACCCGATCACATTGCAAAATCCGCAAACCCTGATCTGGACAATCAGCGCATGGGCCTTTCTGCCTGCCAGCATGATCATGCGTGGCCTTGCAATGGGCAAGGTCGCCGACATGATCGAAGACAAGCGTCGCCGCACCTACGCCGACGCGGATACCCCATTCCAGACTGCCTGATTGCCCTTTTCCTCTGCCTGATCTGCAGCGTCTCGGCAGCTTCGGCCGAGAGCATCCGGATTGCCACCTACAACACCGAACTTGCGCGCGAGGGCCCTGGCCTCCTGCTGCGGGACATTCTGAAGGGTGACGATCCGCAGGTCGTCGCCGTGGTCGACGTGCTGGTCACCGCCCGCGCCGATGTCCTGGTTCTTCAGGGCGTGGATTATGACCTGGAAGGGCGCACTCTGGAGGCCCTTGCCGCGCAGATCAGGGCGCGCGGCCTGACCTATCCCTACCGATACGCAGGCCCGCCCAATGCAGGTCTGATGACAGACCTGGACCTGGATGGCGACAGCAGAGTTGGCGGGCCGGGTGATGCCCAGGGTTTCGGACATTTCTTTGGCCAGGGAGCCATGGCGATACTGTCCCGCTTTCCGATCAGACAATCAGAGGTGCAGGATTATTCGACCCTGCTCTGGCGCGAACTGCCGGGTGCGCTTTTGCCCGGAACGCGGCAGGCGCCTTTCCCCAGCGCCGAGGCATTGGCGATCCAGCGCCTGTCCAGCAACGGGCATTGGGTGGTGCCCATTTCGCATCCCGCCCTGGGGCCCATTCACATTCTCACCTATCACGCCGCGCCCCCGGTCTTTGACGGGCCGGAAGACCGCAATGGCAGGCGCAACCACGATGAAACGGAATTCTGGCGGCAGTACCTTGATGGTCAATTCGGCCCCCCGCCTGTTGCACGGTTTATCCTGACCGGCGATGCGAACCTTGATCCGAACCGGGGGGATGGCCGCAACATCGCCATACGCCGCTTGCTGGGCGACGCACGTCTGCAAGACCCTTTGCCGGAACAGGCCAGTGTGAACTGGCCGCAAACCGGGCCGCTGCGGGTGGACTACGTCCTGCCCTCCGCCGATTGGACCGTCATCGGATCAGGGATCACCGCGCCCCATCCGGAGGCAAGCCGCCATCAGCTTGTTTGGGTCGAATTGGGGACCTGATACCGGCCAGCTGCCAAGCCCAACTTGACCCGCCGCGCCGGGCAGGCTACGCCGCCTGAAACATGATCTTTCAGGAGCATCCCATGGCAAATCCCACCCTGTTAATCCTCGCTGGTGACGGCATCGGACCGGAAGTCATGGAGCAGGTCACCCGCGTGATCGACTGGTTCGGCGCCAAACGCGATCTTGCCTTCGATGTCGAACATGATCTGGTCGGCGGCGCTGCATATGACAAACATGGCACCCCGCTGCATGACGATACGATGGCCAGGGCGCTGGCGGCAGACGCCGTCCTTCTTGGCGCCGTGGGTGGTCCGAAATACGACAACCTCGATTTCAGCCTGAAACCCGAGCGTGGCCTGTTGCGCCTGCGCAAGGAGATGGACCTGTTCTCAAACCTGCGCCCGGCACAATGCTTTGATGCGCTGGCTGATTTCTCCTCGCTGAAAAAGGACGTGGTCGCCGGGCTCGACATCATGATCGTGCGCGAGCTGACATCGGGCGTCTATTTCGGGGAACCGCGCGGCATCTTCGAGGAAGGCAACGAACGCGTCGGCATCAACACCCAGCGCTACACCGAATCCGAAATCGAACGCGTGGCCCGCTCGGCCTTCGAACTGGCCCGCCGCCGCGGCAACAAGGTCTGCTCGATGGAGAAGGCCAACGTGATGGAATCGGGCGTGCTCTGGCGTGAAGTCGTTCAGCGCGTGCGCGACGCGGATTATCCGGATGTCGAGTTGAGCCACATGTACGCCGACAACGGCGCGATGCAGCTTGTCCGCGCGCCCAAGCAGTTCGACGTGATCGTGACCGACAACCTATTCGGCGACATCCTGTCCGATTGCGCCGCGATGCTGACCGGGTCGCTGGGCATGCTGCCCTCCGCCTCGCTTGGCGCGCCGAATGCCGATGGCCGGCCCAAGGCCCTCTATGAACCCGTTCACGGCTCCGCCCCTGACATCGCGGGCCAGGGCAAGGCGAACCCGATTGCCTGCATCCTCAGCTTCGCCATGGCGCTGCGCTATTCCTTTGACCAGGGGGACGAGGCGACGCGGCTCGAACAGGCGGTCGAAAAGGTTCTGGCCGATGGCGCGCGCACCGCTGACCTGATGGGTCCCGACGGCGGCACACCGATTTCCACCACCGAAATGGGTGATGTGATCCTGGCGGCACTGGACGCCAGCCTGTGACGGCTGTGGCTTAACGCGATGCACAGCGCTTGCGCAGGCCGACCAAATATTCTGCGCAAGCCGACGAATTGCCCAGTCGGCCCTTTACGCTGCACCCTGGCAATACTAACTCGGCGACATGCCCGAGGCGACCGTGACCAGTGAAAATCACCAGCAGGTCCGCAGCACCACCCTTAGGGGCGTGCTGATGGGGCTGCTGGCATTTGCGCTCTATGCCAGCCACGATGCGGCGATCAAATCGCTTGGCAGCACCTATTCGCCATTCCAGATCGTTTTCTTTGTGGTGCTGCTGAGCTTTCCGATGGTGACGCTGATGCTGGTCAGTGACACGAAGGCAGAGAACCTGCGCCCGCGCGATCCGTTCTGGGCGGGGGTGCGCACCGCTGCCGTCGTGATCGGCGGTTTCTGCGCTTTTTACGCCTTTGCCGTCCTGCCCCTGGCCGAGACCTATGCAATTCTCTTTGCCTCGCCATTGATCATCACGGTCCTGTCCGTCCCCCTGCTCGGAGAGGTCGTGCGTGTGCACCGCTGGCTCGCTGTCCTTGCCGGCCTGATCGGGGTGCTGGTGGTGCTGCGGCCGGGGTCGGCCGAATTGGGCCTTGGCCATCTGGCCGCCTTGGTATCCGCCTTTGGCAGCGCCCTTGCGGCTGTCGTGATGCGCAAGATCGGCGCGCGGGAGCGGCGAGAGGTCCTGCTGCTTTATCCGCTGCTGGCCAATTTTGGTGTGATGCTGTGCATCCTGCCGTTTGTCTATGTTCCGATGCCGCTTGCCGATCTCGGCCTTGTGCTGCTCATCGCCCTGCTTGCCGTCTCCGCGATGAGCCTGATGATCCGTGCCTATACCCTTGCCGATGCAGCCATCGTTGCCCCGATGCAGTACAGCCAAATCCTCTGGGCCACGCTGTTTGGCTGGCTGTTCTTTGCGGAAACTTCGGACCTGACGACATTCATCGGAGCGGGGATCATCATTGCCAGCGGCGGCTATATCGTTCTGCGCGAAGCAGGCGGCGGCACATCAGAACATCTGCCCGTGCTGAACAATCTCAGCCGCAGGCCGGAAATGGGCGGCATGCCCCGCCTCAGCCTGATCGCACGCAAGACTGTCGCAAGTGTAAGAGAACAATTGCCAAGGCAGCGCCACTAAGCTATGTGGCGCGCATCGGTCGGGCTGTAGCGCAGCCTGGTAGCGCACCTGCTTCGGGAGCAGGGGGTCGGAGGTTCGAATCCTCTCAGCCCGACCAATAATAAGAACCGATCGGTTAAGACCGGTTCTTCGCAGGTTCATCACCTGAACAGTCAGCCGTCATTGCAGAGCCTCAAAGCGTGCCTTCAGATCAGACTGCGCGCTGCGGTATGGCCCGGGGCCATAGCTGACCCGGGAAACACCGGTTTGCGCAACGTCCCGGATTGAGGTCAGATTCCCCATCATCATGACGTTCACGGGCAGGCTCACGGCATCCACGATTCTTTTGATGAGCCGTGTGGCGTCAAGCCCCGGGACAAAGAACCCATTGGCACCTGCATCCTTGTATGCGGCTTCGCGCCTGATGGCTTCGTCGACCAGACCTTCGTGCTCGGATGGGTCAGAGGCCAGAAAAAGATCCGTCCGCGCGTTGATGAACAGATCGACGCCTTCCTGCTCGGCGGCACTGCGGATGGCCTTGATCCGCTGCACCTGATCCTGAATGGAAAAAAGCCCATCGCCCTGCACGA
This sequence comes from Sulfitobacter sp. PR48, assembly GCF_028807335.1. Taxonomy (NCBI): domain Bacteria; kingdom Pseudomonadati; phylum Pseudomonadota; class Alphaproteobacteria; order Rhodobacterales; family Roseobacteraceae; genus Sulfitobacter; species Sulfitobacter sp. PR48. The sequence goes on along the minus strand of NZ_JARAMM010000002.1, from coordinate 287,321 downwards.
TCTGATCTTCGAAATTGATCCCGATGGCACCTGCCCGAATGATCCGGCGCACATTTTCTGCAACTTCGTCTGGTGCAGTGGCATAGCCGCTTTCAAAATCTACCGTGAGCGGAAGATCGACCGAGACTGCAATACGTTCAACCAGCTGGGCGACCAGGTCCAGCGGGATGGTTTCCCCATCTGCAAATCCATGCGCTGCCGCCATCGACCAACTGCCGGTTGCGATTGCCTTTGCACCCGCCCTCTCCACCGTCCGCGCACCGCCGGCGTCCCAGATGTTATAGAGGACCAGCGGATCGCCCTTTACGTGCATTGTCCTGAACTGAGCACTCTTTGCTGCATGATCCTTCATTCTGCGATGTCCTTTGAGGTTGTTTTGAAGTGTCGTTCGATTTCGAGAAGTTTTTGTTTGCGCCAAAGCCCGCCGCCATATCCCGTCAGTGATCCATCCGCACCAAGATCCCTATGACAAGGTACGGCTAGCGCAATCTGATTCGCGCCATTTGCACGCGCAACGGCGCGGGTCGCCGAGGGCCGCCCGATCCGATTGGCGATCTCGGAATAGCTGCGGGTCACGCCGGGTGGGATCTGCACCAATTCGGCCCAGACACTTCGGGCAAAAGCAGAGCCCCCGAAAGCCAGAGGGGTCGAGAACCGCGCGGAGGTTCCGTCAAAAAAGGCCTCCAGTTCGCTTTTGATCTGCGCGCCGGGGCCGGTTTTCCCGATACCGATCTTGCCCTTGGCAAAGGCATCCAGTTTGCCAAGCTCTGTTTTCAATGCCTTGCGATCCAGAAACTCCAGTAGATGCAGCCGGGACGTGCTGCAAACCGAAATCATGTTGCCCAGCGGCGTTTCGACCCAATCGGCAAAAAGAAGCGGCGTGCTGTCCAGCCTGCCGGGCGCGCGCCCCAGAAGCCTGGAAAAGGACGCACGGAATGCACTGGGAGAGTCGAAACCTGCATCCAATTGCGCATCAATGACCTGCCCGCCTCCGGCAATCGTCTCAAATCCATCCCGCAATCGCCGCTGTCGCGCCATCTCTAGAAACGTCATGCCGAACTGGCGTTTGAAACTTCTTCTGACCGTCGAAAGATCGAACCCCATGCGTTCAATGTCGTGTTCCGACCAGCGATATGTCGGCCGCTCGTCCAATGCCGCCAGAAGCGCGGTGATCGACGGATCGGCAGAGGCCATCGGCTGCAGCGGGTGACATCGTTTGCAAGCGCGAAAGCCTGCTTCCAGGCAGGCGCCGACCGACGGATAGAAGGTGCAATTCTCAGGCTTTGGCTTGCGCGCAGGACAGGTCAGGCGGCAAAACACACCTGTCGTGGACACGCCGACATAGGCTTGCCCGTCATAGGCCGCGTTGCGGGCCAATAACGCCTGGTAAAGCGTGCTGTGATCTGGAAGGTCAAAAAGCATCCCTAGAATATACCACCCTTGCAGGCTCCGCGCCGCCGGAAATCAGGCGTCTATTATAGCGTTCTGAGCACCGGCAAAACATTGCGGAAATCACGCCATATCAGCCGTAAATCCCCCTGGAATCCGCGCCGGACCGGCAGCTTTCTGGCAAGAATCACCTGTCGTTGACCCGCAATCCCCTCGCTTTTGGCACGGACAATCGGGCCAAATCCCGGCAAATGCATGGCATGCGGAAGCCAGCCAATTGTGGCATTGTCGCCGCTCGCTGCCCAGTGCCGGGACTCTGGCCAGATTGGCTCCCGGCGGTGGAGAGTTACCCTATTTTTAGAGAAAACCTGCCTATCTTTTGAGGAGGATTGAGGCGAAATATTGACCAGACCAAGGCCGCACTCCGAAGCGGCGCTGATCAAATGGGGGCACATTTGAGAGGTTCACGACAATGGCAACAAGATCAACGCCACCCGACATGCGTAGACTGAAAGCATCCATCCGCGGTTTTGGCCGCAGCGAAGATGGATCCATTACGATCTTTGCCTGTTTCATGGTTCTGTGCATGCTGATGATCTGCGGCATTTCCGTCGACGTGATGCGTCACGAGATGGACCGCAGCCGCCTTCAGGCCACTGCGGACCGCGCCGTACTTGCCGCGACCGCGCTGAACCAGCGCCTCGCCCCCGAAGATGTGGTGGCGGACTACTTCACAAAATCCGGCATCCGGGACTTCATGTCGAACGTCGAGGTCAGCGAGGGGCTCAGCTTTCGCACCGTGACCGTGGGTGCCTCCACCACCATGACCACACAGTTCATGGATTACTTCGGCGTCGAAACGCTGAATGTCCCTGCCCTTGCCACCGCCGAAGACCGTGTGCCGAATGTGGAGATTTCGCTGGTCCTTGATATCTCCGGGTCGATGCGTTTCTCCAACCGCATGAATGATCTTCGGCCTGCCGCAGCGGATTTCCTCGACATTGTGCTGGATGATGCCAATGCCCAGAAAACCTCCGTCACCCTAGTTCCCTATGCGGGCCAGACAAACCCCGGCCCTTTCATGTTCGACCGCCTGAACGGCGAACGCTATCCCGCAATGGCCATGGACGAGGCCGACGGTGGCATCCCGGAGCACCTCAGCCATGGTGAACTGCCACAAGATGCCATCGGCGGTGTCGGGTCGGATCAGAACACGCGTTACGTCTATCCCAACGTCTCTTCCTGCCTGGACATCGGGACCGGCGGTTTTTCCTCGGCAGAACTGCCATCGGGTATGCTTTACCCGCAGACGCCGCATTTCATGAACTGGGACATTGCCGGCGACGTGATGGACTGGGGCTGGTGCCCGCAGGATCAGACCTCAATCCAATACCTCAGCAATGATCGCGCCGGCCTGAAAAATCTGATCAACAACATGCGGATGCATGACGGCACCGGCACACATTACGCGATGAAATGGGCCGTCTCCATGCTTGACCCTTCGTCGCAGGACGATGTGACCGCACTGGCAAATGCAGGTCTTGCCGCACCCGAATTCATCGGGCGGCCGGCATCCTATGATGACAGCACAACGCAAAAGTACATCATCCTGATGACGGACGGCCAGATCACCGAACAGGTGCGCCCCATCGACACGATGGACGTTGAAAACCCGGTCCGCGAGTTGCAAAGGGGCCGCCACAACGAACGCGAAACGATCACCTCAGCGGGCACCAACGTCGACAGCTTCTTTCAGCAATGTGACCTCGCCAAAAGCCGGAGCCCGCGCCCGATCATCGTCTATACGATTGCCTTCGAGGCACCGGGTACTCCGGAACAGCAGATGCGCGATTGCGCTTCCTCCCCGTCTCACTTTTTCAAGGCGGACGGCGACAGCATCGCGGATGTCTTCGAGGCCATCGCCTATCAGATCCGGCAGCTGCGGCTGACCCAATAGCGGTTTCCCGGACACGCCTCCCGCCGCCGAATGCCATCGGGTGGGCAGTGATCAGAACTGTCCGCTCGAACCACGCGACCGAGTTGAATAAATCTGTACCGAACTGGTGATCCCGGCAGGATTCGAACCTGCAACCTGCCCCTTAGGAGGGGGCTGCTCTATCCAGTTGAGCCACGGGACCGCCGGGGAAGGGTCTAGCGCAGTGCGGCGGGCTTGTCATCGGCAGAAACGAAAACAAAGCCTGCGCTTGATCGTTGCCCATGCTTCGCGCTAACTGGTTGTTGAGTAATCAGGAATGAAAATTTGACCACATCTTCCAAACGGCCGCTTACCCTCCGCGATGTATCCGAGGCCTGTGGCGTCTCGGAAATGACCGTGAGCAGAGTTCTGCGCAAGAGGGGGGATGTATCGGAAGCCACACGCAACCGGGTGCTGGCGGCGGCAAAGGAGCTGGGATACGTGCCAAATCAGATTGCTGGGTCGCTGGCCTCTCAACGGGTGAACCTGGTGGCGGTCATCATCCCGTCGCTGTCAAACATGGTTTTTCCCGAAGTTCTGAATGGCATCAATCAGGTCCTTGAGGACACGCCGCTGCAGCCCGTGGTCGGCGTAACGGACTACCTGCCCGAAAAAGAGGAGCGGGTGCTTTACGAAATGCTGTCGTGGCGGCCGTCGGGGGTGATCATCGCCGGGCTGGAACATTCTGACGCGACCCGCGCCATGCTCAAGAATGCGGGCATTCCCGTGGTTGAGATCATGGACACTGACGGCCGGCCCGTTGACGCGATGGTGGGTATCTCGCATCGCCGGGCGGGGCGCGAAATGGCCAATGCGATCCTCAAGGAAGGATATGAGCATATCGGCTTCATGGGGACCAAGATGCCGCTGGACCACCGCGCGCGCAAACGGTTCGAAGGCTTCACGGAAGCACTGGCCAAGGCGGGTGTGGAGATCGAGGATCGCGCGTTCTATTCCGGGGGGTCCGCGCTGGCCAAGGGTCGGGAAATGACGCAGGAGATGCTGGAACGCTCTCCGGATCTGGATTTCCTGTATTACTCCAACGACATGATCGGCGCAGGCGGCCTGTTGTATCTGATTGATCAGAAAATCGACATCCCGGGCCAGATCGGCCTGGCCGGTTTCAACGGTGTCGAGCTGTTGCAGGGGCTGCCACGGCAACTGGCGACGATGGATGCCTGCCGGAGCGAGATTGGCCAGGCGGCGGCAAAGATCGTTCTGAACTACACCTCCGAGACTCCGGACCCGGATGTGCCGACGCAGGTGACCATGACGCCGACCCTGTCCTACGGGGACACCCTGCGCCGCCATCGCCGCTGACCATGCTGACCCTGGGCAATGGCCAGGCGCGGCGGATATTCCTTGACCGGCACCGCCTGTCCGACCCCCCTGTCGGCGAAGCAAGGGGCGCGGCACTGCACGGGCTGATCCATGACCTTGGCTTTGTGCAGCTGGACAGCATCAACACCGTGGCCCGCGCGCATGACCTGATCCTGTTTTCGCGCAGGCAACGATACCGGCCGAAGGCGCTCAAGAACCTGTACGAGCGTGACAGGGCGCTGTTCGAACACTGGACACATGATGCGGCTGTCATTCCGATGGATTTCTATCCGCAGTGGAATCTCAGGCGCCAGCGCGACGCCGAAAAACTGCGCGCGCGGTGGCGCAACTGGCGGCGTGACGGGTTTGAGAAACGCTTTCAGAACGTGTTGGAGCAGATCGCAGCCGAGGGGCCGCTGTGTTCATCCGATGTCGGAAAGGATGAAACACGCGGATCCGGCGGCTGGTGGGACTGGCACCCTTCCAAGACTGCGCTGGAGTATCTGTGGCGCTCTGGCGCGCTTTGTGTGGTCGGGCGCGACGGGTTCAAGAAACGCTATGACCTGACGGAGCGGGTGATCGAGCAGCATCTGCACGACCCCGCGAATTGCCCCGATGTCGCGGCCACGATCGACTGGTGCTGCGATCAGGCGCTGGCACGGCTGGGGTTTGCCACCCATACCGAGATCGCCGCCTTCTGGGATCATGTCACCCCGGCAGAGGCCCGCGACTGGTGCGCAGAGGCGCTGGCGGCAGGCGCGCTGGAACAGGTGCAGGTCACCGGTGCGGACGGGTCCGTCAAACTCGCCTATGCGCGGCCAGGCCTTGATCAGGATCCGGCAGGCGACAAGGAGCCCACGAGCCGTTTGCGGGTGCTCAGCCCCTTTGATCCGGCCCTGCGGGACCGCAATCGTGCAGAACGGCTGTTCGGGTTCAACTACCGGATCGAGGTTTTTGTACCGGAAGCGAAGCGCACCTTTGGCTACTATGTTTTTCCCATTCTCGAAGGCGACCGCATCGTTGGCCGTGTCGACATGAAGGCCTTTCGCGACGAGGATGTCTTGCGCGTCCGCGCGCTGTGGCCAGAGGGCAGGACACGCTGGGGCAGCGGACGGCAACGCGCCTTCGATGCTGAGCTGGAAAAACTGTGCAAGCTTGCCGGTGTCAGCGAGGTCGCTTTTGAGGACGGCTGGCTGCGCCCCTCAGCGCAGAACTATCTCTGACAGATCGGCGGCAGCGGATCTGAGCCGATCCAGATGCGCCTCCAGGTCTCCGATGCTGACACGCTGCGTCGGGGCGTGGATGGAAAGTGTGGACATCAGCCGCCGCTGATCGTCCCAGATCGGAACGGCGACAGCGACCATGCCTTCCATGAACTCCTCATCATCGGTGGAATAGTCACGCTTGCGCACCTCTTCGATGGCGCGATGCAGGGCGTCGGGATCGGTGAGTGTTCTTGATGTCTGCGGTTCCAGCGCTGCTGACGACAGGTATTTGCCCAACATCCGTGGCGGCAGGGTAGACAGGTACATCTTGCCGCTGGCGGTACAATGAAAGGGAACCGTGGTGCCGACAGGCAGTTGGATGCGCAGTGGCCATTTCGTCTCGACCCGGTCGAGATAGACCATCCCGTCCCGGTCCGGCATCGCGACGTTGCAGGTTTCGCCAACGTCTTCGGTCAGCGCGTTCAGCACCGCCAGCCGCACGGTCCGCAACCGGCTGGAAGACAGGACATTGACCGAAAGCTTGCGCAGCCGCTGCCCCGCGGAATAGGACCGCCCGTCAATGTCGCGCTGAAGGAACCCCTCCTGCTCAAGCCTGTGGAACAGCCGGTGCACCGTGGGTTTCGGCAGTCCCAGCACTTCGTTCGCGGCGGTCGGCGTCATCGGTGCCCCGACACGGGCGATCTCTTCCAGCAAGAGCAGCAGGCGCAAATTGGTCGGTATCGCCTTTTCGCGTTCGCCGACATCATCCATTGCGCTTCATCCGTCCGGGTTATGCCGCACACCGATCAGTTCCAGAAGGTAAGAGCCCCGAACCAGATCGGAAGATGCTCGTACAGGTAACCGCCGGACAGCAGCGTTTTCGATAGAGAGGGGAAATACGCGACTGCGATCCACACTGCAACAAGCGATCCAAGATACATCGTCGCGTAACGCAGCAAGCGGAAATAGGGCACACCTGTCACACCGGAAGCGACGTAGAGGTTCAACCCGTAGGGTGGCGTGATAAACCCGATGGAGGCACCAACAAGGAAGATCACCGCAAACTGGATCGGATCGACACCCACGGAATGGGCGATAGGTGCGAGAATAGGGGCAAGAATGATCGTCACCGGCAGGGATTCCAGGATCATGCCCGCGACAAAGACGATGGCCATCGCCGTGAACAGCACGGGGTAATAGCCGCCCATGCCCGTCACGAAGCCCGAGATCACCGATTGCGCGCCCAGCAGCGACAGGATCTGCTGCATTACCACGCTGACGGCGATCAGCGGTGCAAGGATGCCGGTGATCTGTGCCGACCGCACCACGATGGCGGGGATATCAAGCGGTGTGAACCCTTCGACAACCACCATGGAGACGAGCGATTTCTCCTCCACCGGGGTGTCGGCCTTGCTGCCCATCAGCTTGTTCAGGGGCCAGGACAGCACCCCGACGATGATGCAGAAACCCACCGTGACCCCTGCCGCCTCGGTCGGAGAGAACTTGCCGGTGTAGATGCCCCAAAGCACCAGACCGATGGCAAAGAAACCCAGCCAGGCACCAACGGCAGTCTTGAAGACGCGCCACGGGCTCAGCGCGATCAGAAACCCCCATTTGTTCACGGTGCATATGATGAAACATGCCGCCATCATTGCCAGGACCATCAGGGTGCCGGGCACAATGCCCGCGATGAACAGATCAGAAATCGGCAGGTTCATCAGGAACCCGTAGACGATAAAGATGATCGATGGCGGGATGATGATGCCAACCGTGCCGCCTGCCGCCGCTGTCGCTGCGGAAAACCGCTCGTCATAGCCACCCTTGACCATTTCGGGATGCAGCATGGACCCGATGGTCGCCGTGGTGGCGGAGTTCGACCCGGAAATCGCGGCGAAAAGCCCGCAGGCCCCGATGGAGGCCATGGCAAGCCCGCCGCGCATCCAGCCCAGACAGGCATAGGCGAAATCCGACAACCGCCGGGCAATCCCCGATTTGTTGATCAGGTCCCCCGTCAGGATGAACAGCGGCATCGCCAACAGGGCAAAACCCTTGTTGAAGACGTTCAGCAGTTCCGCACCGGTGTTATCCAGCGTCAGCCCCATGACAAAGGAACAGCCGACAACCCAGTAGAAGATGACCAGCAGAACCGGCGTGCCCAGCATGAACAACAGCGTGACACCCAGCGAAATCAATGTGATCCAGGTCCCGTCGGTCATCAGACATCCCCCCCGATGACAGCTTGCTGGATCAGCGGCCGGCCCTCGCGATAATTGCGCAGATCCTCCAGCAGGTTCTCGATCACCCGGCCGGCCATCAGGACAAAGGCCACGGGCACCGTGATCAGGAACATCCATTGCATCAGGTTGTCGGTCCCCAGCACGATCTGGAAGTTGTTATAGCTGTTGACGGTGACCCGCGCGGTCGTGGTGACGACGATGATGCAAAAGCCCATCCACAACACCGCATCCAGGATCAGCGTCAGGATCTGCAGCTTTGGCGGCATGTTGGTGCGGAATTCGGCAAAGCTGAGATGGGTCCGCAAGCGCACGTTGAACGCGCAGCCGAACCAGGCCATCACCATGAACAGCAGCGGCGGGACCGTGGTGGACCAGGCCACCTGCCCGTGCCAGGCCTGCGGGATCCACCAGATGTCCGCAGCAAAGCGCTGGATCACCCCGACAAAAATGATCAGGGCAATGACGATATAGGTCCAGACCACGATGGTCCGTTCCAGGTGCCGGTCAAGAAAGGGAACCGCCCGGTACATGTAGTAGACCAGGATGCCACCCAGTACCGTCATGGTGCCAAACACCCACCAGGCCGCTTCCGACCGATAGGCCTGTACGCTTGAATAATCTATGTCGCCGCTCAGGGTTGAGGTGATGATCGTGGTTGCGTCCGCCCAGATGGACATCTGCCTTCCTCCCCGGAAAATATATTGCGCCATCCCTCCCGATGGCGTGGTGGTATCAAACCGGCCCCTGTGGGGCCGGTCCCTTCGTTACGTGTCGGCCGGGTTCAGGCTTTCCACCAGCGCCGCGGCTCCACGTTTTCGGGTAGTGTATCGACGGGGATCTGACGGGCAATGTCATAGATTTCCTGATAGGTATCCAGACCACCGGCCCAACCGTTCAGACGCTCCCGCCATTCTTCCCAAAGCTGTGGCTGATACTGGGGCGAACACATTTCCTCGGCCATCTTGATCTGATCGTCGGGCAGGAAGACGTTGCGCACGTTGTTCTCGGCAAAGATCGTGCCGGGCAGCTGCGGGTCAGAGAAACCGACGGTCTTGACCAGCGCGGCCTCGTTCGCGGCCTGCACGTGAACCTGCGTCAGATAGGCCGATTCCATCACCGCGTCCTGCAGCGCACCATCCAGGCTGTCGAAGGCCGCGACGGACATGGCGGTATGCTCCGTTCCGCAGAAAAACTTGAGGTCGACCGACTGCGACACCACGGGCGACATATTGGCATAGGCCACGGCCGAGGCCCATGTCTCCGCCCCGTCGATCAGCCCCTGCTTGAGACCGTCAAGTGTCTCTTCCCAGGCCACCGGCACCGGGTTGAGGTTCAGCGCCTGCATCGCGATGCGGCCCAGCTGGGTTCCGGTCACGCGGTTCTTGGTGCCGAACATTTCCTCCAGTTTGGTGATGGCGGGCTTGTCCTGCCAGCCCAGCCCCATCTGGATGCCGCGCAGCTCGCAATGGCTGAACAGGAACTTCAGCCCGTGGCGCTTCTCATAGGGATCGCGCAGCAGCTTGACCGACTCCGGGCTATACAGGAAATGGTACTGCGCCGCGCGTGACGGGAACATATAGGCATAGTCCAGCACGTTGAGATAAGGCGCGCCACCGGCAGAGTTCTGTGTCGAGGCAGCGTAGATGTCCACGATGCCCTGCTGCGCCTTCTCCACACAGGAGGTCTGGCCGCAGATCTGGTTGTCACCGATGAATTCGACCCGGATCTCCCCATCCGTCCGGCTTTCCAGATCGCGGGCGAATTCCAGACAACCGGCACGTTCGATCAGCAGGTTGCGGGCGTTGAACCCGGAGGCGCCGAACTTGAACGTGACCTTGGGCTCTTTCGCGAACCGCTTTTCATATGTCGATTCGGCAGCTTTCGCGAGATTGCCGAGGCTCATCGCGCCGCCGAAAGTACCCGCCGCAAGCAGGGTCGACGACATGCCGTACTGCCCAGCCAACCTGAACAAATCACGACGGGAAATGCCTTTCAATTTCTCCTGAACACTCATTTTGGTTCCTCCCATTCAAGTGCTATTGTCAATTATTGAGACTTTTTGTTTCAAAAAACACTAGTATGGAAACGCGCATCTGTATACAAATTTCTTCACCGTGCGGAGGAGCAGTGGCATGAAAGCGGACTATATTGTGATCGGGGCGGGTTCAGCCGGATGTGTGCTGGCCAATCGTCTTAGCGCGGACCCGAAGAACTCCGTGATCCTGCTCGAAGCGGGCGGGCGTGATCTCAATCCCTGGATCCACATCCCGGTCGGCTACTTCAAGACGATCCACAATCCCTCCGTTGACTGGTGCTACAAGACCGAACCCGATCCAGGCCTCAACGGGCGGTCCATCGAATGGCCGCGCGGCAAGGTGCTGGGTGGCTCTTCCTCGCTCAACGGATTGCTCTACGTCCGTGGACAACCGCAGGACTATGACCGCTGGCGTCAGATGGGCAACACGGGCTGGGGGTGGGACGACGTTCTGCCGCTGTTCAAGCGGGCCGAGAACAATGAACGCGGTGCCGATGCCTTTCACGGGGACAAGGGGCCGCTGTCGGTCTCCAACATGCGCATCCAGCGCCCGATCACCGACGCCTGGGTCGCGGCGGCACAGGCGGCAGGCTATCCATTCAACCCCGACTACAACGGCGCGACCCAGGAGGGTGTCGGCTTTTTTCAACTGACATCACAGAACGGGCGGCGCTGTTCGAGCGCGGTTGCTTACCTGAACCCGGTCAAGAAGCGGCCGAACCTGCGGATTGTCACCCATGCGCAGGTGGACCGCATCCTGCTGGACGGACGCCGCGCCACCGCAGTGCGCTATACCGACCGCGCCGGCAGGTCCCAAACCGTAACCGCCAACCGCGAAATCGTTCTTTCGGGCGGGGCCATCAATTCGCCCCAGCTGCTGATGCTCTCCGGTATCGGCGAGGCGGATCAGCTTTCCGAACACGGGCTCACGGTGGCCCATGACCTGCCCGGCGTGGGCAAGAACCTGCAGGATCACCTGCAAGCGCGGCTGGTCTACAAATGTAATGAGCCGACCCTGAACGATGAGGTCAGCACATTGACGGGGCAGGCGCGCATCGGGTTGAAGTATCTGATGTTCCGGGCTGGGCCGATGACGATGGCAGCCAGCCTCGCGACCGGCTTTCTCAAGACCCGCGAGGATCTGGAAACCCCCGATATTCAATTCCATGTTCAGCCCCTGTCAGCAGAGAACCCCGGCAAGGGGGCCGACAGGTTCTCGGCCTTCACCATGTCGGTCTGCCAGCTGCGCCCGGAAAGCAGGGGCGAGATCAGGCTGAACTCCGCCAGACCACGTGACTATCCCCGGATCATTCCGAATTATCTGAGCACGGACACCGATTGCCGGACAGTCGTGGAAGGCGTCAACATCGCCAGGCGCATTGCACGCCATGCCCCCCTGACCAGCAAGATTTCACAGGAATACCGGCCCGACGCCAGCCTGCCGATGGACGATTACGATGCCACCCTCGACTGGGCGCGCAGCAACAGCGCGTCGATCTACCACCCCACCGGCACCTGCAAGATGGGCGATGGCAAGGACGCGGTGGTCGACGCGCGCCTGCGGGTCCACGGCATCGCGGGGCTTCGCGTTGCGGATTGCTCCATCATGCCGGAAATCGTTTCCGGCAACACCAATGCACCTGCGATCATGATCGGTGAAAAGGCCAGCGACATGATCCTGCAAGACGCACGCGGCTGACCGTCAAAACCCTCCTTGCCCACTCCGCAATCACATCGGATACCGACATGAGGATGCCTCGGCTGGTCCAACGATGACATTTTACAAACATTTTGTTGATGTTTTGTGAATTCGTGTAATGATGCTCCGAGAGAATCAAAGGCACGACATTCATGACCCGAAAGCCCGCCAAATGAGCCGCCAAATCGTCGTGATCGGCGCAGGCATTGTTGGTATATCGACCGCGATCTGGCTGCGCCGGGCAGGTGTTGAGGTGACGGTCATCGACCGGGGCCTGCCCGGCACCGGCACATCTCATGGCAACGCGGGGGTGCTGGCGTCATGCTCCATGGTGCCTGTCACCGCGCCCGGCCTGCTGCACAAGGCCCCGATGATGCTGCTCAACAACAATTTCCCGCTGTTCCTGCGGTGGTCATACCTGCCCCGGCTGCTGCCATGGCTGCGTCGCTACATGGCGAATGCCAACGATACCGACACCCGACGGATCGCCAAGGCACTGACCCCGATCGTCGGCGACAGCGTCGAACAGCACAAGAGCCTCTGTGGCGAACTGGGTCTTGGCGACTGGGTGACCGACAGTGATTACTGCTTTGCCTACAGCGACCGCGCCGCATTCGCGGCGGACAAATACGCATGGGAGCTGCGCAAAGAAGCCGGTTTCGTACCCGAATTGATCGAAGGGCCGGCGGTGCAGGAATATGACCCCGCCCTGGGCCCGGACATCACCTGTCTGGCGGTGATGAAAGACCACGGTTTCATCCGCAGCCCGGGCGGCTATGTTCAGGCGCTGGCCAAAGCCCTGGCGGATCGTGGCGGCAAGATCATGCAAGCCGAGGTCACGGATTTTGACCTGACGGATGGGAAGATCACCGGCGTGCAAACCAGCACGGGCACCATTCCTTGCGACGCCGCTGTGCTGGCAACCGGCGTCTGGTCGAAACCGATGATGGCCAAGCTGGGGCTGAAAGTGCCCCTGGAAAGCGAACGCGGCTATCATGTGGTCTTTGAGGGCGCGACAGGCGGACCCCGTCAGCCTACGATGATTGCCAGCGGGAAATTCGTGGCGACCCCCATGGAACAAGGTCTGCGCTGCGCCGGTATCCTGGAATTTGGCGGGCTGGAGGCCGGACCCTCGCGCGCGCCGCTTGACCTGCTGCGCCGCCAGGTCCAGCGCGCCTTTCCCGGGCTCAGCGCCACCGGTGAAATCGAATGGCTGGGGCACAGACCCGCCCCCAGCGACAGCCTGCCCCTGATCGGCGAGATTGGACAAAGCCGGGTCTTTACCGCCTTCGGGCATCATCACATCGGGTTGACGGGTGGTCCAAAAACGGGCCGACTGGTCGCCGGATTGATCGCAGGGCAACCGGTCAACACCGACCTTGCCCCCTACCATCCTCAGCGCTTCAAATAGCGCCATTAAAAACCAACCGGGAGACGAAAAAATGAAACGCACACAGAAACTGATGGCAACAGCGGCAACAGCCGCCCTGACACTCGGCACCGCCCTGCCCGCTTTCTCAGCAGAGAAATGGGACATGCCGATGGCCTATTCGGCATCAAACTTCCACTCCGAAAACGGCGTCGAGTTCGCCAAATGCGTGACCGACGGCACAGGCGGCGAGATCGAAATCACCGTTCACCCCGGCGGTGCGCTCTTTGCCGGCGCCGACATCAAACGCGCGATCCAGACCGGCCAGGTCCAGATCGGCGAGCGGCTGCTGTCCGGCCACCAGAACGAAAACGCGCTGTTCGGCTTTGACAGCATCCCGTTCCTCGCCCCCTCTTTTGATGACAGTGGCAAACTGTGGGAGGCTGCCAAGCCCGGGATCGAAGCACTGCTGGAGGAGCAGGGACTGCACCTGCTCTACAACGTGCCGTGGCCGCCGCAGGGTCTTTACTTCAAGAAAGAAGTGAACAGCGTGGACGATATGGCGGGCGTCAAGTTCCGGTCCTACAACAACACCACCGCGCGTCTGGCTGAGTTGACGGGCATGGCCCCCGTGACCATCGAAGCCGCCGAGGTCAGCCAGGCCTTTGCAACCGGCGTGGCGGAATCGATGATTTCCTCGGGCGCGACGGGCTATGACCAGAAGGTCTGGGAAAGCCTGACACACTTCTACGAAGTAGACGCCTGGCTGCCGCGCAACTACGTCATGGTGAACGCGGATGTCTGGTCGGGTGTTTCGGACGCCAACAAGGAAGTGATCAACAACTGCGCTTCCGAAGCCGAAGCGCGCGGCCTGCAGAAGTCCAAGGACTACACCCAGTTCACCTATGATGGTCTGAAAGAGGGCGGCATGATCGTGCAACCCGCCAGCGAAGAGCTGATGTCGGGCCTGCGCGAGATTGGTGAAACCATGACCAACGAATGGCTGGAAGCGGCCGGTGAAGACGGCAAGACGCTGGTCGATACCTACAAATCCATGAACTGATCACGACACCTCGGGCGGCCCTTCAACGGGCCGCCTTTCCTGTTCGCACAAGGAGGCGGGTCAGATGACAGCACTGCGCAGAACGCTGGATGGACTTTACGTTGCGGCGGGGGCTGTGGCTGCTCTTTGCCTTGTGGCAATTCTGCTGCTGATCGTGGCGCAGATGGTCGCGCGATGGACCGGTGCCGTCTTTCCGGGCGCCGCCAGCTATGCCGGATATGCGATGGCCGGTGCCAGTTTCCTTGCCTTCGCCAATGCGCTGAACCGCGGCGCGCACATTCGCGTTTCGATCCTGTTGAACACGCTTTCAAAAGGGCCGAAACGCCTGCTGGAAATCTGGTGCTTCGGCCTTGCGGCGGCGATAGCCTGGTATTTCACCTATTACGCCTATTGGTTCGTCTACTGGTCGTGGAAGTTCAAGGAGGTCAGCCAGGATCAGGACGCCACCCTGCTTTGGATGCCGCAGTCGGTCATGGTCATCGGTGGCGCGATCCTTGCCATCGCGCTGACCGACAACCTGCTGCATGTCGTCTTTCGGGGCAATCACCGCCTCAGCCGCGACCTTGTCGATCAAAGCTTCGGAGAATGATGCCATGACCGAAGTCTACGCCATCACGCTTTTCCTCTTTGTCCTGTTCTTCCTGCTGGGCACCGGCGTCTGGGTCGGTCTGGCCCTCATGGGTGTCGCCTGGGTCGGGATGGAGCTTTTCACCACGCGCCCCGTCGGCGACACGATGATCACCACGATCTGGGCCTCGTCCAGTTCCTGGACACTGACCGCCCTGCCCCTGTTCATCTGGATGGGTGAAATCCTGTACCGAACGCGCCTGTCCGAGGACATGTTCAAGGGTCTCGCCCCCTGGCTCGCACGCCTGCCCGGCGGACTGGTCCATACCAATATCGTCGGCTGTACCGTCTTTGCCGCCGTTTCGGGGTCATCGGCCGCGACGCTGACGACCGTGGGCAAGATGTCGATCCCTGAGTTGCGCAGCCGGAATTATCCCGAAAAGATGATCATCGGCACGCTGGCCGGGGCGGCCACGCTGGGCCTGATGATCCCGCCGTCTCTCGCCCTGATCGTCTATGGGGTGACGGTGAACGAAAGCATCACCAAGCTGTTCTTCGCCGGCGTCTTTCCCGGCCTCATCCTCGCCCTGATGTTCATGGCCTATGTCGCTTTCACGGCGCTGACGTCAAAGGACTGGAAACCCAACGCCGAACCCTCCATGACCTTCGCGCAGAAGCTGGCCAATTCGCGGTTCCTGCTGCCGGTCTTTGCGCTGATCACCGTCGTGATCGGGTCGATGTACCTCGGCTTTGCCACCGCGACCGAGGCGGCGGCAATCGGGGTCATCGGTGCCCTGGTGCTGGCGCTGTTCCAGGGGTCGCTCAACTGGGACAGCTTCCGCGAAAGCCTGATGGGGGCGATGCGCACCTCTGCCATGATCGCGCTGATCCTCGCGGGGGCGGCCTTTCTGAAGCTGTCGATGGGCTTTACCGGCCTGCCCCGCGCCCTGGCCGACGGCATCGCGGCGATGGAGCTGACCCGGTTCCAGCTGCTGATGGCGCTGCTGGTGTTCTACATCGTGCTGGGCATGTTCCTTGACGGGATCTCTTCGGTCGTGCTCACCATGGCGGTGGTGGAGCCGATGGTGCGCGGCGCGGGCATCGACCTGATCTGGTTCGGCATCTTCGTCGTGGTCGTGGTCGAGATGGCACAGATCACACCGCCCATCGGGTTCAACCTGTTCGTCCTGCAAGGCATGACCGATCACGAAATGGGATACATCACCAGGGCCGCCCTGCCGATGTTCGCGATCATGGTGGTGATGGTCTTTGTCCTCATCTTCTTCCCCGACATCGCCACCTGGCTGCCTGACAACCTGCGCCAGGGGCCGTCATGAGGACTAGCCTTGATCCGGTTTCTTCATCTGGTGGCAACCCATGCCCGCGCCTGCCTGATCGCCGGGCTTGCGGCGGGGCTGCTGCTGCCGGGGCTCGCCCGCGCGCTTTATCCCTGGCTGGCCGAGATGGTGGCGCTGCTCCTGCTGCTGACCGCGCTGCGCATCGGACGGCGCGCGGCCCTGGGCGCGGTGCGGGATCTGCGCTGGGGGCTGGGCGCGATTGCCCTGCTGCAATTGGCCCTGCCGCTGGCGCTTTACGCCTGTCTCGTTCCCTTCGGATTGCACAATACACCCGGCGCGCTTGCGCTGGTGCTGACCTGCGCGGCTCCTGCCATATCGGGGTCACCGAACCTGGCCTTGATGATGGAGCAGGACGCGGGACGGACGATGCAGATCCTCGTCCTGGGCACGGCAGCCTTTCCGCTGACCGTCCTGCCCATCCTCGCGCTGATACCGCAGCTCGGCCCGGCACAGGCCGTCCTCGCCTCGTCATTTCGGTTGCTCCTGGTAATCATCGTCTCAACCGGTCTGGGCTTCGCGCTCAGACATTGGCTGCTCCGCGCGCCGACACCCTCCCAGATCAAGGCGATGGATGGCGCATCCACCCTGGCGTTTTCGATCATCGTCATCGGGCTGATGGCCGCGCTCAACCCGGCGCTGCGCACGACACCGGGGCTGGTCGCCCTGTGGATGCTGCTGGCCTTCGCAACCAGCTATGGCTTGCAGATCGCGGTGCTGCTGACCCTGCGACACACCCGCCTGCGAGCCGTCGCTGGGCCTTTGGCCATTGGCGCAGGCACCCGCAACATCGCGCTGTTCCTCGTGGCGCTCCCGGCCGATGTGCTGGCCCCGCTGCTGGTCTTCGTGGGTTGCTGGCAGGTGCCGATGTATCTCACACCGATCCTGTTGCCCCGCCTCTACCGAAAGATGCTCTGCGATGACTGACTGGCCGCAAATCCGCCGCGTCGGGCTGTCCGGGATCCTTGTCACCTTCGCCGAAGCGATGACCGAACCCGCCAACCGCGCCGCACTCGCCCTGCGCGCGGCAATCGAGGACGCGGATTGGCCAGAGGTGACCGAGACAAGCACCTCCCTTGTCTCCACCTTTCTGCAGGTGAACCTTGCCGTGACCCCGGCAGAGGAAATGACGGAACGCCTGCGCGATCTGCTGACCAGCCGCGACTGGTACAGGGCGGACCTGCCACCGGGCCGGACCCTTTGGCACATTCCCACCGTCTACGGCACCGAACTTGCGCCGCAGCTTGAAGAAGCCGCCGAAGTCGCCGGTGTCGACCCGGACGAGGCGATCCGCCAGATCTCGGGCGCGCGTGTGCGGGTGCTGACCATCGGTTTCGCCCCCGGCCAGCCCTACCTGGGCGAGCTGAGCGAGACCTGGAACATCCCCCGCCAGCAGGCCTTGTCAAAGTCGGTCCCCGCCGGGGCGCTGATCATCGCGATCCGGCAGCTGGTCCTGTTCACCAATGCCTCCCCCACCGGATGGCGCCATATCGGACAGACCGCGTTCCGCACCTTCCGCCCTGAAAGCGAGCATGCCTTTGCCCTCTCACCGGGGGACGAGCTTTGTTTTCCCGCTATTGAGCCCGCCGAGCTGGAGAAGATCCGCAGCAAGGACCAATCCGGCGATGGCGGCGCAAGCAGGGAGGTCCTGGCATGAGCGCGACACTGACCGTTGTGCAGGCCGGTCCGGCGCTGAGCATTCAGGATTTCGGTCGCACGGGATACCGCGCGCAGGGGCTGACCAGGGGCGGCGCCGCCGACCCCATCGCCCTGCACGAAGGGGCTGCCCTGCTCCGCCAGCCGGCGGGGGCCGCGATCGAGATGATCGGCGCAGGCGGCACGTTCACCAGCGACACCGACCTGCGCATCGCGCTGACCGGGGCGGCGATGACCGCCAATATCGACGGGGCCGCGATTGTCTGGAATGCCAGCCACCTTTTGCCCGCCGGTGCCAAGCTGACCATCGGCGGGGCGACGGGCGGCACCTATGGCTACCTGCATATCGGCGGCGGGCTTGCCACGCCGGAACTGATGGGGTCGCGGTCCAGCCACCTGAGCGCCGGTCTGGGGGCGGCACTGAAATCCGGCGACACGCTGGCCATCGGGCCTGACAAGGGGTCGGAGACCGGCATGGCGCTGCCACGCGACAACCGCTTCGACGGCGGTACGGTACATGTGGTGGAAAGCATGCAGACCGTTCATTTCAGCGCCGATACCCGCGCGCGTTTCACCCGGACGACGTTCAGGCGCGATCCGCGCGCAAACCGGCAGGGTGTCCGGATGGACAGCGACGGTGAGGGGTTCTTTTCTGACGGTCAGCTCAGCATCGTCTCGGAAGTGATCGTGCAGGGGGATATCCAGATCACCGGTGACGGTGCGCCCTTCGTGCTGATGTGCGAAAGCCAGACAACCGGAGGCTATCCGCGCATTGCCACCGTGCTGCCAGCCGATCTGCCCCGCATCGCCCAGGCCCCGGCAGGTGCCGCAATCCGGTTCGCCTTCGTGTCGCTGGAAGAAGCCATCGCCATCGAAAAGCGTGCCGCCGCCGAACTGACTGCCCTGCCCGGCAAACGCTATCCATTGGTCCGCAATCCTGCTGAAATGCGCGATCTGCTGTCCTATCAACTGATTGGCGGCGCCGTATCTGCCAATGCAAACCCATTTGAAGAGGGAACATGACATGCCATCCGTCGATCTGAACGCCGACATGGGCGAAAGCTATGGTGCCTGGAAGATGGGTGACGATGCGGCCCTGCTGGATATCGTCACCTCTGCCAATATCGCCTGTGGCGGTCACGCCGGGGATGCCGATGTGATGGCCGCGACCATGCGCATTGCCCATGACAACGGGGTCGGCATCGGCGCGCATCCGGGGTTCATGGACATCGCCGGGTTTGGCCGCAACCGCATGTCGGTGCCACGCGCCACCTTGCAGAACCAGATCCGCTACCAGGTTGCCGCAAGTGTCGGAATGGCCCGCAGCCTGGGCGCTGAGGTTCGCCATCTCAAGCTGCATGGCGCCCTGGCCAACATGGCCTCAGAAGATGAAGGTCTCGCCCGCGATCTTTACGAAGCCGCGCTGAGCGTGGCCCCCGACCTCATCGTCATGGTGCTCTCTGCCACGGCGCAACAGAGCGCGGCAGAGGCGCTTGGCTGCGCCTGGGCCGGAGAGATCTTCGCGGATCGCGCCTACAACGACAACGCCACTCTGGTGGATCGTTCCCTGCCCGGTGCCGTGATCCACGATGCCGCCCTCGCAGGCAAACGGATGGTCGAGATGGTGCGCGCAGGGGCGATCATCACGGAAAGCGGCAAGCATATCCCGACGCGGATCGACACGATCTGTCTGCACGGCGATACCGCCGAGGCGGTTCAGATCGCCGCCGCTGTCCGGTCAGAGCTGGAAGCCGCAGGCATATCCCTGGCGCAATTCAAGGGGCACAGAGCTTAACCGTTGCCGGCGGTGCGGCTGATCCGGTAGATATTACCTGCGTCAAGCTGGCCTTCGATGGTGGTTTCGGTGCCATCTGCCCAGCGCAGCGACAGCTTTGTCGCGCGGCCAGTTTCACCCAACCCGAAATGCACGCGCGGCGCATCGAAAGACATGAACCCGCCGCCCATCTGCACCTCGCGCATCTGGGTCAGCCCGTTTGCATCCGTCAGGCGCAGCACGGCACCGATGCCGTCACGGTTGCCCGCCATATCCGCCAGTTCGAACACGATGCCCCGGGTCTGGCTGTTGTTGCGGAATACGACCAGCGGGCCGTTGACGGGGTGGGTCAGCAGGTCAAGATCGCCGTCATTGTCCATGTCGAACTGGGTCGCGGCGGCTGTCATCAGGTAATCTTCCAGCCCGAAGGGCCCTGAGGCTTCCTTGAAGGTGCCGTTCCCCTGATTGTGGAAAAACAAGTTGGACGGTGACACTTCGTTGGGCACCCAGGTGCCGTTCACGATGTACACGTCCTGCCAGCCGTCATTGTCGAAATCAAAGATCTTGGTGTCCCAGCTCCAGCCGCCGACATCAAGGCCAACCTCTGCAGCCTGATCGGAATAAGCATTTTCCACCCAGGACAGCAGCACGTTGGACCGCAGGATTTGCGGATGGGTCAGGGCGATTTCCTCCGGCTTTGGCTGACGCACCGGCATGAAATGCGTATCGCAATAGGCGCGGGGAATGGTCTGCCCCACGGGGATCAGCGTGCAAATACCGGGGTCTTCCTTCTGGATCGCAAGGTCCTTGACCAGCATGGCGCGGCATTCGTCCTTGTAACGTCCTTCCAGTTCCTGGCACCGGCTGGCGTAGGTCGGGTCAAAGTTGTTGCCGGACTTGTACCAGGTCTTGATCTCCATGTTCCTGGCGCAGGTGGCCTTGGCCTGGGGATCGGCGATGCCGTCGCAATATTGGTCCAGCGACTGCATCTTCAGCTTTCTGGACACGCCCGACGACCGGCCCGCGATCTGCGCAAGGTAGATCTCCGGTGTGCCGTCGTTGGACAGGTCCGCCGTCTTTACCGCCATGGTTGTGGTGGTTGTATGCGGGATCAACCCCGAGGCGTGGTCGATCATCGACAGTCCGCCAGCGCCGTCACCACGATAGAAATAATCAGGAATGTCGAAATCGTTGCCGACCACCAGATCAGTGGCCCCGTCACTGTCAAGATCGGTCCACAGGATGCTCAGCGTCTCGCCCGGCAATCCCGGAAGATCGGTAAATTGCTTTCCCGAAAGCGCGCCGTCATCGTTCCAGATCACCCGGTTGCGCGATTCCTCACCCGGAATGCGGCGATACCAGCCAGCGGCCCAGTTCCCCAGTGCAACATCAAGATCGCCATCGCGGTCCGCATCGGCAAAGCTGAGCGAGAGAGCCAGTATATCCGTATCCCGGCCCTGCACCGGGCGCAGGCTGTCCGCGCTGAACTGCCCATCTTCATTCCGCCAGATGTAATTGCCCTGACGATAGGTGCCGAGGAAGAGATCAAGCCAGCCATCATTGTCGATATCCACCAGAGCCGACTGAAACACAGCCATATCGGCCAGCGGCCCCATGTCGATCTTCTGCCGCGTGAACTGCCCTTTCCCGTCATTCAGGTAAAGGTACAGGCCCACCTCGGTGGAGGCGATGGCGAGGTCAAGGTCGCCGTCACGGTCAATATCCCCCGAAGAAACCGACCGGCCTTCCCAGAACGGTGGCCACATGTCGCGAAAGGAAAACTCGACAGGTTTGTCGATGCCAATCGTGCGCGCCTCCATCCGGGTGAAACCTGTCTCGGCGGAGTCCGAAAGCGGTGCCAGCGGCTGGGCAGCCAAGGTGATCCGGTCCGCATCTTCGCTGGTGACCTGCCAGGGATCGGTCCCCGCTGCCTCCGCAGCCATAAAGAGCGGCGCGTTGACCGGGGCGGCATTGCCCTGCAACAGAATGTCCAGGGCCCGTTCCGATTGCCTGTCATAATAGATTTGCGCGCCAAGACCGGCGATGATCCCCAGCACGCCGACCGCGGCGGCCAGCATGCCAGCCGCCCGCAACCCGATGGCCTGCCAGACGATAAAGAAGGAATAGACCGAAAAGGTGCCCAGCGTGAACAGCAGCCCCATCACGTATCCATGTGACAGCCCCGCGCTCAGCAATGCCCCCGTGACCACCACGTCAAAGGCGATCGGCACCGGCAGGAACAACCCGACCAGCGCAATGGCGATCAGGGCGAGAAACGAGAACGACAGGCCGGTAATCATGTCCTGCGGCAGCAACACGGCGACCACCGTTCCCAGGAAACCGGCCAGCAGCATCAGGGGAACCGTCAGCTTGAGGATGTACCACAGGTTCTGCAGATACTCCTTGGCCACGTTCACCACAGCCCCCACCGGGCTGTTGCCCAGCCGCTTTCCCGCCATCAGTCCACCACCTGGGCTCATCGCGCAAACGACCTCGTCCTGCGGCAGTTCATTCCGTGCCAGAGTGCGGCAGATCAACGGCACGATGACCAGGATCACCAGCAGGCTCAACGCGATCTTTGTCACCGCCATGAAGAACGGCAGGATCGAAAACGCCATCGTCAGCACCACAATGTTGAGCGTCGGTGATGCGATCATCGCGGAGAGGGTAGTTTCCGCCCGCAGACCCGCAGAATACATGCCCTTTGCAATCGGGGCGGCACAGTTCACACAAACGCCCAGTGGCGCGCCGATCACCATGCCCAGAAATGAATTGGCAAACCCGCCCTTGAAGCTGCGCCGTCGCAGATAGGGGATCATCGTCAGGAAGGCCGCGGCAAACAGGACGCCAAAGGTCATGCCCTTCTTGTTGGTATTGATCCAGTTCAGCGTGGACCAGAAAATCCGTTGGGGCAGAGTCATATCCGCCGTGATCGGGAACTTGGCCTCGAAACTCAGTGAATCTTCAAGCTGGATTGCACCCGACATCATCGCCTTTTCGTCCAGCGCCGGATAGCGCGATCCGGTCCAGAACAGATAGGCAAGAACGGCAACAATCAGAACACTCAGGACAAGTCGTAGCGTGTGGGGACCTGTCGGCGCGGATGTATCTGTCATTGTGAAACTCAATTTTCAAAAAATCCAATGTGCGCAAGATACCTCAATCTCGCGCATTCGCCAAATCCAATTGAAAGTCCGCTACCTCCCGCCGCAGATCGGTGGGAATGACCGACAGATCGTTTGTGCCAGCACGTCCGATGGTGGTCGGACGCACCAGATCCGGGGGCGGCATCGAATCCGCATTGCCGCCGGACAACGCCTTGATCAGATGCCAATAGCGCATCGGGTCGGTGCAGAAATCCTCGTATCGGATGACCATGAAGCGGCCCTGCATCCGTGTCTGGCCATAGGTCAGCGCGCGCCGGTTCGCGGCCAGCCAGTAGCGCAGCTGATGTACGGGCAGCGGCACATCGGGTTCAGGCGAAAGGCCAAGGATATGACCCCAGTTCTGCGCCTGCCAGGTGTTGCCGCTGAAAGCCATATCCAGCCCGTCCCGGACAATGTGGATGTAGCGAAAGTCCGGCAGCAGCTGATCCAGATATGGCAGGAAGACATGGGTGTTCGGTTCTTTCCATCCCCATGGCCCGCCCATGGCGACCGGCGATGCACCGCTTTGCAGCAGATTCCGCGCCTGCGCGATCTTGGCCCCGCTGTCCCATGTCCCGTCTGGCAGCAGGTCCCGTTGCAGCGTCTCGATCAGCGCCTGATCCGACCCCGACAATCCTGCAGCAAGGCCGAGTGTCATCGCCTGCCGGAACAGCCTGATCGCGGTCACGATCTGCGACGCGGGCGGCGGTTTGTCCGTCCAGTTGCGACGTTTGAAAAGGACAGTGAACCACAGATTGTCCAACGGACCGTTCAGATCCTCGCCGATAAACACACCTGCCTGCCGCAACATTGCGGCGACGACCCGGGTGCCACTGCCACCCAGCCCCCCGATCGCCGTGATGGGTCCGGTCGGGACGTTCATTTAAGAAACGGCATCGCTGCGGCGGGCATACCCCCGACATAGATCGGATTTGGTACCGGCACGGGGACAAAGCGTGCGCCGCGCAATTCTGTGTATTCCTCGTGAAAGGCCTGCAACGGACGTTGCCTGGGCGGTGCATTGGTTGCGATCCCGCCGTGCACCTGATGAAAGACGCCTTCACCCAGCAGTTTGACCGGCACGACTCCGGGCTGTTGCAGCACCCGGTTGCGGAAGTCATGGTTACAGAACCCGCCCCCCGGTGACTGGAACGCCGGATCGAAGCCGCCCAAGTCGAGGAACCTGTCCCGGGAAAGGGCGATCCAGCTGCACTCCACCGGGAAATCGCCAAAGAAACCGGTGCCGGACGAGGGCGCTATCGTGGATATGTCAAACAGGCGATACCCGTCCCCGCGCCAGGCTGCCTGTTCCAGCAAGGCGTCTTCGACCGTTTGATTGTACCCCTCCTGCGTCGATTTGGGTTGCACATCCGGCCCCAGATGCCACGACAGCGCACAGACAACCGCCTCGGGATATGCGGTGAAAGCCGACAGGGTGTGATGCAAAATGCCGGGTGTTGCCATGCGTGCGCCATCCACGATCAGTGCCAACACCTCTCCCTTGGCCATCTGCGCACCCAGGTTGATCGCGTCAACGGGGGACTTGCTGGCTGTTTTGTGGAAATGGTATTGAAACTGCGGCCCGAAGCGGGTCACGTCGGCCTTGTCCAGCGGCGCGGAAGAGCCATTGTCAATCACGATCACTTCGTAGTCGTCGGGCTTCACCCCGATCTGATGTGCAAGACTAAGGGAATACAGCGTGCGCGCCGCCTCCCGCCGCATGTTGTGCATGATCACGACAATGGACAGTTTCATGGGGGAAAGGTTCATGTGTGCCCTGTATCTCTTGTGGTCAAACGACAGACGGCGGTGAAAGGTGAAAACCTGGGTTGAACTGCGTTCTGGTCTGCCCGAACAGAGCTACCCCATTGAGATATCGACCTCAATGCGCACCAGCAGAAACGCAAACCGCCACCCCGTTACCGGAGCGGCGGCTTGTCTTTATCTTCGCGGTTCGCCCTGATCAGTTGGCGCTTTTCAGCGTTTCGACTTCCGCTTTCAGCTCTGAAATCAGCGCCTGCTGCTCAAGCGTGTAGAGGGTCAGTTCTTCGACCTTCTCCAGCAACTTCAGCTGCATATCCACGACGTTGAAACGCAGTTCCGAATTGATCTTGTTCGCCGAAGGAACCCCCGGCAGGTGACCGTTTGCTTCGATGAACGCCTCGACTTCTGCCAGCGGCAAGAGCTTGTAATCGGGTTCGAAGACGTAATCCGGCACGTTCAGCGGTGTGCCGTTGACGATGATCTGACCTGTGACGATGACAGCGTCGGAATTGGCATTGTCACCGATCTTCAGCAGGTTGTTGTCCGCGCCTTCGTCCACCTTGATCGGTGTGTTGCCACCGACCACACCGATGTTCAGACGCCCGGAATCCGCCTGCGCGCGGAATTCCCATGTCCCCGCGACCGCACCAGCGGTTTCCAGTGCAAAGGACGCGTCATTGCCCGCGCCGTTGGCCTCGATCAAAAGGTTCGCAGGACCGCTGGACCGTTTCACATGCAAAGATGCTTCGGGGCTTGTGCCTGCGCTCATACCTACGTTTTCGTTGCCGGCAATATGGATGGACGATGTTGCAGCGCCGGGCGCGATGCGGAATGGCAACGTGCTCCCGTTGGAAGCGTCACGAATGAAAAAGTTCGTCTCATTGCCGGCCACGTCCCAAGTTTGCGCCGCAAACCCGCTGGATGTGTCCTGCTCAAGACGCAGAGTCGGCGTGTTGCCACTCCTGGCATGCAGATCGACAACGGGCGTCGCAGTTCCGAAGCCCACCTTCCCCGAGCCGTTCACAAAGATCGAGTTCGAACGCGCACCGGACAGAATGGTGAACGGCGTTCTGCCACTGTCGATTTCATCGACGGAAAACTTGTTGGCGCCGCCGTTCGTGGAATCGTTGAAAGTCAGTTGCCAGTCCACGCTCGGGAAAGCGCCAACGGACGTATCCATCGCCTTGATCCGCAGATTGTTTTCCTTGAGCCGGATCGTGTCGGAACCGAAGGCCTCGCCGTTGGCACAATCGAACCCCACGCAAAGCGACCGCGTAATGATCACGTCGTCGGCTTGAACGATATCCGCCATCGCCATGCCGGATGTCAGCAACAGGGCACCCGCGGCCAGCGCGGTGCTACCCCTTATTCTGGATACAGTAATAGACATGTTAATTTCCCTTCATAATATGCGGTCAATGCCGCGAAATCATTTGTCAGCAATGGTCGGCTGTCAGTTTCGGCCGCTTTGCGCATTGTTCGCACCGACCGTTTAAAAGAAAGAAATACAAATTCGCTAAATCGCACCGACCGCAGCTGCCTAGTTTAATAAAATATCAAACAAGGCCTGCCGCAGGCAAACATTATCTCAAAATCGTCTTGTTTCGAAGCATTTTGTTATGCTTTCAACCAATTGTCACTGATCCCCGAACAGTGGCGAAGTCAATCTTCTACTTAAGGTAGAAATTCGCGCAGGTCAGGGAATCACTTTGGCGCGTGCCTGAGCCTCGTTTATCTGCGCCGCTGTCATCTGCTTGATGTAGCCATCGCTCATGTTTTTTGCCTCTTCCGCGCCCCCCGCCGCCGCCCGCAGGATCCACATCTGTGCTAGTACGAAGTCCTGCGGCACTCCTTTCCCCTGAAAATAAAGGCTGCCGAGATTGGCCATGGCTGGCGCATATCCGGCTTCGGCGGCCCCGCGGAACAGGGCGGCGGCCTGGAATTGATTTTGAAACGACGCATCGGGCGATTGCAGCAAGACCCAACCCAGTTGGAACATCGCAACCGGGTCCCCGCCGGAGGCCCGGGATTGCACATCTTTCAGCACCTGCTCGGACAGATCCAGCGGTTTGAGCCGCGCATCATAGATCAAGGCAGATTGCTGTTCTGCATCGGGTTCAATCTGCCTTCCCCCGGCGCGGTACAGCGCCTTTGCCCGCTCTTCATCAAGCTCGACCCCATAACCATTCTCGTAAAGCACGCCCAGATTGGTCATCGCGGTTGGCAGCCCCAATTCGACTGCAGCGCTAAAATACTCTGCCGCGCGCGCATAATCCTGCGGCACGCCGGTGCCCCGCACGTAAAGAAGCCCCAGATTGTTCAACGCACGCCCGTTGCCCTGCGCCGCAGGACCCTCGTAAAGCTCAAGCGCACGAAGATAATCCTGCGCGACCCCACGCCCTTCCTGGTAGAGAACACCAAGGCTGACAGCGGCATCATCCAGGCCGGCGTCGGTGGCCTGCTGATAAAGCTGTGCCACCCGGCCCATATCGTCTCCGACCACTTCCAAGGCGCGCGCCAGATCATAGACATGATGCGGATCACCAGATGCCGCAGCGCTCTCGAAAAGGCGCAAGGCCTCTTCGACATCCTTGTCGCCGCCCAGCCCCTCGAAGCGGTAGCGCGCCAATTGGTTGCTGGCACCCGGATGCCCCTGTGCCGCAGCAAGCGCGAACCACCGCGCCGCCGCTGCATAATCCTCCGAAGCGCCATCGCCCCTGTGGTAACGCATGCCCAGCGCGAATTGCGCTTCGGCCTGCCCGGCCTCTGCCGCCACTTCCAACTCGGCCAACGGTAGTTTGTCCAGGGTCTGCGCCCAGACCGACCCGCCCGAACAAACCAGTGCCAAGGCAAGGACCGCGTGAAGTACCGGACGGAACGCCATCAGTCGCGCGCTGTCGGTTCGGAGGCACCGGGATCAGAGGTCCGGACCACCTGATCCGTCTGCGGGGCGCGCGCCCGCGCCGTGTCGAAATACGCGCGGGCCTCGGCCTGTGCCTCGGCGATCTGATCCGGCGTCATCAGGTCACCGACAACCGCCCTTGTCTCTGCCGCTTCCGGGTGTCCGCTGGCGGCCGCGATGTTCAGCCACTTGTGCGCCGCGACATAATCCAGATCGACCCCGTCACCGGTTACATACAGATTGCCCAGCTGAAACTGTGCGGGAACACTTCCCGCCATGGCGGCGCGCTGGATCAGGTCGACGCCTTCAGCCTTCTTGCCTTCCTTTTGCAGATAGAATTCTCCCAGGTTGACCTGCGCGATCCGCACCCCGGCATCCGCCTGGCCCAAGAGCCATGCCTCAGCCTCTGCATCGGCATTCTGGATCAGGTCGGTCATGACCCAGGGAACCGCCTGATGCGGCGACATCAGACCGTCAAGCAGCCCGGCCTTGGCCATCTGCGAAATTGCCAGCGCGCCATTCAACTCACCCTGCTGTGCCGCCTTGTCATAAAGCGCCACAGCCTTGGCCAGGTCCTGTTCCGTTCCTGTACCGTTTGCATAAAGCTGCCCGAGCGCAAAGGTGGATCGGCCCAGGTTCAGGTCCGACGCCTGTTCGAACCACCTGAGCGCCTTGTTGTAATCCTGCGGCAACAAACCACCGCTGACATAACCGATGCCAAGGTTGTGCATGGCCGACCGGTCGCCCGCCTCTGCCGCGGCACCAAGCCAGCGCAGGGCCTCTGCCGCGTCTGGTGTCACACCATCTGCCCCGGCAAGATACTTGGTTCCCAGTTCGCGCTGAGCCTGCGGCTGTCCGTTCTCGGCGGCCCGACGAAACCAGTCCAGCGCCGCTTGCTTGTCCACGGGCACCCCGCCGCCATTGTCCAGCGCATTGGCCAGAAAATACTGTGCTTCAGGCAAACCGGCCCCGGCAGCTTCTTCCAGCCAGCGCAGCGCCTCCTGCGGGTTTGCTTCGGTGCCCTGCCCCCGGGAATAGGCTTTGCTCAGCTCGAATTGAGCGTGCATGTTGCCGCCCTCGCTTGCCGCGAGAAACCAGTCAAAGGCACGGCCGAGATCCTGTTCCACCCCTTTGCCGGACAGCAAAAGCAGCCCAAGGTAATATTGCGCTTCGGCATCGCCGCGTGTCGCGGCGTTCGACAACAGCTCCGCAGCGCGCTCCGCGTTCCCTTCGCCCTTGCTGCTGAGCAAGACACGCGCCAGCAGCGTGGCTGCATCCGCATTGTTCTGCGCGACCGCTTTCTCAAGCCAGCCGACGGCGCCCTGCACGTCTCTCGGCCCGCCTGTGCCCTCCAGCAGAACCCGCCCATAGCGATATTGCGCGAGGGCTGTGCCCTCCTGCTCGGCCAGGGTCTTGAGCCCCCTGCGGACAAAGACGAAATCGCCGCGTTGCCACGCCTGTTCGACCTCTGTCATGGTTGCAGGCGCGGCTGCTTCATCTGTCGCGCTGTCGGATGTGGCGCTGCTGTCCTGCGCAGCCAATGGCACAGCCAGTCCCGCAAGCAAAAGGGTCACCGAAAGAAGGCGGGTTGCGGAATTCTGAAATGAAATCATATGCTCGCTCGGATAAGGGGACAGGTGCCGCAGCAATGGTCCTGCAGGCGAAATTTCTAAATGCACCGCGACCATACCCGGCGCGAACGTGAAGTCAATTCACCAGGCCATGGGCGCCAGCTGCGGTCCGGTCAGCCAGAGCATCGCCGCAGCGGCACAGAGGGCGGCGCCAAATGGCAGGGGGCGGTCGGCAGCAAGCGACTGTCTGTTCACCAACCTCTGTCCCAGCGCGACCACCAGGGCCGTGACCGCCGCAAGCAGAACCAGAAGCGGCAGGTCGTATGGCCCGCTAAAGGCCCCGAGCCCCACCATCAGCTTTACATCCCCCAGACCCAGCCCTTCGCGCCGCCGCACCAGCCAATAGCCCCAGCGCAGGGCGGCGAAACTGCCCGCGCCCAGCGCCGCGCCCAATGCGGCCTGTTCCAGACCCACACCCTGCGGTGCCAGCGCCATGGCAAAGGCCACCAGCGCCAGCGCTGCCGTCAGCGGATCGAACAGCCGAAACCACATCAGGTCTGCTGTTGCCAGCACCGCAAGAAGCCACAGGAAAGCCGCCGACAAGACAACCTCCGTCGCGCCACCGCCGCGCAGGACAGCCAGAATACCAAAGCCAAGGCATATCAGTTCAAGATAGAGCAGCCAGGACGGTATCGCGGCACCACAGTTTTTGCACCGCCCGCGCTGGATCAGAAACGACAGGATCGGGACCATCTGCCAAGCCTTGAGCGCCGCACCGCAGCTGCGACACCCCGATGCGCGCAGAACGGTATCCTCTCCGCGCGGCAGCCTGTCCACAAGCACGGCGAGGAAAGACCCGATTGCCGGGCCGAGCAGGATCACCAGCAATAGCAACGGCTGCGCCCCTGTCATCCGACCGGCCGTCCCTTCAAATTTTGCAACATCGCATAGACAATCATATCGCCCCCCTCCTATCATGTGCTGAATTGAAAAGGACATATTTGATGAAACGTGCTGCTTCGCGCAGAAACATTGACCGGGCAGGGACACCATCCAGACGCGACGCAGGTTTTTCGCTGCTGGAACTGATGGTTGTGGTCGTCATCCTGTCAATTCTTGCTCTGGTGATTGTCCCCCGTGTCATTGACCGCCCCGATCAGGCCCGTGCCGCGCGTGCGCAATCGGATATCGCTGCAATTTCCGGTGCGGTGAACCTCTACCGTCTGGACAATTTTCGCTATCCGACCACCGAACAGGGATTGGCCGCGCTGGTGAACCCGCCAACCACCGATCCGCAGCCGCCGAACTGGGCAACAAACGGCTACATGGAGCGGCTGCCCATCGACCCATGGGGCCAGCCCTATCAATACCTGCAACCGGGGGTCCACGGGGATTTCGACGTGTTCTCCTATGGTGCGGACGGGGTGTCGGGCGGCACCGGTCCGGATTCCGACATCGGATCATGGAACCAGAACTGAAATCCAATCCTGCGCCCGACCGGGGCTTTACCCTGATCGAATTGCTTGTTGTCATCTCGGTGCTTGCGGTGCTTTCGGTGGGGGCAACGCTGGCAGTATCCGGCCGCGGAACGGACAGCGCCGCATCGGATCGCGCCTGGTTCGAGACACAGTTTCGCGCCCTTCAGGACCTTGCGATGCAGGGACGCAACAGCAAGGGTCTGAACATCACGCCGGAAGGCCTCGGCTTTGCCCGCAGAACCGACCAAGGCTGGGACATCGGCGACCCGGTTCGCCGCTGGCAAAGTGATGTGACCATCGCCAATCTTCAGCCGCGGCCGGGGCTGGATGAACCCCAGATCATCCTGCTGGCGAACGGGCAGACAACCGCCTTCAACATCCTGTTTTCAGGGAGCCGTGGCGCATCGCGAAGCTGCCGGAGCGACGGATGGACGGGGCTGAAATGCGGCGGCGATTGAAGGGTGACAGGGGCCTGACCCTGATCGAACTGGCCGTCGCCGTGCTGGTCCTGGCAATCGGAAGCATTGCCGCCCTGCGCGCCGCCGATCAATCGCGGCTGGCCATCGGCGGTGCCGCGGACCGGCTGCTGGCACAGATCGTGGCCCGGAACCGGGCCGAGGAACTGCGCCTGCTCCCGACCGAGGAACGCGCCGCCCTGCCAACAGAAATCACCATGGGCGGCCAGACGATCAGCCTGACTACTACCACCAAGACAACCGCCGCCGGACTGACCGAGACAACGGTGACAGCCCGGGCACAGCGCGGCGGCGGCGCGATTTTCGTGATCTACCTCCCGGTGGAGCCCGCATCATGACCGATCGGCGCCGTGATACCGGGATGACCCTGATCGAACTTGTGGTGGCCATGGCGATCTTTGCACTGGTTGCCGTCATGGGGCTTCAGGGGCTGTCCGGCATGCTGCACATCCGGGACCGGTTGACAGAACTGGATGACAGCACCTCGGAGCTGTCACGCGCAGTCGCCCTGATGCGCAACGATCTGACAGCGATCATGCCGATGCGGTTCTTTCCCCCGGACAGCCCGTCGGCAGAGGCCGTCGGGCAAAGCACCGATGGGCGCGTCTTTTCCCTTTCGGTATCGGGGCAACCTGCCCTGGGCGCGCCGGAGTTGTCCGATCACCTGCAGCGCGTGGAATGGCGGCTGGCGCCCGAGGACGGCAGGCTTTTCCGGCGCGTCTGGACAACACTCATCCCGGCAGACACACAGGCCCTGCAGCCTGAAATCACGGTAATGGCCGGTGTCGAAGACCTGCGCATCCGCAGCTACTGGAGCGGCCTGGGCTGGGTCGACGGGCCAACCAACCCGATGCTGCAGAACCGACCGGCCCCAAGCGCCGAAGAAGACGACGACCGGGTAGGTCCGGCTGCGGAAATCTACTCAGACTTCATCCCGCTGGCGATCGAAGTTACGCTGGTCACCACAACATGGGGCGAGATCACCTTGATCGAGACACTGAAATGACCCGCCAGGCCGGTTTCGTGCTGGTGAATGCGCTGGTGATTGTTGCGGCCCTTGCCGGGGCAGCGGTGTTCCTGCTGACCCGGGCCGAAGGCGGTCGCGCGCGTTTGCAGGCCAGCCAGACCGCCGGACAACTCAGCTATTATCTGGATGCCTTCGATGCGCTGGCGATCACCATGCTGAATGCCGACCTGATGACCAGCAATCATGATGATGCCAATGAAGCCTGGGCAAAGACCGACATCGCCGTTCCGCTGGACCGGGGCCGCGTCGCCGGCCGGATTCTGGATCAGCAGGCATTGTTCAACCTCAACTGGCTGAATGACCCAACCCATGACGCGGCGCAGAGCGCCTTTGACAAGCTCCTGCAACGGGCCAGCCTGTCGCCCCGCGTCGGCGATCTGATCAGGGATTTCATTCAACCGGGCGGACCGGACAACAAACGCGCCTATGCCGCGCTGACCCCGGCCCGCGCCCCGATTGGCGGTGCCCTGCTGATGTTTGACCAGATCAGCGAGATCCCCGGCCTCAGACCACAGGAAACAGACCGCCTGCGCACCGTTGCGACTGCTCTGCCCGGCGGGCTTCCGGTGAACATCAACACCGCCTCCGTCGAGATGCTCGTGGACCTCATGCCGACACTGCCGCCAAGCACGTTGTACCAGATACTGAACACCCGCGACCGGACGCCTTTTCTGTCTGTCGATGGTTTCATCGACGCGCTGGAAGATCGCCTGGGCGAGCAGTTGCCGGAAGAATTTTCACCAGCACGCCTCACGGTGTCCTCGGAATGGTTCCGCACAGACATCGCTGCCGAACTGGACGGGCAACATGCAAGACGCATGACATTGCTTTACCGTCTCAACCGCCAGAGCGGGACACATGTGCGCCTCCGGGTCAGCCAATATGACTGACTTGGATGCCTGCCCATTGATCAATCCTCGCGGAGCCTGCATCGTGGCACCGCAGAAATGGGCGGGATACGACAGGTGACCGAAGTGGCCACATATGACGCGGGCAAGGACTTTGTCGCGCTGACCGGCGACGGCACTACCCCCGGTGCCCAGCAGGTTGCGGTTGTCTGCGGCGCGGATGTTCCGGTCATCACTCTGGACCTACCCCCTGGCCTGCGCGGGCAGGCCCGCGAGCAGGTCGCCCGCCGCCAATTGCAGGACCGCGCAGGGCTGACGGCGGAAACCACCGAGATCAGGCCCATCTATCCCCCGAAGCAGAGCGAGAAATGGTCGAAGGTCCTGATCGCGGACGCCGCCCTGTTGGCAGAGTGGAAGGCCATCGCCGGCCCACATTGCCGCGCTGTTTTGCCCGACTACCTGTCCTTGCCGACCGCCTCCGGCATCTGGTCGATGGCGATGCGGAACGACATGCTGATGGTGCGCCTTGGACCTGACGAAGGCTTCACCGCGCAACCTGATCTGGCAATGGTGATGCTGGAAATGCAGCTTGATCAGGCCAGGGACATCCTCCCCGGTGCCATATTGTGCCTTGGCACCGCACCGGACGGGCTGAAAGCACTTGCTGACAGCCACGACGTCCCACTCATCGCCTCCCCCGCCGAGGCCAAGGGCCTGGGGCTGGAAGTGCCTGCCGTTCTTACCCATGGCGAGATTGAATTCGATCTGCGGCGCGATCCGCAGATGGCGCGGACCAAATTACGTAAACAGGTCCTGCCCTGGCGCTGGCCGCTGCTTTTCGCGCTGATTGCCGCAGGCCTGTGGTCGGCCTCTCAGGTCATCGAAACGCGGCGGATCGAAACCCGAACCGCCCAACTGAACACCCAGACCCGTGAATTGGTACGCGACAAATTCATCCCGACGGGGCCGCTGCTGGACATGCGCATTCAGGTCAGCCAGGTGCTGGCCGAGCGTCAGCTGCGCGCAGCGGGCTGGCAGGACAAGATAACGGCGCTGGACCTTTTTGCCACAGCCGCCGGCGTTCTCAGCACCCGTGGCGTGGAAACCGATCAGGTCAGCACCGTATCCGCAACAGAGGTTGCTCTGGATGTGACAATGCCCGATTTCGCCAGCGTCGACCAGCTTGCCAGCGACCTGCGCGCGGCCGGGCTGACGGTAACTGTCGTGCAATCGCGTGTCAGCGAAGGCTCCGCCGCCGTGCGCAGCGAAATCCGCCTGCGCCCCCCCGGAACGGAGGCGGCAAAATGAGCGGACGGTTGATTGATTTTCTGCTTCAGCGGTCCGTGCGCGAAAGGATGTTGCTGGCCCTGCTCTTTGCTGTCGGCCTGCCCCTGCTTGTGATTTTTGCGGTTCTGCTGCCATTGAAGGACGGCAGGGATGCTGCGCTCGCGGAAAATGCCGAGGCCGTTGCGCTGAACATCTGGGTCCGGGACCGCGCTGCCGAACTGGACCAGATCGCCCAGGGCCCGGAACAGGCAGCGACCGCACCGATCGGATCAAGCGCCATAGAGGAAAGCCTGATCGCTGCTGGTCTGCGGCCCTTTGTCAGCGAGTTGGCGGTGGCGGACCAGGGCGTCGTCGAATTGCGGTTCGATCAGGTCAAATTCACCGCCTTGGCAGACTGGATGTCCGCCAACAGCCGCAGTTGGGGCTATGACATCTCGTCCTTCCGCTTCGAAACAACAGAGGAATCCGGCAAGGTCAGCGCCAGGCTGGCCCTGACCCCGGCCTCCTGAACCTTACCTCATCCCGCTGAGACGCGACTGGATGCTGGCCTTGCGGCCCGCCAGGCTGCCCAGGGGGTCCAGATCAGGGTTGGTCGCCAGCACTTCGGTCAGCGCCGCCTCTGCCTGCTCAAGGTAGGATTTTCCGGTCTCCCTGTCGCCTTTTGCCAGCGCCTTGAGGCCAAGTTCATGCACCGCGGTGGCCTGCACAGACAGGGCTGCCGCACGTCCGTCGCCATTTTGCGACTGCGCCAGCTTGCCCGCTTCCTGCGCGGCGGCATCGAAATCACCCGCGCGGAGATAGCCATGGGAAAGCTCCAGACGGATACGCGGCTCGAACCCGCCTGCATCGGGAACAAGACGTTTGTAGACGCGGTTCGCCTTGGCAAAATCGCCGCCTTCCAAGGCGTTTCGCGCAGTAGAATACTCTGTTTCAAAGGACTTTTGACCAAGGCTGCCGTTCTCGGCACAGCTTGAGATCAGAAGGGCGCACAGAACAATCGTCCCGGCCCGGGCGTGTGTGTATACCTGCATTTGCCTGCTCTTTATTTATTGGTTTATTAAGTTTACCTTTACCACAGGACGGGATTTGCGTCTACAAATCCCGACCCGAACGCGCAGGAGCGGTGCAACAATGCGACTGATAGCTGCGATAATGACACTGATTGCCCTCGCCGCCTCGGGGCTGGCGGGTCAAAAGCTTCATGAAACGCTGAACACCCCCAGCGACGAAGTCACAGGCATCCGTGTCACGGATGGCGAAGTTGCCGAACCGCAACCACCGGCCCAGCCGCCAAGACCAAGGCGCTGGCCCGCCGTGTTCGGGGAGCTTCAGCCCCCCAAACCGCCGCCCGCTGCCGAACCGCAGCCACCCGCCCCGACGCCCGAACCTCAGCCCCCGCGCCCCCCGCTGGACAGTCTCGGCTATGCCCTGAAAGGGGTTGTGCGCGTGGATCAGAAGATCTGGGCGATGGTGTCGCATCCCACCGGCGATCAACTGATGCGGGTGGGCGACACGCTCAGCAACGGGGCGACCGTCAAGCGCATCGACGAGCAGGGTGTGTGGGTCGACAACGGGGGTGATGATCTGGCGCTCCTCGGATTTGTCGAGGAAAAGCAACCGCCCGGCTGACATTGCCGCGCGACCGATTGGCCACATCCCGCGGGATTGCGCATGAAAGACGTGCATCGCTGTCGATTATGCGCTAGGATTCAAGCCAATACATGGCAAATCCCCGAATGCGGTCATCAAGAACCTGCACCGGGCTTGAGGCAGAGAGCGGTCATGAAACGTATTTTATCCCTGAGGGCGGCAATGCTGGCCCTTTCTATGGCATGTTGTCAGGCTCTCGCCTGGGTTGTGGTCACGGCCCCCCCGGCTGCTGCCCAGATTGAACTGGATCTGCGCGATGCGGATCTGCGCAGCTTTGTCGAGATCGTGTCAGAGGCAACCAACCGCAGCTTTGTGCTGGACCCCAATGTGCGCGGCACTGTCACCGTGCTGGCCCCCGATACGCTGACCCCGGCGGAACTCTACGACGTCTTCCTGAACGTTCTTGAACTGAACCGGCTGACCATCGTGCAGGGATCCAGCGTTGACCGGATCGTCCCGATGAACGTTGCGCGCGAATTGTCCTCCGGCCCGGCACGGACCGCACCCAAAGGCTTCGAGACCCGGGTGATCGAGGTCAACAATGTACCGCTGACAGAGATCATCGAAGTGATCCGCCCCCTGCTCCCCGCGGAGGCCGTGCTGTCCCCCGTTCCGGGGTCCAACCTGCTGATCCTGTCGGACAGGGGCCAGAACCACGCCCGGATAGAAGCCTTGATCCGCCGTCTGGACACCCCGCGCGAACGGCCCATCGAAATGGTACGCCTGCGCAATGCCGATGCCGCCGAGGTGCTGCAGGTGATCCAGTCCATGCAGATCGTTCCCGACGATGCGGCGGTCTCCATCGACCGGCGTTCCAATGCGCTGATCGTCTCCGGCTCTGACAGCCTGGTGCAGCAGATCCGCACGCTTGCCTCGCGGCTGGACACGCAGAACGCCAATGTCGCCTCCCGCGCGGTCGAATTGAACTATGCCGATGCCACCCGTCTTGCGGATGTGGTGACCCGCGCCATCACCAACGAACAACGCGCCGAAACCGATGCGGCTGTCCGGATCATTGCGGAGACACAGACAAATACCCTGCTGATCACCGCCCCGCCCGAACAGATGGGCGACATCATCGAAATGGTACATTTCCTTGATCGCCGCCCCACCCAGGTGCTGGTCGAAGCGGTCATCTTTGAAATGTCGGTCATTGGCTTTGCCGACCTGTCCGCGCAATTCGGCGCAATCCTCAACGACGCGATCATCGGCGGCGTGGAGTTCACTCTGGACGGGCGTCCCAGCCTGACCAGCCTTGTGTCCTCCGTTCTGAACAACACCACAAACACCGTGCCGACGCCGGGCAACGGCGGCTATTTCGGCGTCGGCGCGCGCAATTCCAGCGGTGAGGGCATCGTCGGGCTGCTCGGCGCCATCGCCTCCACAAATTCGACCCGCCTTTTGTCCACCCCCTCGATCATGACCCTGAACAACCAGGAAGCCGAGATCGTGGTGGCGCAGAACGTGCCGTTCGTGACCGGTTCCTTCGCCCAGGTTGGCGAAACCGCCCAGCCGGACAACCCGTTCCAGACCATCGAACGCCAGGATGTGGGCCTGACCCTCAAGGTGACACCGCAGATCAATGCGGACCGCACCGTGCGGATGGAGATCGAACAGGAAGTATCGAACCTGACCAACAGCAAGTCCTCAGCGGGGGGAGAGATCACGGCACGCCGGGCCCTGTCCACAACCGTTCTGGTGCGCGACGGCAATGTGATCATGTTGGGCGGGCTTCTGGAAAATGGCTCCGGGTCCGTGTCGCAACGGGTTCCAGGGCTCAGCAAATTGCCACTTGTCGGTGGTCTGTTCCGGGGCAAGAACGCCAACAAGAACCAGCGCGTGCTGCTGGTCATGTTGCGCCCGCGGGTGGTCAAGGATGACCACGAGGCCCGCAAGATCACCACAGCGATTGCCCGTGAGGCGAAAAACGCGACCCTTGCGCTGCAACCCCCCGATGATGGACAGTACCCGAAGACGCCCAGTGGCACCCTGCCCTTCGATGGCGTGGATTTGAACCAACCCTTTGACGCCGGATTTGTCGATGACTTTGCGCAAAACCGAAACTATCCCCCCCTCCCGACCCGGCTTCGGTTCAAAGGAGGACGTGACTGATCCGGCCCCGGCAGAGCGGCGTTTGCCGTTCGTCTTTGCCCGCGATCAGCAGGTGATACTGGATGGTTCGGATATCATCCTGGGACCGGCCGCCACCCAGACAGGCCTGCGCGAGGCGCAGCGGCGCGCGGCAAGGCAGGGGCCGCTGACCCTTGTCACCCAGGATGCAGCAGGTTTCGAAACAACGCTGGCACGGGTCTATCAATCCAAGGACGACAGCACCGACACGCAGAACACGTTGTCCTTTGACCTGGAAGACACCGGCGGCGGTGGTCAGGGTCCGGCCCGCCAGCGCGATCTTCTGGAAGATTCCGGCGATGCTCCGGTCATTCAACTGGTGAATCAATTGCTGCGCCGCGCCGTGACGGCGGGTGCGTCGGACCTGCACATCGAGCCCTATGAAGGCGGCCTGCGGGCGCGAATGCGCGTTGATGGCTTTCTCAAGACGGTGATGGACCGCTCTGACGTGCCCGTAAAGCGGGTGGTGTCGCGGCTCAAGGTCATGGCCGGTCTCGACATCGCGGAAACGCGGCTGCCGCAGGACGGGCGCATCCCCCTGTCCTTGGGCGGGCGGCAGATCGACACTCGCGTCAGCTCGCTTCCCGGCAACTACGGCGAACGGATCGTTCTGCGGATTCTCGACCGCTCTGCCGGGCTCATGGAATTGTCCGACCTGGGTCTCAGCAAGGATCAGGTCACGCTGCTGCACCGGCTGGCGGCGCTGCCGAACGGCGTGATCCTCGCCACCGGGCCAACAGGTGCGGGCAAGACGACAACACTCTACTCCCTGCTGAAGCTGGCCAACCGGGACGAGCGCAATATCGTCACTGTCGAGGATCCCATCGAATACGATCTTCCCGGCATCTCCCAGTCCCAGATCAACGCCGAGATCGGGATGACCTTTGCCAACGGGCTGCGCGCCACCCTGCGGCAGGATCCGGATGTGATCCTCGTGGGGGAGATCCGCGACGGCGAAACCTCCAGCGTGGCCGCACAGGCCGCACTGACCGGGCACCTCGTGTTTTCCTCCCTGCACGCCAACGGATCGGTGGGCGCGGTGGTGCGCCTGCGCGACCTGGGGCTGGACGACTTCCTGATCGCGGCCACCCTGCGCGGCGTGATTGCCCAGCGGCTGCTGCGCCGCCTGTGCAGCGCCTGCCGCCGCCCCCATGCACCAAGCGAGGCCGAGGCCGAACATTTCAACCGACATGGCCTGCGGGTTCCCGAAACCATTTACGCCGCAGAAGGCTGCACAGCCTGCGGCAATTCCGGTTATGCGGGCCGGGTCGGTATCTTCGAGATGATCGAAGTAGGTGAAGCCCTGCGTGCGGCCATTGATGCCGGCGCCAGCGAAGCCGAGATGCGCAGGCTGGCACTGACCGGGCGGGAAACCTTGATCGGACAAGGCCTGATCGAAGTCGCGGCGGGACGGACCAGCATCGCCGAGACCCTCCGCGTGGTCGGGGACGTCGCGTGAGAGCCTACGCCTATGTCGCGTACACCAAAGCGGGAAAGCGCAAATCCGGCACGGTGATCGCCGATACCGAAGCCCATGCCGCTGCCCAGCTCGCCGAAAAGGGCCTTTTCGTCTCTGAGCTGAATGAACGGCGCAACAGGACGACATCGGGGCTTTTTTCCGGTCAGAGACGCACCACCCTGAGCCCTGACCTTCAAGCGGTGTTCACCCGGCAAATGGCTGTCCTGCTGGGTGCCGAACTGCCGGTGGACGAAGCATTGGAAGCGGTCCGGCAAGGCGGACACCCCAGCCTTGATGCGGTGGCCGCGCGGGCGCGCGCGGATCTGATGGATGGCTCGACCCTGTCGGATGCATTGCGACGGACGCAGGCGGGCTTTGCCCCCTATTATGTCGCATCCGTCCGGGCCGGTGAGACGGCCGGCAACCTCGCCGGTGTGTTCAACGAACTTGCCGATCACCTTGAAAACCAGGGCGTGGACAAGGCACAGATCTCGACAGCGCTGATCTATCCTGCATTTGTCGCCGCTGTCGCCCTGCTGGTCTGTGCGATCCTCATGGTCAACGTCGCACCTGAAATCGTGGCGATGTACGAGCTGTCCGACCAGCCGCTGCCCTCCATCACGCAGGTGGTGCTGGGCATCAGCAACTGGATACAGGCCAATTTCACCATTCTGCTGATCGGCCTGGCCTGCCTTGTCGCTTTCGGCTTTGCCTCCGGGCGTGTGCCTGCCATCCGTGCCCAGCGCGACAAGCTGTTCTTGCGCCTGCCATTGGTGGGCCGTTTCATGCGCCTGTCCGCCGCCGTGCAATATCTGCGCACGCTGGCGCTGGTTCTCAGCAGCAGGAACACCGTGCCGGTCGCCATCCAGAACGCTTCCG
Organism: Sulfitobacter sp. PR48; assembly: GCF_028807335.1. Classification (NCBI taxonomy): domain Bacteria; kingdom Pseudomonadati; phylum Pseudomonadota; class Alphaproteobacteria; order Rhodobacterales; family Roseobacteraceae; genus Sulfitobacter; species Sulfitobacter sp. PR48. Next base: position 247,060 of record NZ_JARAMM010000002.1, on the reverse strand, counting down.
AAGTCTTGGATGTGGCCCGGTTCCAGCAGGAAGCCGCACAGGTTTCGCTGGCGATCTCGCGGGGCGAGACGATGTCGCAGGCGCTGCGCGCGCTGACGATCATCCCGCCCGTCGCAAGACAACTCATCCAGGCGGGGGAGGCCTCTGTCAGGCTGGCCAGCATGACAGAACGCAGCGCGGTGCTGGTCGAGAACGGCCTTTCCACCGAACGCAAACGCATTGCCGCATTGCTTGAACCGGCCTTGATGATGCTGGTGGGCGCAATGGTGCTGGTCATTGTCCTTGCCGTGCTGCTGCCGATCTTCGACCTGCAGGCCGTTGTGGCGGGCTGAGCCCCGGTTCCGGCGCGGGTCCTGCACTTGCGGTAACGCCCGCCCAGCTGATCGAATGCCCATGCGTGAAACACGCGCGGCAAAAGAATTTCACTGAATTGCCGATTCGACTGTATAATCTTCTGGTTTGATCCACTTGATTTCCACGTCGGAGCTTTTCTGAATGCGCCAAGCAACTGGCAAATCTGCACCAATTTGCAATTTCCCTGCTGCCGACCCGTCAGATGCACCCGATTGGCTGCCCCTGCCTCCGCCGCCCTCGCACCGCTGGCCGGAGACGCAATTCAACCAGGCTTATCAGGACTTCCTGGATGCACATGTCGCCTACTGGGGCAGCGAGGAATGCGTTGTTCTGCCCAAATTTGCGGGAAATGCCCTGCGGACCGTGGCCAACTGGCGTCGCGGCTGCCGCGCCGTCGATGTGATCATGCCCATGGGCACCCCGGTTGCCAGTTTCATGGACCGGCGCGGACGGCCCAGTGATCGCTGGGATGGCGGCGAAGGTCTGGGGATCACCGGCAATCACACCACCCATTCCGGTGTGCTGGCGGGCTACCTCCTGGACGCCTACGGATCGGTCATCGGTCTGAAGCTTTGGGAAATCTACCCCGGCGCCGGCCGGGTGCGTCGGCGGATCTATCCGGTGGACGACAGCCGCTTTGGCACTGCGAATGCGCGGGCCTACCATGCGGTATTCGATATCGACCAGGCACCGCTTGGCGGCCCGGATAATCCGTATTACCGCCTTTGGCTGACAAAACGTCAGACGCCTCCGGTCCGGTCAGGCTGGGCTGCCCACACGCCAGCCGCAGCCGGGCGTTGCGCAACGCTCCTGCCGCGCGTCCAACCCTTGCTCCAAGGCCCCAAGGCGTGACCGGCAGCCCCAGCTTCCTGCGCCGCCTGCTGCGACGGTCCGCCAGTGCTTTGGATAGTCCCGATACCGTTCAGCCAGCCCCCCAACGCATTCTGATCACGCAGCGGGAGCTGAAGAACTACGGCGGCTCGGAGTTCTTCGCCATCGAGGTCGCGCGCGCCCTCAAGAACCGGGGACGCGAGGTTGCCATCTATTGCCCTGCCCCCGGAAAACTGGCCAATATCGTCACGCCCAGCGGTATCCCGGTCTGCGAAACACCTGCTGAGGTGCCCTTCACACCTGATGTGATCCACGGTCAGCATCATTTGCCGACCATGGCGGCGCTCGCGCATTTCCCGGACACGCCCGCGATTTACTGCTGGCACGGCACAAGGCCCTGGGTCGAACGCCCCCCCGTTCATCCCCGCATCCGCTTTCATGTGGTCACATCGGAGCGGATGGCCCCCCGGCTGGCCACCGAAACCACCATCCCCGAAGACCGTATCATCACGATCCCCAATTTCGTCGATCTGGAGCGTTTCTCCCGGGTGCGCAAGACCATCGCCAGACCGGCACGCGCTGTTCTTTATGGCCAGTCAGGGTTCTACCCCGCAGAGCTGGAGCTGCTTGAAACGGCCTGCGCGGATCATGGCATCGCGCTGGACAAGGTTGGCTATGCATATGGCAACCCCCGCCCCCGCCCGGAGTATTTCCTGCCCGACTACGACATCGCATTTGCCATCGGACGCTCGGCCATTGAAGCGGCGGCCAGCGGATGCGCGGTGATCCCGGTTGTGCCGCAACTTGCCGGGGCAATTGTGGTTCCGGATACGCTCGACGATTGGGCCGCTTCCAATTTCAGCCCGCGTTACTTTACCTCGGCCAGCGTCATGGACAGCGAATGGCTGGGCCGGCAACTGGCAGACTTCGACCAGGAAAAGGTGCGCCAGGTCACCCATACGATCCGCGATCGCTTCTCGATTGGTCCCGCGATCACTGCATTCGAAAGCCTGTATCGGCGCGCGGGTTCAACCGGCCCGGCACAGGGAAGCGGGTCTGAATTCGGGCTCTACCTGACCACCATGGCCCAGGAAATAGACGCCATGTGGGGCGATCTGGAGTGCCGCAAGGCAGATGAACCAACAATCCAGGCCCGCATCGCCGCGCTGGAAGCGGCGCTGGCCGACGCAGAGAACCGCACGCGCGTCCTGACGGACAAATTGCTCGAACAGGCTCCGGCACCATCCGGTTCGGAAAATTCATGAGATGCCCGCCTGACGAGGTTTCCCGCTGTTCGCCGCAGGCCGCACCGGGTTCGCAGTGTCGGTTCGCGTGTACGCCAAAGCCGTTGGTCTTTGACACGCCCTGCCAGCTTCCCGCGTTCACGGGTGATCATCTGGGTGCCAACAGGTATCTGGTCACGCCATCCCAGGCTCATGCGCTCACACTTGGCCGGGTTCTGTCGGCCCTGACCCAAGGACGTCCTTGATAAAGGTCGTCATCCAGTCATAGGCGGTCCGGCGCTGGCCTGTGCCCTTGTGCGCCAGGAGTCTGACAGTGAACCGCGGCAGAGGAATCGGGATATCGAGCACCTGCAGGTTCCAGGTCTCCGAAAAGGCGACGGCGCTGCGGTGCGGCACCACGCCGATCAGGTTGCTTTCCCTGATCGTGGCGGGCAACACGTTGAACTGCGCCAGGGTCAGGCGCACATCAAAGGCGGGTTCGTCAGCGTGGACAACATGGCTCACGGCCTGCCAGTGCCCTGCGGCATCGGAAACAACCGCATGGGCCGCGTTTCGGAATGTCTCTTCGTCCAACGCGCCCTGAATCGTCGGGTGATCGCGACGGACGATGGCCGCGTAATGTTGGTCGATAAGGTCTATCTGAGACAATGCAGGGTCCTGGGTTTCCAGCTTGCCGATTGCAAAGTCGAGACGCCCGGACTTCAGCAGAGAATCCACCTGGGTAATCTCCAGTGGCGTCGCCTCGATCCGTATGCCAGGCGCCCGTTTCTGCAGAGCGCCGACAAGTGGCGGCAGGAATGTCAGCGCCCCGATATCCGAAAACGCGATGGTGAACCGGTCCCTTGTGGTTTTGGGGTCAAAGGGTTCGTCCGCACGAAACGTGCCTTCCAGCTGGTTCAGTGGACTGCGGCATTCGAGATAGAGCTGGGTGGCAAGTGACGTCGGGGTCATGGACCGCGACCCCCGGATGAACATCTGGTCGCCGGTGATATCACGCAACCGTCCCAAGCCTTGCGATATCGAGGGCTGAGAGACATTCAGGCGCTCTGCGGCCCCCGTTGTCGAGCCGCATTCGTGCACCGCAACCAGTATCCGAAGGAGGCCGAGATCGTTCACCTGTTTTCCTGCCGTATATTACTGGACAGGAGTTATTTAATGTATGCACCAAGTTCAGTCTAGCGCTAACATGAGCCTGCTTTGTCGCCCGCCACATCCCTATCCATTGGCCCGTCGCCGGGTCTGAACCCCGAGACGACAGGGCGCAGCGGGGCCGGTCAGACCAGCAGGTCCCGCGGCACCCTCACGCCTCAGGCATCGGGGGCTGCGGTCTTGCACGCCTTGGTCCAATCTTCTGTCAGGCGCAGGGTCACCTTGCCGCCAAGGTCCGCCGCCGAGGTTCCAACCCACAGCGCATAATCCCCTGCCGGCGCTTTCCACGCATTGCTCTCCACATCGAAATAGGCCAGATCGCGCATGTCCAGCGCGATCCGAGCCTCGGAGGCCGCGCCCGGGTCCAGCGTCAACGCCTTGAACCCGCGCAGCTCCTTGACCGGTCTTCCCCGCCCTTCCGGCGGAGCGACATAAAGCTGTACGACAGCCTTGCCGCGGCGTTGCCCGGTGTTCTTAACCGGAACTGTGACCGTCACGCTGCCGCCCGCGTCGATCTCGGAGGCAGAAGCCACCGGCGCGCCGATTTCAAAGTCGGTGTAAGACAGGCCGAACCCGAACGGATACAAGACACCCGCCCCACCCTTTGCGTCGTAATGCCGATACCCGATGAAAACGCCCTCGTCATAGCTGACATGGCCGTTGTCGCCCGGATAGTTGCCGGTGGTCGGATTGGCGTCGAGCGCATTCGGGAAGGTCTGGGGCAAGCGCCCGCCCGGCTCCGCATCGCCCATCAGGACATCGGCAACGCTGTGCCCTAGCTCCTGCCCCGGATACCAGGCCTCAAGGATCGCAGCCACGTCGTCTTTCCACGGCATGACCACCGGTCCGCCGGTCTGAAGCACAACCACGGTGTTGGGGTTGGCTGCAGCCACGCGCGCAATCAATGCGTCCTGCTCGCGCGGCAGCGACAGGCCCGGCAGGTCCCGCCCCTCGCTGTCCCATTCCGGGGTACGTCCCACAAAGAGCACAGCAACTTCGGCATCGCGCGCGATCTCTTCCGCGCGCCTCAGCCCGGCTTCGCCCAAAGGCCGATGGACGCCGACGCGGAAGGCCTGGATGCCGTCCATGACCCCGGTGGTAGATTGATAATCGACCCGGAAGCGGTAGGTCTTGCCGGCATCAAGGTCGACTTCCACGATCCGCTCATCACCACCGAAATCGTAATATGTCGCCCCTGTCGGCTCCCAACCGTCCCAGCCATCGACGACCAGCGCGTCATCGACATAGAGACGGGCAAGTCCCGCATTCGCCAGACCCAGCTCATGGCGGCCACTTTCGGTCGGCGTGAATTCGAACGTGTTGCGGACCGAGAACACCTTGAGGTCCACGCCCGGCTCGTTGGAGCCGAACCATTTGGCATCGGATTGGTTGTACTGCTTCTCAAACGCAACCGGGCCGGTGAAATCCGGGCTGTTGTAAAAGGTCGAAGTCATCGGCCCCTGCACCACCGGCAACAGCAAATGGTTCGCGCAGCCGGTCTCGAAACGGATGTCCAGTTCGTCACGCGCCTTCAGGCCCTCCAGCGGACTGATGCGATAATGCGCGTTCACCCGCGCGCTGCCGCCGCCCATGATCCGCGCCACATCGGCATTCGGCCCGATGACGGCCACCCTGGCCTTCTGGCCGGATTGCAGCGGCAGGATGCCATTGTTCTTGAGCAGCACGGTCCCTTCGGCCACGGCCCGCCGGATCAGCGCGCGGTGATGTGGCGCATCGACCGATTTCTCCTCTTTCGCGTTCTCCCTGATGCGGACGCCCGCGCGGACGACCAGCCCCAGAATGCGCCGCGCCCCGTCGGTGACCATATCGACGTCCACCTCACCGCGTTCAATCGCGTCGAGCAGCTTTTGCCCGCGATAAAGCGCCGGTCCGGGCATTTCGAGATCCAGACCCGCGTTCATGCTCTCCGCCGTGGTCTTTACTGCCGTCCAGTCAGAGACCACGACTCCGTCAAACCCGTATTCGTCCTTCAGCAGGTCACTCAACAGCCACTTGTGCGCGCTGGTGTAGGTGCCGTTGAGCTTGTTGTAGGAACACATCACGGCCCAGACACCCGCCGCGACCGCCGCCTCGAAGGGAGGCAGGTAGATTTCCCGCAGCGCCCGGATGCCGATATCGCTCGACATGGTCATCCGCTGATATTCGCTCTCGTTGCCGATGAAATGCTTGATCGTGGCACCGATCCCGTTCGATTGCAGCCCGTCGATATAGGCCAGCGCGATCTCGGTCGTCAGTTCGGGATCTTCGGAATAACATTCGAAGTTGCGGCCATTGAGCGGCCCGCGATGCATGTTGACCGTCGGTGCCAGCAGCACATTGGCGCCCTTGGTCCGGGTTTCCTCTGCCAGGGCCGCGGCAATCTCGCGGACAAGCTCCGGGTTCCAGCTTGACCCCAGCGCAATCCCCGCCGGGAAGACCGCCGCCGTCGGGCCGTTTTCGGTCACCCCGCCGCGCGCCCCGTTCGGGCCATCGGTGACCTTCGCTGCAGGCACACCAAGCCGTTCGATGGCGACTGTTTCCCAGAAGTTGGCACCCGCGAGGAGAGAGACCTTTTCCTCAAGCGTCAGTTTTTGCAGAGTGTCTTCAACCCAGGCAGTATCCATCATCATTCCTTCTAAATTTTTGGCTTCGATCAAAGCCGCACGCCGGATTCCGCATCAAAGAGCGAGAGGGTGCGGGACGAGAAACCAAGCTCCATTTCAGTGCCGCGCGGCGGATTGAGCTTCAGCTCGCTGCCAAAGCGGACCGACGCCTTCTGACCTGCCGTGGTGCCCCACAGCACGCTGTCGGCCCCCATCGACTCGGATACCTTGACGGTGAAAGGCAGGCGCAGGGGCAGGTCCCCGGCATCGACGAACAGATGCTCTGGCCGGATGCCCAGCACCGCAGAGACGGTCTTCCCGACCGGCGCGTCAAAGGCATAGTCGGATACGTCAATTTCCGGTCCGTCATTGATCACGAAGACGGTCTTGCCCGCCTCTGAGCGCAGGCTGCCGTCAAAGAAGTTCATGCCGGGCGAACCGACAAACCCCGCCACGAAAAGGTTCGCAGGGCGTTCGTAGATATCCTCGGGCGAGGCAAGTTGCTGGATCACACCGTTCTGCATGACGGCGATACGGGTCGCCAGGGTCATGGCTTCGACCTGATCATGAGTCACATAGATCATCGTCTTGCCGATGGTCTGGTGCAATTCCTTCAGCTCCACCCGCAGTTCGGCGCGCAGCTTGGCGTCGAGGTTCGACAGGGGTTCGTCGAAGAGGTAGATATCGGCATCCCGCACCAGCGCCCGCCCGATGGCAACCCGCTGGCGCTGACCGCCTGACAAGGCCGCAGGACGACGCTTCAGGTAGGGTTCGATCTGGAGCATCTTTGACACGCGGTCGATACGCCGCGCGATTTCGTCCTTGGGCATCTTCGCCATGCGCAGGCCAAAGCTCAGGTTCCCCTCGACCGTGGTCTGCGGGTAAAGCGCATAGGATTGGAAGACCATCCCGATGCCGCGATCCTTCGGTTCCGCGAGGGTCTTGTCCTCGCCACCGATGCGGACCTTGCCGCCGGTCACGTCGATGAGCCCCGCAATCGCGTTGAGCAAGGTCGACTTGCCACAGCCAGAGGAGCCGAGCAGTACGATAAACTCGCCTTCTGCAATCAACAGGTTGAGGTCTTTCAGTACGCTTACGGCACCAAATTGGACGTCGAGATTTTCGATTGAAACTTCAGCCATGTCTTATCCCTTCACGGCGCCGGCTGCGATACCGCGCACAAACCAGCGCCCGGATGCCAGATAGATTATCAGGGGAACCGCAGCGGTAAGGATGGTTGCGGCCATGTTCACGTTGTAGGCTTTCTCGCCCTGCGTCGAATTGACGATGTTGTTCAGCAAGACCGTCATCGGCTGGTTGTCTGATCCGGCAAACACCAGGCCGAACAGGAAGTCGTTCCAGATGTGTGTGCTTTGCAGGATGACCGCGACGATCAGGATCGGCGGCGAGAGCGGCAGGATCAGCCGGATGAAGATGACCCAGAAGCCACCGCCATCGACCCGGGCCGCGCTGAACAGATCACGGGGCAGCCCGGCATAATAGTTGCGGAACAGGAGCACCATGATCGGCATGCCAAAGATCACGTGAATGGCCACGATCCCGGCAAGGCTGTTATAAAGCCCGACCTGTGACAGCATCCGCACCAGCGGGTAGATGAAGACCTGATAGGGAATGAAGGCCGCAACAAGCAGGATGCCAAAGATCAGCTCGGTGCCTTTCGGACGCCAGAATGACAGGGCATAGCCCGTGACCGCCCCCAGCAGGATCGACAGCACCGTCGCGGGCACCATGATCATGACCGAGTTGAAGAATCCGACCGACAGGCCATTGCAGTTCAGGCCCGTGCAGGCGGATTGCCATGCGGTGACCCAGGCCTCCAGCGTCGGAGCGTCCGGCAGGGCAAAGATCGAAGTGACGCGGATTTCATCCATCGTCTTCAGCGAGGTCACGACCATCACGTAGAAAGGCATCAGGAAGAAGGCTGCCGAGATCACCAGAAAGGCATAGACGCCGGTGCGGGCCAATGTCTTTTCAGAATTCGCACGCATGATCATGCCTCCGCTTTCTGCGCCATGTAGCGGCGCGCGTAATACATCGGAACCAGGATCGCGATGACGGCGACCAGCATCATGATCGCGCCCGCATTCGCCAGGGCGACGTTCTGGCGGGCAAACAGGTTCTCCATCACGAACTTGGCAGGCACTTCCGTGGCATTCCCCGGACCGCCGCCGGTCAGGGCAACAACAAGGTCATAGGCCTTCACAACCGAGACAGCGAGCAGCACGGTGGCCGTTGCCGCCATCGGCGCGATGATCGGCAGAACAATGGATGTATAGACACGCCATTTCGCGATGCCGTCGATCCGCGTGGCCTTCCACAGGTCCTCGTCGACGCCCCGCAGGCCCGCCAGCAGGATGGCCATGACCAGCCCGCTGCCCTGCCACACGGCGGCAAGGACAAGGATATAGATCGCCCGGTCGGGCTGCACGATCCAGTCGAAGGTGAAGCTCTCGAACCCAAGGCCCCTGACCGCGGCCTGAATGCCGAAACCGGGGTTCAGCACCCACTGCCAGACCAGGCCGGTGACCACGAAAGACATGGCGTAGGGATAAAGGAAAACCGTGCGAAAGAACGCCTCGCCCCGGATCCGTTGATCCATCATGATCGCCATGATAAAGCCGAAGACCAGGCAGATCGCGATGAAGAGCACGCCGAACACGATCAGATTGGTCACCGCCACCTGCCAGGCCGGCAGTTTCAGCAGCAGTTCGTACTGGTGGAAGAAATTGAATTTGTAGATGGGCAGAAGTTTGGAGTTGGTCAGGGAAATGACGAACGTCCAGACAGTCGAGCCGACAAGTGCAACAAGCACGATGATCCAGACCGGCAGCATCGCCAGATAGACATGCGCGCGCGTTCCCGAAAATTTAGCCATCGCCAGATCCTCCATTGACGCGTGGGTGGTGCGCGCCGCAGGAAGCCCTGCGATGCGCATTTCTGGTCGGACTCAGGATCAGTAGTCTTCCAGGATGCCCGCGACGGTTTCGACGTAGTCGTCGGCGGTCGCATCGGGGTTGACCCAAAGCACCTTCAGCTCGGACCCCAACGCCCCGAGCTTCTCGGGCGAGAAGTTGATGAAGAGCGCCATGACCGAATTGCCGTCCGAGATCGCCTTGGCCCCCGCCGCCGCACAGGCGTTGAACTTGGATGTGTCCACGCCTGAGCGTACCGGCAGCGAGCCCATGGTCGCGGTGAACTCGGCCTGAACCTCGACAGAGGTGGTGACCTCGGCCAGTTTGGTCTGCGCTTCGGTCAGCCCGTCGCCCTTGGCGGGCATCGCCCAGACATCCCCGGCCACAACCAGCGGGGCCTGGTTCGGACCGACACCGCAAAGCACTTCTTTGCCGGGGGTAAAGCCTGCGGCACCGATTTCGCCAATCGCCCAGCCGCCCATGATGAAGAAGCCCGCTTCGCCGTTCAGGATCATCTGATTGGTGATGTTCCACTGACGGCCCGAGACGCCGGAATCCGCATAGCTCGGCAGTTTCGCCATGATCTCTGCCACCGGGCGGAATGCGTCGGAGCGGACGAACTCGGCACCATCGGGTCCGGTGAACTTGCTCCACTCCTCGGTGCCGAGGACCGATGCAAGCACCGCCTGGAATGTGTTCATGAACCAGACGTCGCGGTCACCCGCCTGGGCAAAGGGCACGATGCCCGCTTCGCGCAGCTTGTCGCCGGTTTCAAAGAATTCGTCCCAGGTTTGCGGCATTCCGGCACCCACCTTGCCGAGCGCATCCGCAGAAGCGAAGAGGAAGTTGGTGCCCTGAAGCTGGATCGGCACGCCGTAGATGTGCCCGTCCCGGGTCACGGCATCCAGCACGGCCTGGGGCATGACGCTGGCCCAGTCATTCGCTTCGGCCACGGCATCAATCGGTGCCAGGACGGCGCTGTCGACAAGGTTGTCGATATCCGCGCCAAGGTTGAATTGCGCCGCGTCGGGCGGGTTGCCACCGACCATCCGGCTGATCGCGGATGTCTTCGCGGCGTCACTGCCGGCCACGGCCTGGTCGATCCATTCGCCGCCGGTGTCACCGTAGGCATCAGCAATCACGCCAACGCCCGCCGACTCCGCAGCGGATGTCCACCAATGAATGACCTCCGCAGATTGCGCGTTCGCAGTCACGGCCGTCGTCGCGGTCATGGCAAGAGCCAGAGCAAAATACTTCATTTATCCTCCCAATCGGCGACTGACCTATTCCTGGCGGTCGCCCCAAATCCGTTTGTGGTTTCGCATGCCTGACTTTACACCTCTCAAAGTCCATACGTGGCGGTTGGTATAGGCGCTAACATGATAGTCGAAAAATTATTTAACGATCTTGAGTGTTATTGGATAACTAATATCACTCGGGAAATGGCGTAAGTTTGCGGCCTGTCTGTCGCTACTTGTGGTTGCAGACCCAGCCTTCGGCCCGCAGACGGTCTTCACCCCGGTTCATCATCTCGCGCAAGCAAAGCAGCCGTTGGTCCGGCCACCAAACGCTTTGATCTGGCTTAAACGGATCGCCACCCTTTATGATGCACCTCATGACCTCGACCAGCGACATACCGCTTCCCTTGCGCAATGCCCGTGTTCACGAGGCGTTCGGACCGGGTGCGGTAAGTTTTGCGGCCGTTGCGGCGGCGCGGGCCGGGACTGTGCTGTGGATCCGGGAGGCCTGGCAGACAGAGGCCATCAATCCAATGGGACTGTCGGTCTTCTTCGACCCGTCGAAACTGCTGCTGGCCCAGACCAGGGACCAGACCGAATCGCTCGCCATCGCGGAAGAGGCGCTTAAGGACGGCGCGGTACCGCTGGTCATTATCGAGACCAGCCGCCCGCTTGATCTGCGCATGGGGCGACGGTTGCTGCTTGCCGCAAAGGCGGGCCAGGCCACCGGATTGTGCCTGATCCCCGAAGGCATGGGCGGCAACGCTGCCGAAACCCGGTGGCATTGCACCCCGGTTTTCGATGCCGATGACTCGACTCTGATGCGCTGGGAAACTATCAAGAACAAATCAGGAACATTGGGGGCCTGGCATGTTCGATGGCATACAACGGCGCGTCGTCTCGATGTGGTTTCCCCGGCTGGCAAGCGACCGGGTTCTGCGGACGTGCCCGGTTGAAGGTCCCTTCGCGCTGACACTCAAACAGGCAAATGCAGAACGGCTGCATTGCCTGAACATGGAGGCCGAGCGGCAGGGCCTGTACCGGGGGATGACCCTTGCCGATGCGCGCGCCTTTTGTCCCGGTCTGTTCAGCCGTCCGGCCGATCCTGTTGCGGACACGGGCTTCCTGCATGTGCTGCGCCGCTGGGCCACGCGCTATTGCCCATGGGTCGGGATCGAGGGCGATGATGGCCTGGTGCTGGACATCACCGGCTCCGCGCATCTGTTCGGCAGCGAGGCGATGATGTTGGCCGATATGCGCCAGCGGTTGAGCCGTGCCGGGCTGACCGCGCGGATCGGGCTGGGCGATACGCGCGGCGCGGCCTGGGCACTGGCCCATCACGGCGAAGGCCGGACCGAAACCGGGGCGCCACTGGAGGCTTTGTCGGATTTGCCCGTTGCCGCGCTGCGGCTGGAAGAAGCCACCATTACGGGTCTGCAACGGCTGGGCCTGCGCAGGATCGGTGACCTGGAAAGCGCCGCCCGCGCCCCACTGGCCCGGCGCTTCGGCCCGGACCTGCTGCTGCGGCTGGATCAGGCGCTTGGCCGTCAGCCGGAACAGGTCACCCCGCTGTCCGAGCCGCCCCATTACGGGATCCGCCTGAGCCTGCCTGAGCCAATCGGCCTGTCGGATGACGTGATGGCGGCCACATCGCGCCTGCTGGACCAGCTTTGCGCCAAGCTGAAAGCGCAGGAAGCCGGGGCGCGGGTGCTCTGCCTGACGCTGCGCCGGGTCGATCAAGAGGCACAGACGGTCGAATTACGCCTGGCCAGCCCGCTCCGTGACGCCGCGCGCATCCTGCCGCTGTTCGCGCGCGGTGTGGGTGAGGTCGATGCCGGTTATGGGATCGACCAGATACGATTGGAGGCGGTGCAGGTTGAGCCGCTGCCGGTGCATCAGGTCAGCCATGTGTCTACGGGACGGGCGGACCAGCTGGATGACCTGATCACCCGGATCGGCACCCGGATCGGGCTGGAGAATGTGCAGCGTTTCCTGCCCGCCGACAGCCATATCCCCGAGCGCAGTTTCCTGATCGCCGCCGCTGCCTGGTCCGAACCGGGCGGATCGTGGGTGGCCCCGCGCCCGCGCCCTGTGCGCCTGTTTCCGCCGGAATCGATTACCGGAACCGGGGCGCGCCCACCCCGTCAGTTCCGTTGGCGGCGTATGTCGCTGACCACGGCGCGGGCGACGGGGCCGGAACGGATCGCCCCGGAATGGTGGCTGCCCGATGACAACTGGCGCAGCGGAATACGAGACTACTGGCATGCGGAAACCCGGCAAGGGCGGCGGCTGTGGCTGTTCTACACGCCGCAAAACCCCGGCTGGTTCGTGCAGGGGGAATTCGCATGACAGCAATCCCGCGTAATGACCGCGCCGTGAACCCACCGGGGGATTTTGGCCCGCGCAACACCTATGCCGAGCTCTGCGTGACCACCAATTTCACCTTCCTCACCGGCGCGTCCCATCCCGAAGAACTGGTCGTCCGGGCAGCGGAGCTTGGTCTGGCCGCCATCGCCATCACGGACCGCAATTCTCTGGCCGGGGTGGTGCGGGCCTACCGGGCGTTGAAAGAACTGCGGCGGGATATGGAAAACGACATCCGCATCCGTTCGCAGCACCAGATCGATCACTGCTCGCGTCAGGAGGTGGGGCAGCCCAGCCCGATCACGCGGCCGGATACCGTGCATTTGCCAAAGCTGATCGTCGGATGCCGCCTTGTCCTGCGGGACAGCGCGGTGGACTGGATCGCCCTGCCGCGCGACAAGGCGGCCTATCAGCGGCTGACGCGGCTTTTGACCCTGGGCAAGCGGCGGGCGGAAAAAGGCGGCTGCCATCTTGACCGGGCGGACCTGTATGAAGGTTGCGCGGGCATGATCCTGATCGCGCTGCCACAGGGCAGGCTGCACGCCGCCGCCGCGCATATCCGGCAGATGCAGCGCCGCTTCCCCGGCCATGTCTTTCTGGGGGCGGCGCCGCGCTATGACGGCTCCGATCAGGCCTATCTGAGGGAATGCGCCCGGCTGGCACTTGGAACTTCGGCACCGATGGTGGCGGTGGGGGATGTGCTGATGCACCGGGCCAGCCGCCGGCAATTGGCCGATGTGCTGACCTGCATGCGGGAACATATCACGATTGACCGGATCGGCACCCGCGCCCTGGCCAACAGCGAACGCCGGTTGAAAGGGTACGCGGATATGGCGCGGGTGTTCCGCGACCATCCCGCCGCCCTGCGCCGCACGCTGGAGATCACCACCCGGTGCAGCTTTGATCTGGGCGAACTCAGTTATGAGTACCCCGATGAGATATCCCAAGGCGAAACCCCGCAGGCACGACTTGAGCGACTGACACGCGACGGGCTGAAACGGCGCTATCCGGCAGGCGCGCCGCAGCGGGTCCATGACCTGATAGACAAGGAATTGAAACTGGTCGAGGAACTGGGCTTTCCGGCCTATTTCCTGACCGTTTACGATATTGTCCAGTTCGCCCGCGCGCAGGGCATCCTGTGTCAGGGGCGCGGCTCGGCGGCCAATTCGATCCTGTGCTACCTGCTGGGCATCACCGATGTCTCCCCCGATCAGATCGCCATGGTGTTCGAGCGTTTCATCTCCAAACACCGGGGCGAACCACCCGATATCGACGTGGATTTCGAACATGAACGCCGCGAGGAGGTGATCCAGTGGATCTACGAAAAATACGGCCGCCACCGCGCCGGGCTCTGCGCCACGGTGATCCATTTCCGCAGCCGCGCCGCGATCCGCGAAGTCGGCAAGGTGATGGGGCTGTCCCAGGATGTGACGGCAAGCCTGTCCGGGCAAATCTGGGGCATGTCCGATGGTGGAGCCGACCCGGACAGGGTCAAGGAGCTTGGCCTTGATCCGACCGACCGACGCCTTGCCCAGACCATCCGCCTGATCAGAGAGATCATCGGCTTTCCCCGTCACCTGTCCCAGCATGTGGGCGGTTTCGTCATTACCAAAGGGCGGCTGGATGAGCTTGCCCCCATCGAAAACGCGGCGATGGAGGACCGCACCATCATCGAATGGGACAAGGACGATATCGACACGCTGAACATCCTCAAGGTCGATGTGCTGGGGTTGGGGATGCTGTCCTGCATCCGCAAGGCCTTCGACCTGATGCGCGACCACGAGGGGCATGACCTGAACATCGACGCTGTTCCGCAAGAGGATACCGCCACCTATGACATGCTTTGCCTGGCCGATGCGGTGGGGGTGTTTCAGGTGGAAAGCCGCGCCCAGATGAATTTCCTGCCCCGGATGCGGCCACGGACCTTTTATGATCTGGTGATCGAGGTCGCCATCGTCCGCCCGGGCCCCATCCAGGGCGGCATGGTGCAACCCTATATCAAACGGCGACAGGGGCTTGAAAAGGCCGAGCCTTTCGGCCCCGCGCTGGAGGCCGTGACGCGCCGCACCCTCGGCGTGCCGCTGTTTCAGGAGCAGGCATTGCAGATCGCCGTGGTCGGCGCGGGCTATAGCCCGGAAGAGGCCGACCATCTGCGCCGCTCGCTGGCCTCGTTCAAGCGGATGGGCACGATTGGCACACACCGGGATAAATTCATCAAGGGCATGCTGGCCAACGGCTACAGCCCCGAAATCGCCGAACGCTGTTTCGGCCAGATCGAGGGCTTTGCCGATTACGGTTTTCCCGAAAGCCACGCGGCGGCCTTTGCGATGCTCGCCTATGTCTCGGCCTGGCTGAAATGCCATTACCCGGCGATCTTTGCCTGTGCTTTGCTGAATTCACAGCCGATGGGCTTCTACGCGCCTGCCCAGATCGTGCGCGACGTCCGCGAACACCGGGTCGAGGTCCGCCCGATCTGCGTCAATGCCAGCCATTGGGACAACAGGCTGGAACGCCGCGCCGACGGGGCACTGGCCCTGCGGCTGGGTTTTCGGCAGATCAAGGGCTTCAAAGAGGAGGATGCCGGCTGGATCGTGGCCGCCCGGGGCAATGGCTACCGCGATCCTGAATCGGTCTGGTTGCGCGCCGGAGTGGCCCCCGTGGTGTTGGAACGGCTGGCCGAGGCCGATGCCTTTACCGATATGGGACTGACCCGACGCGATGCACTCTGGCAGGTGCGGGCCATTCGCGGGCAGGCCCCGTTGCCCTTGTTCAACGATCCCCTTGACGGCGAGAGCATTCACGAACCCACGATTGTGCTGCCGCAAATGCAGCTGGGTGAAGAGGTTGTCGAAGATTACGTCTCTATGCGTCTGACCTTGCGCGCCCATCCCATGGAATTGCTGCGCCCCACCATTCCCGGGCTGGTCACACATGACAGCCTGCATAACGTGCCGCTGGGGCGTTACAGCGTCTGCGGCCTTGTCATCACCCGTCAGCGCCCCGGCACGGCATCAGGCGTTATTTTCCTGACGCTCGAAGATGAAACCGGGGTCTCGAATGTGGTGGTCTGGCCAAAGGTCTATGAGCAGTTCCGCCGCATCGTCATGGGCGGGCGCCTGCTGCGCGTGACAGGCTACCTGCAACGCGAAGGCATCGTCGTACATCTGATCGCCCAGCAGATCGAAGACCTCTCGCCCCGCCTGTCCGATCTCGGCCACCCGATGGACAGCGCCATCGGCCAGACAACCTCCAAAACAGATACCGCCCCACGCCCCCTGCCACCCCCACGTGCAACGCACCCGAGGGATCAGGCCAAGCGGCTGTTCCCGAGCCGGGACTTTCATTAACCGCGGAAGCATTCGACCCGATTGAAGAAACATTCGGCATGGAGGCGTTCTCTATCGAGCGCGCAGTCTCGATATAGCGTCCGACCTTAAACCTGAGACACGAATACCCTGCCACGCCTGCGGCGTTCTCGGGACATTCGTGTCACGATGATTCAGATAAAAGATCGGGCGCTTTAGGCCTCCGCAAGATCGACCCGACCCTACAACCGGTATGATCCGGGCGTCCGGCTGGTCCATTTGCGAAAGGCGCGATGGAAATTCGCAGGGGCGGAAAAGCCGGTGTCAAAGGCGATTTGTTCGATGCTCTCCGTGCCTTGCTGAAGCGCGCGGATGGCGATGTCGCGGCGCAATGCGTCCTTTATATTCTGAAAGGATGTTCCTTCCTCTTTCAGGCGGCGGTTCAGCGTCCGGGGCGTCATCTTCAGGGCCTGGGCCGCATCCGGAAGCTGACAGCTCTGCCATGCCGCGCCGTAAAGGAAGGCGCGGACACGCAGGCTGTTCGTATGCGCGCGCGAGCCGGTGAAGATCCAGTCAAGCGGCGCACGTTCAAGAAACACGGATGCCTCGGCGGGACTGCGGGCGATCGGGCTCGCGAATTGGCGCGGATCGAACAGGATGCTGGTCTGCGCTGCCTCAAACGCGACCGGACAGGGGAAGACAACCGCGTAATCGGCGGCAAAATCCGGACGGGAAAAGGCAAATCGCACCTCTTTCACACCCGTTTCCGACCCACTGAGCCAGGACAGGAGCCCATGCGCCAGTTTCAGGATCAGCATGTGACCAAATCGCTGCGGGGCAGTTTCACGCAGGTAAGGGACCAATGCCAGTTCCACCTCCTCCGGGTTGCTCCGCAATTCCAGGCGGAAATCATCCAAAAGCAGGTTCCAGAACGTCGTGAACCGAAACAAAGCCGAAACCAGGCTGCTCGCCTCACGCTGTACGGTCAACAGATGCTGCAGGGCGCGGGGGCGGATCGGACGGCTCCAGAGCCCCATCATTTCATCCCCGGTCTCCGGCGCGGCAAGCTGATAGAGCCGGGCGATTTCTTCCAGCGTAACGCGCTGCGCGGGCGCCATCGGGCCGGTTTGCAGACCTGAGCGCTGGAGCAGGGAGGTCATTGCGTCCGGCGTGCATCGGGCGTTCAGCGCATCGAGCCAGTCCTGGATGAAACCCGCTGAAACGGTCGTCAGGGAGATGGGGTCATGACTGCTCATGTAGAGGTCCTGAATGGCGTGATCGGATAAGAACTTGGCAAAAGATGAGCTTATTGGCAAGGAAAGCAGCGGTTAGATGACGGGAAACCATAGTCGCTGCCGGAGAGCCAGTCATGCCCTATCAGCCGCCCCTGCAGGATTTGATGTTTTGCATCGAACATCTGTCCCACTGGGAAAACCTGTCCGCGCTGGATGTATATTCCGATTGCGAACTGTCCGATATCGGCGCCGCGCTGGACGGCTATGCCCGGTTCTGCACCGAACAGGTCGCGCCCTTGTCCCAGGTCGGGGACAGGCTGGGCGCCCGGTTTGACAAGGGCCGTGTGACCATGCCCGAAGGCCACGCCCGGGCCTATGCGCAGTTTGTCGAGATGGGCTGGCAGGCGCTGATCCACCCGGTGGAACATGGCGGCGTCGGGCTGCCGCGCGTGGTTGGCGCGGCAGCGGTCGAGATGCTGAATGCCGCCGACATGAGCTTTGGCCTCTGCCCGCTCCTGACCGACGGGGCGATCGAGGCCCTGTTGCTGACCGGCTCGGACGAACAGAAAGCCACCTACCTCGGGCCGCTGATCGCAGGGCGCTGGTCCGGCACGATGAACCTGACCGAACCGCAGGCAGGCAGCGATCTGGGCCGGGTAACGACAAAGGCGGTACGGCGCGCAGATGGCAGCTTTGGCATCACCGGCACCAAGATTTTCATCACCTATGGCGCCCATGATCTGACCGAGAACATCATTCACCTCGTGCTGGCGCGCATACCGGATGCACCAGCCGGGCCCAAGGGGCTGAGCCTGTTCATCGTGCCGCAGAAACTGGTGGAAACGGACGGAACACCGGGGGCCGAGAACGCAGTCAGCTGTGTGAGCATCGAACATAAACTGGGCGTGCATGCCAGCCCGACGGCCGTGCTGGATTACGATGACGCCACCGGGTTTCTGATCGGCCAGGAAAACTGCGGGCTGGAGCACATGTTCATCATGATGAACGCGGCGCGGTTTTCGGTGGGGGTGCAGGGCGTTGCGATTTCCGACCGGGCCTATCAGCGCGCGCTGGCCTATGCGCGGGGCCGGGTACAAAGCCGCCCGGTGAACGGTCTGGGCAAAGACGCCGTCCCGATCATCGACCACCCGGACGTGCGCCGCATGCTCCTGCGGATGCGCAGCCTGACCGAAGGCGGACGGGCGATGGCGGCCGCGACTGCGGGGCTGCTGGATGTCGCGCATCATGGGGATGACCCCGAGGCACGCGCCCTGGCCGAATTCATGGTCCCGCTGATCAAGGGCTTTTGTTCGGAACGCGCGGTCGAGGTCGCGTCCCTGGGTGTGCAAATCCACGGCGGCATGGGATTCATCGAGGAAACAGGGGCCGCGCAGCACTACCGCGACGCCCGCATTCTGCCGATTTACGAGGGCACCACGGCCATTCAGGCCAATGACCTTCTGGGGCGCAAGGTGATGCGGGACGGGGGGGCGACAGCCCGTCTTTTCGCCAGCCGGATTGCGCGAACCGAAGCGCAGCTTGCCGGCGGTGACGCCTCGGCTCGGGCGATCGGCACAAGCCTCGCACAGGCGCGCAGTGCATATGAAACCGCGTTGGACTGGATGCTGGAAAACAGCCGCAAGAACATCGACAGGGCCTTTGCCGGCTCTGTCCCCTTCCTGATGCTGTCGGGCACATTGGCGGCGGGCTGGATGCTTGGCAAGGGCGCCCTTGCGGCGCATGCCGCGCGCGCCGCCGGACAGGACAGCGCGTTCATGACCCGGAAGATCGCGACTGCCCTGTTCTTTGCCCGGCACATTCTGCCCGAATGCACCACCGAACAAACCCGCATCCTGCTGGGCGCGCCCAGCCTGCTGGACGCGACTTTCCCTTATTAATCCCACAAAAGGAACCAACCGATGAATGATGTCGTGAACCCCGATACCTACGAACGCCTCGCCATTTCCGCGCGTGACAACGGCTTGTATGTCGTGACGCTGAACCGCCCTTCCAAACGCAACGCTCTGGACGTGGCCACGATCGAGGAACTGATCCGCTTCTTCAGCGGCGCGCGGATGGCGGGCGTCAGGGCCGTATTGCTGGCCGGAGAGGGCGATCACTTCTGCGCCGGTCTCGATCTGGTCGAACATTGGAAGGCCGACCGCAGCCCCGATGATTTCATGCATGTCTGCCTGCGCTGGCACGAGGCCTTCAACAAGATGGAATATGGCGGCGTGCCGATCATTGCCGCGCTGCAGGGCGCGGTTGTCGGCGGCGGGCTGGAACTGGCCAGCGCCGCCCATGTGCGGGTGATCGACCCGGGCACCTATTTTGCCCTTCCCGAAGGCCAGCGCGGGATCTTTACCGGCGGCGGCGCAACGATCCGGGTGTCGGACATGATCGGCAAGTACCGGATGATCGACATGATCCTGACCGGGCGCGTCTACCAGGGGCAAGAATCCGTCGATCTGGGTCTGGCGCAATATATCACCGAAGACGGGGGCAGCTTTGCCAAGGCGATGGAACTGGCGGAAAAGGTCGCGCAGAATCTGCCGCTGACGAACTTCGCGATCTGCTCGGCAGTCAGCCACATGAACAACATGTCCGGTCTGGACGCCGCCTTTGCCGAAGCCTTCGTGGGCGGAATCGTCAACACCCAGTCGGCCGCGCGCGCGCGTCTCGAAGCCTTCGCCAACAAGACCGCGGCCCGTGTACGGCCCAACAGCTAAGTCAGGCGTGATCAGCTTTGCCCTCGGGGAGGCTGGCCGGGAAGGCATCGCCGATTCCGCCGCCGCGAAACTGATCGCCTGCCCCAATGGCGCACGCAATTTGGCGAACCTTCCGGAGAGGTTCGTCAAATCCGGCACCAAACCCAAACAGGGAAAGGATAATTTGTGAAAAGTGGTGAGCCGTGTTGGGTTCGAACCAACGACCTACTGATTAAAAGTCAGTTGCTCTACCAACTGAGCTAACGGCCCACTAGGACGCGTATCTAGAAAGGTGAGCGAGGGGGGTCAAGCCCTTAATCCACGATTCTTCAGCTGTCCGCTGGATTAGTCAGGCAGGCGGGGTTATATGCGCGAAATGTGCAATGATACGACATCCGGTTTGCCCTTCATGAAAATGCACGGGCTTGGCAACGATTTCGTTGTTGTCGACGCGCGCACGCTGGCAACTCAGATGACGCCCGGCATGGCAAAAGCCATCGGAGATCGCCATTTCGGCGTCGGCTTTGACCAGCTTGCCGTGATTTCCAAAGGAACCGGCGACGCGCATCTGACCTTTTACAATGCCGACGGATCGCTATCGGCGGCCTGCGGCAACGCGACACGCTGTATCGCCCGCTATCTGATGGATGAAACGGGTGAAGCCCGCCTGCACCTGACAACCGACCGCGGCGATCTTTACGCCGAGGATCAGGGTGGCGGCATCACATCGGTCAACATGGGCCAGCCGCAACTGCTGTGGCACGAGGTGCCGCTGGCGCAGGAGATGGACACGCTGGCCTTGCCCATAGACGGCGCGCCGACAGCGACCGGTATGGGCAACCCGCATTGCACCTTCTTTGTCGAGGATGCTGGCGCGGTTGAGCTTGAAACTTTCGGCCCGGCGATAGAACACCACCCGCTTTATCCGCAACGCACCAATGTGCAGGTCGCGCAGGTGGTGGGGCCGGACCACATCCGCATGCGGGTCTGGGAACGCGGTGTGGGGGTGACATGGGCCTCCGGCTCATCCTCCTGCGCCTGTGCGGTCGCCGCAGCGCGGCGCGGCCTGACGGGACGCAAGGTGCAGATCGACCTCGACGGTGGCACCCTGCACATAGACTGGCGCGAGGACGGCGTGTGGATGACCGGCCCGACCGTACATGTCTTTTCCGGCACCCTGACATCCGCATTCCTGGACAGCATCGCATGAACGCCCCGGTCTTTTCCAACCACGGCTGCCGCCTGAACGCCTATGAAGTTGAGGCGATGAAGGACCTTGCCGGACAGGCCGGTCTGGCCAATGCCGTTGTGGTCAACACCTGCGCTGTCACGGCAGAGGCTGTGCGCAAGGCGCGCCAGGACATCCGCAAGCTGCGCAAGGCCCATCCCGATGCCCGTCTGATCGTCACCGGATGTGCGGCCCAAACCGAACCCGATACCTTTGCCAGCATGGCCGAGGTTGATGCAGTCATCGGCAACACCGAAAAAATGCAGCCGGGCACCTGGCAGGGCCTCGCTGCGGACTTCATCGGAGAGACGGAATCGGTTCAGGTCGACGACATCATGTCCGTGACTGAAACTGCCGGGCACCTGATCGACGGATTCGGGACTCGCAGTCGCGCCTATGTGCAGGTGCAGAACGGCTGCGACCATCGCTGTACCTTTTGCATCATTCCCTATGGCCGGGGCAATTCACGTTCCGTCCCGGCAGGGGTCGTCGTGGATCAGATCAAGCGGCTGGTGGACAAGGGGTTCAACGAGGTGGTTCTGACCGGCGTCGACCTGACCTCATGGGGCGCGGACCTTCCGGCGGCACCGCGTCTGGGCGATCTGGTCATGCGCATCCTCAGGCTGGTCCCGGATCTGCCGCGCCTCAGGATCAGTTCCATCGATTCCATCGAGGTGGATGACAACCTGATGGCCGCCATCGCGACCGAACCCCGCCTGATGCCCCATCTGCACCTCAGCCTGCAACATGGCGATGACATGATCCTGAAACGGATGAAACGGCGGCACCTGCGCGATGACGCCATCGCTTTCTGCAACGAGGCGCGCAGGCTGCGCCCTGACATGACCTTTGGCGCAGATATCATCGCGGGCTTTCCGACCGAAACGGAAGCGATGTTCGACAATGCCCTGCGCATGGTTGATGAATGCGATCTGACATGGCTGCATGTCTTTCCTTATTCCGCCCGCCCCGGCACCCCGGCTGCGCGGATGCCGGCGGTCAACGGCCGCACGATCAAGGAGCGCGCCGCCCGCCTGCGTGCCGCTGGTGAGGCGCAGGTCCAGCGCCATTTGCAACAGCAAGTCGGCCAGACCCACCATATCCTGATGGAAAGCCCGACCATGGGCCGCACCGAACAATTCACCGAAGTCCATTTCGATACGCCGCAGGTCGAGGGCGCGATTGTCACGGCCAAAGTAACCGGAAAATCTCGGAACGCGCTGATCGCCTGAATTGGCAATCGCCCCGCGACTTTCAGTACAATTTCTGATTGAATTGCTGTAGTTTCCCCGCAAAGGCGGCGGGGGCATATGAAAGATCAACATCTATTTGATTGCGGTTTTCTGGCAGAGGCCTCCCCGGCACTCAGGGAGACGATGGCCGCGCTCGCGACGGAAACAACCCTGCGCGCCGGTGAGGTCCTGTTCGAGCATGGAGACCCCGGCGATACCCTCTTTGCGATCCTTGAAGGCGCGCTGGAATTCAGCGTTATTTCGGTGGGGGGGCGCAAACTCTCGCTGGATGTGATGCACCCTGGCGCGGTCTTCGGAGAGATTGCCCTCTTCGACCCCGGCCCGCGCACGGCAACTGTCACCGCGCTGGAGCAATCCCGTGTTCTGGGCATCCGCAATGCCGATGCGATGACGGCCTTGCAACGCTCTCCCGATTTCGGGATCGACATGCTGCGGCTTGCCGGAAAGCGGATGCGCTGGATGGGCTATCAGCTGTCAGAACAGGTCTTCCTGCCCCTGCCCGCCCGCCTGGCCAAGAAGGTCCTGCATCTGACCTCCCATATCTCTGATCCCGAACCATTGCTGATCCTGTCCCAGACAGAGCTGGCCGAATTCGCGGGCGCGAGCCGCGAAGCGGTTTCAAAGATCCTTTCGAGATGGGGACGCAGTGGCATTGTCAGCGCCTCCCGTGGCGGGCTGCGCCTGTTGAATCGCGACGCGCTGAGAGACCTCGCCGATATCAACGAAATCTAGGTCGTGTTGACATTCATTGTCGCCCACCCGTTTCAGTCCAAAATTGCTCAGTTCCAGGCAAGAGAGCGCAGGAATAGCCAGCTATTTCAAGCTCTCTTAACGCAGAAATGGGCAATTTTGGCGAAACCCCTGCGGGGCGCGGCGGATTTTGCCTCTGCCATCCCGGATGTTCGCTTCCAATGATCACATTGCCGCGCTCACATCAGGGCACCAGCGGCAAAATCCGTCTCGCGCGGGTGGGCGAAAATGAATGTCAACACGACCTAGAATCCAACTTTTTCAGCTTGTGTGACCCAGATCACAGACTGCCGTTACGTCAAGATTTAGGTTGGAACCATAGTAACGACGCTGCTCTGGTTCCTCGATCGCCTTATTCATCGGCGCATTGCAGGGCAAAGTTAGAAAAGTTCTGGATCAGGTTGCAGAGAGGGCGGCTAAGCCGTGCGTATCTGCCCAAGGGTGGTCTGTGCCACTGACCCGGCTCCGGTATTGTATCTGTCCCCGTTTTCCGGGCACCTCACCCATTATGAGGGCCCCCGGAAAGCAAAAGCCCTCCCGACCGCAACAGTCGGGAGGGCTTTTTAGCAAGTCGCCGCGCGCTGGATCAGTCTTCGCGCTTGTATTTGACCGAAGCCCAGAGACGCTTGTTCGTCAGGTACAGAAGAACCGCCAGCAGGGTCAGGAAGATCACACCCGCAAAACCGGCCTGTTTACGGGCCATCATCTTGGGTTCTGCCGTCCACATCAGGAAGGCCGCCACATCCATGGCTTCGTGATGGACGTCTGCTTCGTGACCGTCCGCGAACTCCACGTCATCACCCGCCAGCGGCGGTGCCATGGCAATCCAGCTGCCCGTGACGGTCGAATGACCTTCTTCATCACGGCAGGAATCGGGGATACCGCCTGCGGCGAACACCTTGTTGTAGGAACCGGGGAAATCCTCGGGTGCGCAATCCGGCGCTTCCTCGTATCCGGTCAGCAGGGAAGCGATGTACTCCGGCCCGCCAATCCCTTTGAAGAACTGGTTGATGCCAAGACCGTAAGGACCATGGAAACCGGCGCGCTTCTTGGCCATCAGCGACAGGTCGGGCGCATTGTCCAAAGACGAGGCCGGGAAGTGATCCACCGGAGTCGCTTCGCGGAAATCATCCAGTTCCGGGTCGAACACTTCGAACTGCTTGGCGTATTCGCGCACCTGATCTTCGGGCATGCTGGGTCCGCCGTCGTCCGCAAGTGTGCGGATCGGGACGAATTTCAGCCCGTGACAGGCCGAACAGATTTCCGTGTAGATCTGCAGGCCGCGCTGCAACTGGTTCACGTCATAGGCGCCAAAAGGCCCTTCGAAGGAAAAGTCGAAATCCTCGACATGGGCTTCGCCGCCGGCGGCCAGGGCACCGGTGGTGCCAAGGCCAAGTGCCACAAGGGCGGAGAGGGTCAGTTTCTTGATCATTGTCATCTCCGTCATTGCGCCGGTTTCGCAGCGGCTTTCGAGCCACCGGCCTTGGGCGCGTAATGGGCGTCGAAGTCTTCTTCGATCGTCGCCGGTTGCGGCAGCGGTTTCTCGATCACGCCAAGCAGCGGCAGGATCACCAGGAAGTACGCGAACCAGTATGCCGATGCGATCAGCGAGAAGGACGCATAGGGTTCTTCCGCAGGCATCGCCCCCAGCCACATCAGGGCAAAGAAATCGATCACCAGCAGCGCGAACCACCACTTGAACATCGGACGATAGCGGCCGGAACGGACGCTGGATGTGTCCAGCCACGGCACCAGTGCCATCACCGCGATTGCACCGAACATCGCCAGCACGCCAAAGAACTTGGCGTCGATGATGCCACCGGTCACGAAGGACGCGATTTGCACAACCCAGACGTCAGAGGTAAAGGCCCGCAGGATCGCGTAGAACGGCAGGAAGTACCATTCAGGAACGATATGCGCAGGCGTCGCCAGCGGGTTCGCCTCGATATAGTTATCGGGGTGGCCCAGGTAGTTGGGCATGAAGCCGACGATGGCAAAGAACACCGCCAGAATCACCGCAAGTGCGAAGAGGTCCTTGATCACGAAATAGGGCCAGAACGGCAGCGTGTCCTTCTGCGCCTCTTCCTTGGACCCGCGGCGCACTTCAACACCCGTGGGGTTGTTGTTGCCGGTGGAGTGGAAGGCCCAGATGTGCACGATCACGAGGCCCGCAATCACGAAGGGCAGCAGGTAGTGCAGCGAGAAGAAGCGGTTCAGCGTGGCATTGTCCACGGCAGGTCCGCCCAGCAGGAAGGTCTGCAGCGACTCGCCCACAAAGGGAATCGCGCCGAACAGGCCGGTGATCACTGTCGCGCCCCAGAAGGACATTTGCCCCCAGGGCAGCACATAACCCATGAAGCCGGTGGCCATCATCAGCAGATAGATCAGCATGCCGATGATCCAGGTGATCTCGCGCGGGGCCTTGTAGGAGCCATAGTAGAGCCCCCGGAAAATATGCGCATAGACAGCTACAAAGAACAGCGAGGCGCCGTTCGCATGCAGGTAGCGCAGCATATAGCCGCCGTTCACGTCGCGCATGATGTGCTCGACCGAGCTGAACGCCAGATCGACATGCGGTGTATAGTGCATGACCAGCACGATGCCGGTGACAATCTGCAACGCCAGGCAGAAGGTCAGGACGATGCCCCAGATCCACATCCAGTTCAGGTTCTTGGGCGTGGGGATCATCAATGTGTCATA
This sequence comes from Sulfitobacter sp. PR48, assembly GCF_028807335.1. Lineage (NCBI taxonomy): Bacteria > Pseudomonadati > Pseudomonadota > Alphaproteobacteria > Rhodobacterales > Roseobacteraceae > Sulfitobacter > Sulfitobacter sp. PR48. The sequence goes on along the minus strand of NZ_JARAMM010000002.1, from coordinate 221,165 downwards.
GAGCAGACCAACAACGGGCAGGCGGCGGGCAAGCCACTTTTCTGCGCCGGACTTCGGCTCGTAGTGGTCGTGAGGAATTCCAGACATCGAGTTCTCCCTTAACCCAGTTTGATCGTGGACGCGTCCACGAATTCGGCGACGGGCACCGGCAGGTTGCGCGGTGCGGGCCCTTTGCGGATGCGTCCGGCAGTGTCGTAATGCGATCCGTGGCACGGGCAGAACCAGCCGTCGAAATCACCGGCATTGCCCAGGGGCACGCAGCCAAGGTGCGTACAAACACCCATCATGACCAGCCATTCGCCGGTTTCGTCCAGCGCGCGGTTTTCGTCGGTTGCAGGCGCATTCGCCGCAATATTCGCGTTTTCGGCATTCTGATCCGGCAGGTCGCTGACATTGACGGCACGTGCCTCTTCAATCTCTTTCTCGGTGCGCCGACGGATGAACACGGGCTTGCCCAGCCATTTGACTGTCAGCTGCGTTCCTTCTGCGATCCCGCTCACATCAACGCGGATAGACGACAGCGCCAGAACATCGGCAGAGGGGTTCATCTGGTTCACCAGAGGCCAGACAGCCGCGCCAACGGCGACGGCACCTGTGCCAGCGGTTGCGTAATACAGGAAATCCCTCCGGGTGCCTGCGTGATCTTCTGCGTTGGACACGGCTCTACTCCACTTCTTGGCACAGAGGCCATTGGACATACCGGGGGCGGTTCAGCCCCCTGACTTCATCGCGCTGTCTAGCGGGCTGGCGCGCGTCCGTCCAGATGGCAAAGGCGCGCAAACCGTCGCAGGCAGGGAATTATTCCTGCCAATGCCGCCGATTCAGGCCTCAGGCGGCCTGGTTGCCTGCATCGAAGGACGCGATTCGAACCCGTTGAACCACTCCGAAAGCGCATCCTTGCCGCGCCGCCAGCCGCGCGCAGCATGACGAAACTCCACATAACCCAAAGCGCAGGCGACCGCGATCTGGCCCATGTCCAGCGGGCCGCTCAGATGGCTCATCCAGCGGGCATTCAACGCGGTCAGCGCCCGGTCAACCTTGTTCCACTGCGCTTCGATCCACTCGGGCATCTGCGCGTTTTCAGGCCGAAGCCGGCCTTCATAGACCATCAAAAGCGCTGCATCCAGAATACCGTCCGCCGTTGCCTCAAGGGTCAAGGTATCCCAATGCCGCGATCCGGTGCCATAAAGCTTGCCGCCCGCGCGATCATCCAGATAAGCGCAGATCACCCGGCTGTCGTACAGCGTCGGCCCCTCCGGACGCTCCAGCGCGGGCACCTTCCCCAGCGGGTTCTGCGGCAAGAGCGCGCTGTCCGGCTCGACCGGCGTGGTGTGCATGGTTTCCAGCGCGACATCGTCAAGCTGACCGGTTTCATGCAGCAAAACCATAACCTTGCGGACATAGGGCGAAGTGGGTGAATAGGCGAGTTTCATGGCGGATCTCCTGTCGCTTTGGGGCAGTATCACAGGCGCTGTGGTGACAGGCAATGACCTGCGGCGCGCTATTTGTTGCGGTCTGCCCGCATCTGCGCGGCCAGCACCTCCACCTCACTGCCGAATCCATAGCCTGCCAAATGCTCCGCCGCCGCCTCACGCACCGCATCGGGCTTGTTCTGGCTCAGTTTCCAGGTGCCGTCCACGCCGGTGATCTGCATCCGGCACGGCACGATCATCCGCATGAGCTTATCCATGACCTCCGGCGTCATCTTGTCCGTTTTCCAGGGTGCCTTGGGAAGCAGACGCTCTTCATAGGCTGCCGACTGACGGTCCAGAAGATCGCGCAGCTCGCCGGCGGGCCGAACCTCCAGCGTTCCGGTCAGATGGATGGCGACGTAATTCCACGTCGGCACCTGATCGGGCACACCATACCAATCGGGCGAGACATATGAATCGCCCCCGGAAACGGCGATTGTCACGTCAAGCGGGGTCTTGAGCGCGCGGGCAATCGGGTTCGAACGCACCAGATGCAGCTCAACCAGCGCGCCATCCTCGCTGATCAGAAAGGGCACATGGCTGAGCATCGGGGCACCTTCCCCCTGCGCCGCCAGAACACCAAATCCCCTGTCCCGCGCAAAGGCGATATTCCGGTCGGTATCGGCATCATGGAAAACCGGATTCGGATGCATCGTATTCCCCTTCGTCACGCAACGATTCCTACTTGCAGACAATTCTGCGGCTTGGCAACATAAGCCTATTCTCAGGGCGGGGCGAAATTCCCCACCGGCGGTAGGGGAGCAATCCCGAGCCCGCGAGCGCCGGTGCCACCTTCGGGCGGCACCGGGTCAGCAGATCTGGTCAAAGTCCAGAGCCGACGGTCACAGTCCGGATGGAAGAGAATGCGAAGGCAAGGGGGCCACCAGCCCCTGTTGTTGTCGTGATCGCCTTGGGTGGACGTGTCTGGACCAGAAGGAGATCACATATGACACTTGGCTATCAACGCCCCGCCCGCTTCGCCTTTGTCAAAGCTGCGTGGCACGCCGATATCGTGGACCGCGCGCTTGACGGCTTTACCGAAATCATTCCCGCCGACCGGGTCGATGTCTTCGACGTGCCCGGCGCGTTCGAAATGCCGCTCATGGCGCAGAAACTGGCCCGGCAGGACCGCTATGCCGCCATCGCCTGTGCCGCCTTCGTCGTGGATGGTGGCATCTACCGGCACGACTTTGTCGCCGCTGCGGTGGTGGACGGGCTGATGCGCGTGGGGCTTGAAACCGGTGTGCCTGTGCTGTCCGTGTCCCTGACACCGCACCAGTATCAGGAAACCGCACATCACAATGCCATCTATCGGGACCACTTCGTGCTCAAGGGAAAAGAAGCCGCAAAAGCGGCGCTGGGCATGCTTGAGGCCCTGGAACCGATCCCGGCGTAACCCGATCTTTTTGAAAAGATCGGACCGGAATTTTCGAAAATTCCGGCACCTTCAGCCCAGGTAATCCCTCAATTCCGGCGGCGGGTTGTCCATCAGTGCCGCCGCCGGTTGCGGTGCCTCTGCCACGCCGCCCGCGACAAAGATCACCTCATCCGCGATCCGGCGCACATCATCGGGCGCATGGGTCACCATGATCAGTGCCGCCCCCGTTTCCGCCACAAGGTCCTGCACCAGATCCAGCATCTCGTTGCGCAGCGCCGGTCCCAAGGCAGCAAAGGGTTCGTCCAGCAACAGAAGCGGCCGTGCCTGCACCAGCACGCGCGCCAGCGCTACACGGCCCTGCTGCCCGCCGGACAGCGCGCCGGGCCGCTTGTCCGCATATGCGCTCAGCCCCACCCGCTCCAGCGCCTGCGTCACCCGGCTGCGGTCCTCCGCGCTCAGCCGCATATCGGGGTTGATCCCCAACCCGACATTCTGCGTCACGCTCAGGTGCGGAAACAGGTTGTTGTCCTGAAACAACATCGTCATGGGCCGTGCGCCCGGGGCCGCTTGCGTGATGTCCTGCCCCTGCCAGATCAACCGCCCTGCCGTCAGCGGCACGAACCCGCCCAGCGCCCCCAGCAGCGTCGATTTTCCCGCGCCCGAAGGGCCGATCACCGCATATTTCCGACCCTGCTCAAGCGTCATGTCAGCGGACAGCCGAAAACTGCCCAGCGTGATTTCCACCTTCTCAATCCGCAGCATGCCAGCGCCCTCCCCTGTCGCAAATCCAGAACACGCCCAGCGCCATGACCAGCAGCAGCACCGCCGCGCCGGCGGCCGCCTGCATCTGGTAGGACCCCATCAGTCGGTACATCTGCAAAGGCAAGGTGGCGCGGTCCGGATCGGCAAAAAGCGCAATCACGCCCAGATCCCCGATCGACAGCGCCCCCGTCAGCCCCGCCGCAAAGCCGACCTGAGGCCGCAGGCGCGGCAGGATCACCCAACGCCAGAGCGACCAGCCACGCATCTGCAGCGAAGCACTCAACCGGCCGTATTCACGCAACGTGTCCCGCAGGCGCGGCACCAGGATCCGCAGCGCAAAGGGCAAGGCCATCAGTGCATTCACCAGCGCCGTCACCGGCAGCGCCAATGCCACCGGGTCCACCACCGGGTTGAGCAGGATGAACCACCCCGTCCCGATCATCAGCGGCGAGGCGGACAGGCCAAACAGGCCGATGGCCTCCACCCCACCTGACGCCCTGCCGGCGATCCAGCCCGCCATGGGCAGTGCCAGCGCCAGCAAAACCACGATGCTCAGCATGGCCACGCCCAGTGACGCCCCCGCCGCCTGCCAGACCGAAGTCGGCATCATCGGCAGCCCGGCAACGCCCCTCAGCACAACTGCCCCCAGTGGCAGAAGCAGAAAGGCCGCGCCCAGCAGGATCAATGCAACATCGCCCCAGCGCTGGATGCCGCCGCGCGCATCCCACCGGCGCGGCACCCGGTCCAGCCCGCCGCCAATGCCCACAGAAGGGATGAACCACAGCGCCACCATCGCCGCGCCGCCGGCAACAACCAGCTGAACCAGCGACAGCAACGCCGCGCGCGTCAGGTCGAAATCGTAGCGGAAGGTCTGATAGATGGCGAGTTCGATGGTTGTGGCCCTTGGCCCCCCGCCCAGGGTCAGCGCCACGGCAAAACTGGTCAGGCAGATGACAAAGATCAGCGCAAAGGCCCCCGGCACGACCTGGCGCAGCAGCGGCCATTCCAGCGTTCGCGCCACGGCGCGGGGGCTCAGATCAAGCTGCGCCACCAGCCGGAATCGCTCTGCCGGGATGGATTGCCACCCCTGCAGCAGCAGCCGCGTGGCGAGGGGCAGGTTGAAAAAGACATGCGCCAGCACCACACCGTGCAACCCATAGATCGACAGTTCCGGCAGGCCCATGGCACCAAGCACGGTATTCAGCATGCCATTCCGGCCAAACACCGCCAGCAAGCCGATCACGGCGACAATCACCGGCAGGATAAAGGGCACCCCCAGCAGCATCACCAACATGCCATGCCCGAAGAACTGCCGCCGCGCCAGTGCCCGCGCAAGCGGCACCGCCAGCACAACGGAAAACCCGGCAGACAGCAGCGCTTGCATGACCGTGAACCGGATCGCGGCACCGTCGCCGGGGCCAAATCCCCCCGGTTCCGCACGCGAGACAATCCCGACACAGGCCGCCAGCACAACCGCCACCGTCAAACCGGCGGCGGTCATGCCCGCAATGCGCGTTACTGGGTCAGCGCGCTGCGCCATGCCTCGATCGCTTTCTCCTGCACGGCGGCGGCTTCGGTCTCATCGTAGAACAGCACCTTTTCCGGCAGATCCAGCTTGGCCCAGCCGTCCGGCCACTGGTCCTGCGGCAGGGCCGAGGGCAGCGACCAGTTGGCGGCCGGGATCAGTTTCTGGAAGGTTTCGGACATCACGAAGCCCATGAACTGATCCGCCAGTTCCGGCACATCCGTATCTGCCACCTTGGCCACGGTTTCGACCATGAAATAATGCCCCTCCGGAAAGAGCGCGGCATGTTTGGTAAAGTCTTCCTCGGCAAACATGTGATAGGCGGGCGAAGTGGTATAGCTCAGCACCATGTCCGCCTCACCATCGGTGAACATCCCGTAGGAGGTCGACCAATCCTTCGTCACCGTCAGGATTTTCGGTGCCAGCTTGCCCCAGGCTTCCTGCGCCTTGTCGCCATAAACCGCCTCGACCCACAGCACCAGCGCGAGGCCGGAAATGGATGTGCGCGGGTCCTGGATCACGATCTTGACGTCATCAGGCATGTTCAGCAGATCGTCGAAGGTCGCGGGCGGGTTTTCCATGCGCGTGTCATCAAAGACAAAGGCGGTATGCCCGTAGTTGAAGGGCAGGAACACATCATCCGTCCATTCGATCGGCAGCGTCAGCGCGCTGTTGTCCTGACCGTGCGGCGCAAAAAGCCCGGTTGCCCGCGCCTTGGCCGTCACGTCCGAGGTCAGGCCGATCACCACATCTGCCTTGGTCCGCTTGCCCTCCAGCAGCAGGCGCGGCAGCAGATCGCCGGTCGAGAATTGCAGATCGCAATCGCAGATCTTTTCAAATTCCGCCTCGATGACCGGGCCGGGGCCCCATTCGGATGTGAAATAATCGCCGGCATAGACTGTCAGCACAGGCGTCTCGGCCTGCGCGGCGGTTGCGGCAAGTGTCGCTAAAGCAGCAAAAGTGAGATGTCTCATGGCATCCTCCATCATGCGGCGTCAGAAAGCGTTGGATGGATGTCCAGACCTTCCCTCCGCCGGTGTTAACCGGTTCAGGTTCAACGGGTCAGCTTGCGCAATCTCAGCCCGATTGGGCCCCCCGAGGTGCATCAAGAGCTAGGACGCTCTTACCCGACTTGCAAGGCGAAATCCCTTGAGGCCCCTTTGCACGCCCGGTAACAGGGTCAGCAAAGGAGCGTCCCTATGTCGATCAACAGCTTTGGCCACCTTTTTCGTGTCACCACATGGGGCGAAAGCCACGGGCCCGCGCTTGGCGCCACGGTTGACGGCTGCCCCCCCGGCGTGCCGGTGGATGCGGCGATGATCCAGCACTGGCTGGACAAACGGAAACCGGGCCAGAACAAATACACCACCCAGCGCCGCGAGGCGGACGAGGTCCGCATCCTGTCCGGCGTGTTCGAAGGCGTCACGACCGGCACGCCCGTGCAGCTGATGATCGAGAATACCGACCAGCGGTCAAAGGATTACGGCGACATCAAGGACAAGTTCCGCCCGGGCCATGCCGACATCACCTATTTCCAGAAATACGGCGTACGCGACTATCGCGGCGGCGGCCGGTCCTCTGCCCGCGAAACCGCGAGCCGGGTTGCGGCGGGCGGTCTGGCCCGCGAGGCGATCAAGGCAATTGCGCCCCAGGTGCAAATCACCGGCTACATGGTGCAGATGGGCCCGCACAAGATCGACCGCGATGCCTTTGACTGGAACCAGATCGAACAAAACCCCTTCTGGGTGCCCGACGCCAGGGCCGCAAGCGATTGGGCGGAATACCTCGACGGTCTGCGCAAATCGGGCAGCAGCGTCGGCGCGATCATCGAGGTCGTGGCGCGTGGCGTACCCGCGGGCCTTGGTGCGCCGGTCTATGGCAAGCTGGATACCGACCTGGCCGCCGCGATGATGAGCATCAACGCGGTCAAAGGCGTGGAGATCGGCGAGGGCATGTCGGCGGCGATGCTGACCGGCGAGCTGAACGCGGATGAGATATTTGCACCCCCTGCATCCGAAGACATCGTCGAGATCTTTTTCAAAGGTGCCAGACTGGACTCCACGGGAACATATATCATCCGACCTCAGAACGAGAACGACAAGGAACGCTGGTTCAAGGTGAAGGATCTGTTCCATTTCACCGAGGCCGAGGGCGGCATGACGCTTCAGGTCACGCGCAAGGCGCTGAACAAACGCATGATCGCAAATGGCGGCCTGCCGATCGTGAAGCGGGCGGAGCCGAGATATTCTTCCAACCACGCGGGTGGCATCCTCGGCGGGATCAGCACCGGGCAGGACATCGTGGTGCGTTTCGCGGTGAAACCGACCTCCAGCATCCTGACGACGCGCAAGACCATCACCAAGACCGGCGAGGAAACCGAGATCATCACCAAGGGCCGCCACGACCCCTGTGTCGGCATCCGGGCGGTTCCGGTGGGCGAGGCGATGATGGCCTGTGTACTGCTTGACCACATGCTGCTGCACCGGGGACAGGTGGGCGAGAATCGCGGCATCATCGGCCCGGACGCATGAGCCATTCATGAAGGTAGAAGACTTTTCCGAAAGACCCGCGCTCGGGGTTGCACTCAAGATCACCGCAATCTTTCTGTTCACCTGCATGTCGGCGATCATCAAGTCCACCTCGGACGAGATCCCGCCGGGTGAGCAGGTCTTTTTCCGCTCGCTCTTTGCGATCCCGATCATACTGATCTGGCTGGCCCAGCGCGGGCAGTTGAAGATCGGGCTCAAGGCCAGGAACCCCATGGGCCACGTCTGGCGCGGGCTCTTCGGGACCACCGCAATGGGCCTGACCTTTGCCGGGCTCGGCCTGCTGCCCCTGCCCGAAGTCACAGCCATCGGTTTCGCCACGCCGATCTTCACCGTGGTGCTGGCCGCCGTGATGCTGGGCGAGCGCATTCGCCTGCTGCGCATCAGCGCCGTGGCGGTGGGATTGATTGGCGTGGTCATCATCCTGTGGCCCCGCTTTGGCAGTTCACAGCTCGACCATATGGCCACCATCGGCGCCATGCTGATCCTCGGTGCCACGATGATGCGCAGCCTCGTACAGGTGCATCTGCGCCAGCTGGTGCAGAACGAACATACCGCTGCCATCGTCTTCTACTTTTCCGCCACCGCAACCGTGCTATCGCTGCTTACCATGCCCTTTGGCTGGGTGGTCCCGACCAGCCAGACTGCAGCGCTGCTGGTGATGGCAGGGCTGGTGGGCGGTGTTGCCCAGATCCTCGTCACCTCGTCCTACCGCTTTGGATCGGTGTCGATGCTGGCACCCTATGATTATACCTCGATGCTTTTCGCAATTGTTCTGGGCTATGTCATCTTTGGCGAACTGCCCACGATCATGATGCTGGCGGGGGCCGCGCTGGTGATCTGCGCCGGTGTCCTCGTCATCTGGCGCGAACACCAGCTCGGCATGGACCGCAGCAAGGTGCGCGCCGTGTCCGACCCCAAGTCCTGACCCCGTAAAAGGAGAGTGCCATGACCGACCAGTCCCACAAGGAAAAGATGCAGGAGCGTCAGACCGAACAGCGCAAGAAGGTGGCCGAACTGCAGGACCCGGAAATGGGTCTGGTGCTGGTCCATACCGGCGCGGGCAAGGGCAAGTCGTCATCCGCCTTCGGCGTGGTCCTGCGGGCGCTGGGATGGAAACAGCGCGTTGGTGTTGTCCAGTTCATCAAGGGCAAGTGGAAAACCGGCGAGCGACTGTTCTTTGACCGTTTGGGCGGCGTCGACTGGCACACCATGGGCGAAGGCTTCACCTGGGATACGCAAGACAAGGAACGCGACATCGCCGCCGCTCAGGCCGCCTTTGCCAAGGCGCGCGAGATGATGGAAAGCGGCGACTACGATCTGGTTGTGCTGGACGAGATCAACATCGCCATGCGCTATGAATACCTGTCGGTCGAACAGGTCATCGCAGGGCTGGAGGCGCGCGACAAGCGCACCGGCGTGATCCTGACCGGGCGCGACGCCAAGCCGGAGCTGTGCGAATACGCCGATCTGGTCACCGAAATGACCGAGGTGAAACACCCCTTCAAGGCCGGGATCAAGGCGCAGAAGGGCGTCGATTTCTGATGCCCGCAGAGCAGAGCAAGGCCCAGAAGGTTGCGCTGGTTACCGGCGCTGCACGGGGAATCGGGCTGGCCACCGCAAGGCTCTTCATCGAAGAGGGCTGGCTGGTCGCGACATTGGACCGCGATGCGGACGCATTGCAAAAGGCAGCCGCCGACCTTGGACAGGCGGCCAGCGCCTTTGTCTGCGACGTGTCGGACCCTGGCGCCGTGGACCGGACCGTCGCGGATGTGCTGTCGCGTTTCGGGCGGATCGACGCGCTGGTGAACAACGCGGGCGTGGCCGATTTCGGCCCGATCGAACAGACCGATTTCGCCCGGTGGCGCCGGGTGATGGAAACCAACCTAGACGGTGTTTTCCTGATGTCGCAGGCGGTCACCCCCGCGCTGAAGGAGTCAAAGGGCACCCTGGTCAACATCGCGTCGATCTCGGGGTTGCGCGCCTCTACCCTTCGGGTCGCCTATGGCACCTCCAAGGCCGCGGTGATCCAGCTGACCAAACAGCAGGCGGCGGAACTGGGTGAATACGGCATCCGCGCCAATTGCGTCTGCCCGGGCCCGGTGCGCACCAAACTGGCGATGGCCGTGCATACCCAGGACATCATCGACGCCTACCATGACGCGATTCCGCTGAACCGCTACGGCACGGAGCGCGAGATCGCCGAAGTCATCGTATTTCTGTGCTCGGAGAAAGCCAGCTATGTCACCGGGCAGGTCATCGCCTCTGACGGCGGTTTCGAAAGCACGGGCGTCGGCCTGCCTGCGCTGCGCAAATAGGGCAGGCCAAACCGGCCCGCCCCATCTGGTATCGCGGATCGAATACTCAGATCGACGCGCCCTTGGGGTCGAGCGTGACCGAGTAAAGCTCGGTGTCTGCGCGGTCCATCAGACGCACCGTCATCTGCTGGGTCTGCGCGTCAATGTCCACGAGGCCAAAGAACTGCAAGCCGGCGCTGGGCGGCAGGTTCACCTGACCCTCTGCGGGGGCTTTCACGAACTTCAGCTCCGGCCCGAAGGTCGCGTCCAGCGCATTCGGCCCGAACGTGCCCGCATGCAGCGGCCCCGAGACGAATTCCCAGAACGGTTCAAAGTCCTGGAACTGCGCTTTGTCGGGGTTGTAGTAATGCGCCGCGGTGTAATGCACGTCAGCGGTGAACCAGACGGTGTTCTGCACCCGCGCATTCTTGATGAAGCGCAGCAGTTCCGCGATTTCCAGCTCGCGACCGCCTGGTGCGCCGTCGTTCTTGTTGGCCACGCCTTCGATCTTTTCGCCATCGGGTACAACCAGACCAATCGGCATGTCGCAGGCGATCACCTTCCAGGTGGCGGTGGAGTTGGTCAGCTCCCGCTTGAGCCATGCCATCTGTTCGGAACCCAGGATCGTGCTGTCCGCGTTGATCTCGCTTTCCTGCGATGCACCGTTCGGGCCACGGTAGCTGCGCAGGTCCAGAAAGAACACGTCGAGCATCGGACCATAGTTGATCTTGCGGTAAACGCGGTTCGGCTCTGCCGGGGTGATCCGCAGCGGCGTCATCTCGTGGAACGCCTGGGCGGCACGGGCCGCCAGGACATGCACGGATTTCTCGGTATAGCGGTCATCGGCGGTCAGGTCCTTGGACGCCGACCAGTTGTTGACGACCTCATGGTCGTCCCACTGCATGAAGGTCGGCACCTGCGCGTTCAATGCACGCACATGTTCGTCCAGCATGTTGTATTTCCACTGGCCGCGATATTCGTCCAGCGTTTCGGCAACCTTGCGCTTTTCATCGGGCAGAACCACGTTCTTCCACTTACCACCGTCGGGCAGGTCGACCTCGTCCTGCATCGGGCCATCGGCATAGATCGTGTCGCCGGAATGCAGGAAGAAATCAGGCGTATGGCGCGCCATCGTCGCATAGGTGCGCATGCCATCCGCGTCGATGCCCCAGCCCTGACCGGCCGTGTCGCCCGACCAGGCAAAACGCACATCACGGCGTGCGGTCGGCGCAGTGCGGAACCGCCCCACCAGGGGTTCGGAGGTCACGTTGAGGTCGGTCAGATCGGCGGCGGTGAACCGGTAAAAGATATCCTGGTCGCTCGGCAGGTCCTGCAGCAACCGCTTGACCGCCATGTCATGCCCCGGCACCGCGTCCATGCTGGGCAGCTGACGTGCATTGGCAAAGCTCTCCGTGGTCGAAACCTCGACCATCACCCGCGAGGGGCGGTCGGTGCGGGTCCAGATCATACCGGAATTCGTGTCCACATCCCCTGACTGAACGCCATGGGTGAATACGGGCCGGGAGGACGCGCGGCTGATTGCGGGCATTGCAAGAGTTGCGGCAAAGGCGGCGGACCCCGCCAGCACGGAGCGGCGGGTGGGGCGCAGGAGTCTGGTCATGGATGGGTTTTCCCTGTCTGGATGAATTCTGCGCCACTCAAACCGCAGTCGCGTAACGGTCTGCCGACAGTTTCGTGACAAGTTTTTCAAGGTTTCATGACAGCAACCGACACATCCGTTCCCACCGGGGTCCCTGCGGGTAACCGCCCTGCACCTGCCGGTTTCAGCCCGGGCCAATTCGCCGGGGATTCCCGTGATTGGGGAAATTTCGTGTAACCTTTGCGCAGGGCCCGGGCGAATCTCGCCCGAGGCCCCTAATCCTAGGGAGGAAACCATGCCAAGAATGATGACCGTGACACTGGCCGCGCTGGTGCTGGGGGCGACTGCGAGTTTCGCGCAGGATTGCGCGCCTTCGAAATGGGGTGCGGATGACACGATCGGTTCCGCCAACCTGGTGACGCCGGAACGCACGCTGGAGGCGGCCAAACTGATCAAACAGGGCAAATCCATGCCGCTGGGCATCACCATCGGCCCGGACACGCCGGCCTTTCCGCCCCGGTCGCTGAACCTGCAGGTGGTGCAACCCAACCAGCAGGGCGGGCAGAAGCTGACCAGCTTCGGCTACGAGGGCAACTACAACGATGATATCCTGCAAACCTGGATCGGCATCGGCTCGCAACTGGATGGGCTGGGGCATCTGGGCGAAGGCGGGCATTACTACAACTGCCTCGACGAAAAGGAGATTTCCGCCATCACCGGCCTGACCAAACTGGGCACCCATGATGTGCCGCCACTGGTCGGGCGGGCTGTGATCATCGACATGGCGAAACACCTCGGCAAGGAGGTCATGGAAGCCGGGGAACACTTCGGATCGACAGAAATCAAGGCCGCCGCCGAGGCACAGGGTGTCACCATGGGTGAGGGCGACATCATCCTGTTTCACACCGGCTGGACCGAAGGGATGCTGGAAAGCGACCCGATGCTATGGGGCAGCGCCGAACCCGGCCTGACCAACGAAGGCGCGGTCTATCTCGCCTCGCTCAACCCGATGGCGGTGGGCGCGGACACCTGGGGGCTGGACGCGATCCCCGCCGCAGAAGGAGACAAGGTGTTCTACGGCCATGTCACCCTGCTCAAGGACAACGGGATCTATATTCTGGAAACCATGAATGTCGGCCCGCTGCTGCGTGATGGGGTGAACGAGTTCATGTTTGTGCTGGGCCAGCCCCGGATCAAGGGAACGGTGCAGGCAATGGTCAATCCTGTCGCGCTGTACTGAACCTGTGGGCGGGACCCCGGGGTCCCGCCTCTGCTTTGGGCTATCTCAGCTGCGGACCAGCTTTTCGTAGCTTTCCGCGATATCGCGGGTCATCGCGCCGACCTCAAAGGTATAATCGCCGATCTGGCCTACCGGGGTCACTTCGGCTGCCGTGCCGGTCAGCCAGCATTGTTCGAAGCCTTCCAGCTCTTCCGGCATGATATGGCGCTCATGCACCGCAATGCCCTTGTCCTTGAGCATTCCGATCACCGTCTGGCGCGTGATCCCGTTAAGGAAGCAATCCGCGTCAGGCGTATGCACCTCGCCGTCCTTGACGAAAAAGATGTTGGCACCCGTCGCCTCGGCCACGTAGCCCCGATAATCCATGAACAAGGCGTCGGAGCATCCTTTGGCCTCAGCCGCGTGTTTGGACATGGTGCAGATCATGTAAAGGCCCGCCGCCTTGGCATGGACGGGGATCGTCTCGGGGCTGGGACGTTTCCATTTGGAGATATCGAGCTTTGCGCCCTTCATCTTGGCATCGCCGTAATAGGCGCCCCATTCCCAGGCGGCAATCGCCAGACGGACAGGGTTGCGGGCCGAAGCGACGCCCATGTCGTCGCCCGCGCCGCGCCAGGCCACCGCACGGACATAGGCATCCGTCAGACCGGATACTTTCAGAACCTCGGCCTTGGCGGCCTCGATCTCGTCCACGGAGTACGGAATTTCGAAATCAATCATCTCGGCAGAGCGTTTCAAACGTTCCGAATGGGCGCGGCTCTTGAAGATCTTGCCGCCATAAGCACGCTCCCCCTCGAAGACGGAAGAGGCATAATGCATCGCATGGGTCAGGATATGCACATTGGCCTGGCGCCAATCGACCATCTTGCCATCCATCCAGATGTGACCATCCCGGTCATCATAGGCACCTACCATTTTTTCACCCCTTGATTGAATAATGTTGCGCGACAAGGCCCGCGTCGGACACTTTATGTCGTGAAAGTTGTGGATGACTATCGTTTCGCTCTTGGAGTGTCAACAAGGCTGACGTAATATGCCCCCTCAAAGGCAAAGAGGTACATCATGGCGGACGGACGCGCCCCAACAGGGATCGGTGGCGAGAACCTGCTGTTTCTGACGGACGAACAACTGCGCCAGGGGAGCGAGGCGATGTTCTTCGCCTATCGCGGCTTCACCGCCGATCCCGACCGAATTCTGATGGATCTGGCCTATGGCCGGGCGCATCACCGGGCGATCCACTTCATCAACCGGGCGCCGGGCACCACGGTGAACAACCTGCTGAACATCCTTGGCGTTACGAAACAGTCACTGAACCGTGTGTTGCGGACCCTGATCGCGGATGGTCTGGTGGAAAGCAAGGTAGGACGGAACGATAAACGTGAACGCCATCTGCACCTGACCGACGCAGGCAAGGCCCTGGAACGGCAGTTGTCCGATGCGCAGCGCGCCCGGTTGCGGGCTGCCTTCAGGGAAGCGGGGCCAGAAGCGGTCGCAGGGTTCCGCAAGGTGTTGGAGGCGATGATGGACCCAGAGATGCGTGCAAGCTATGCGCGGCTGCGCGAGACCGGGGGATGACCGTCATGGACGCCCATCTGCTGATCGTCGATGACGATGAACGCATTCGCACCCTGCTGAAGAAATTCCTGATGCGGCACGGATTCCTGGTGACCGCCGCGCGGGACGCCGCCCATGCGCGGCGCATCCTGTCGGGGCTGGATTTCGACCTGATCGTGCTGGACGTGATGATGCCCGGCGAGGACGGTCTTACCCTCACGGCCTCGCTGCGCGAAACCCGGCAGACCCCGATCCTGCTGCTGACGGCCAAGGGCGAGACCGGGAACCGGATCGAAGGGCTGGAGGCGGGGGCGGATGATTACCTCGCCAAGCCGTTCGAGCCGAAGGAGTTGCTGCTGCGGATCAACGCGATCCTGCGCCGGATGCCCGAGACCCGGCCGGAGGATACCGCGCCCAAGGTTCTTTCGCTGGGCCACAACCGCTACGACATGGAGCGCGGCGAGCTGTGGCAGGGCGACGAGCTGGTCCGGCTGACGGCGACTGAGGTGCAGCTGATGCGGATTTTTGCCGCTCAGCCCGGCGAACCGATGAGCCGTGCACGCCTGGTCGAGGAACTGGGCCGTGACCGGGGTCAGGCCCAGGAACGCGCGGTGGATGTGCAGATCACCCGGCTGCGGCGCAAGATCGAGGTGAACCCCAAGCAGCCGCAATACCTGCAGACAGTGCGCGGCGCGGGCTACATGCTGGCCCCTGACTGACGCACTTGTTGCAAACCGCCGGGGCTGTGTGCCCCCGGAATATTTTGCCAAAAAGAAGCGGGGGCATGGCTGGCAGCCATCGGCGATCATCGCTATTGTGCCGCAACCTATGATCAGTGAGGCACCGATGTCCGACACACCCGTTGAAGAAATGAGTTTTGAAACCGCCATGGCGGAGTTGGAGAAGGTCCTGGGCCAGCTGGAGCGTGGCGATGTCGCGCTGGACGAGAGCATCGCGCTCTATGAGCGCGGCGCCGCCCTGAAAGCCCGCTGCGAGGCAAAGCTGAAAGAAGCCGAGGAAAAGGTCGCCGCAATCACGCTGGATGGCGATGGCAACCCCACCGGTGTCAAGGCGGTCGAAGGCCTGTAGCAGCGGTGTTCCAAAGCAGGCTCTCCGAGGCGGCGGATGCCGTGGCACAGCACTTTGAGCGGGTGTTGGGGTCATTTGACGATCTGCCTTTTGTCCAGGCGATGGGTCATGCCACCCGTGGCGGCAAATGCTTGCGCGGATTTCTGGTGCTGGAATCGGCCCGGCTGCACGGGATATCCCCCGAGCAAGCGATCTGGCCTGCCACTGCGATCGAAGCGCTGCATGCCTATAGTCTGGTACATGACGATCTGCCCTGCATGGATGACGATGATCTGCGGCGCGGCGCGCCGACGGTGCATGTCGCCTGGAACGAGGCGACAGCCGTTCTGGCCGGTGATGCGCTGCAATCCCTGGCCTTCGAACTGGTCACCCATCCCGATGCGGGCAATGACAGCGCCCGCATGACACTGGCGCGCACCCTCGCCCAGGCTGCCGGCGCGCGGGGCATGGTGCTGGGCCAGGCACTGGATATCGCGGCGGAAACAGCCCTGTCTCCGCTCACGCTTGATCAGATCACCGCCTTGCAGCAGGGCAAGACCGGCGCGCTGTTCGGCTGGTCCGCCATGGCCGGGCCGCGGATGGCGGGCGCAGATGCCGCACCGCTGGCGGCCTATTCCGGCGCGCTTGGCCTTGCCTTTCAGATCGCAGATGACATTCTGGACATCGAGGGTGATGCCGCTACCGTCGGCAAGGCCACCGGCAAGGATGCCAGGGCAGGCAAGGCCACATTCGTGTCCCTGCTGGGCCTTGAAGAAGCCAGACAGCGTGCACAGGATCTGGTGCAATCAGCCTGTGATGCGCTTGACGTATATGGCAAAGACGCCGAGACGCTGCGGGACGCCGCGCGTTTTGCCGTCACCCGCAGGAATTGACAGAGGGGGCAGACATGCCTGACCAACCCGCCACACCGCTGCTGGACAAGATCAAGCGCCCGGCTGACATGCACGGGCTGACCGATACCCAGCTCATTCAGCTTGCCCGCGAGGTCCGGGCCGAGACCGTCTCTGCCGTCTCCGAAACAGGCGGACACCTGGGCGCCGGGCTGGGCGTGGTTGAGCTGACGGTCGCATTGCACGCGGTCTTTGACACCCCCCGTGACAAGATCATCTGGGACGTGGGCCACCAGTGCTATCCGCACAAGATCCTGACGGAGCGGCGTGACCGCATCCGCACCCTGCGGCAGAAGGACGGGCTGAGCGGGTTCACCAAGCGCAGCGAATCTCCCTATGACCCCTTTGGCGCGGCGCATAGTTCGACCTCGATCAGCGCGGCGCTCGGCTTTGCCGTGGCGCGTGATCTGGGCGGTGTGGTGCCCGAAGGTCTGGGCGATGCGATTGCAGTGATCGGCGACGGGGCGATGTCGGCCGGTATGGCCTATGAGGCGATGAACAACGCAGGTCACCTGAAAAAGCGCCTGATCGTGATCCTCAACGACAACGAGATGTCCATCGCCCCGCCGGTGGGCGCGATGTCCAGCTATCTCAGCCGCCTTTATGCCGAAGAACCGTTCCAGGATTTCAAGGCGGCGGCCAAGGGCGCGGTCAGCCTGCTGCCCTATCCGTTCCGTGAGGGCGCGAGACGCGCCAAGGACATGCTCAAGGGCATGGCTGTGGGCGGCACCCTGTTCGAACAGCTGGGCTTTTCCTATCTCGGCCCCATCGACGGGCATGACATGAACCAGTTGCTGCCGGTGCTGCGCACGGTCAGGGCACGGGCGACGGGGCCGATCCTGATCCATGTGCTGACCAAGAAGGGCAAGGGATACGCCCCTGCGGAAAACGCGCGGGACAAGGGGCACGGCGTGTCCAGGTTCAATGTCGTCACCGGCGAACAGAAAAAGGCACCTTCCAACGCGCCCTCCTATACCTCGGTCTTTGCCAAGACCCTGTTGGAGGAAGCGGCAGAGGACGACAAGATCTGCGCCGTGACCGCTGCGATGCCGGATGGCACCGGGCTGAACCTTTTCGCCGAACGCTATCCGTCGCGCTGCTTTGACGTGGGCATCGCCGAACAGCATGGGGTGACCTTTTCTGCCGCGCTTGCCGCCGGCGGGATGCGGCCCTTCTGCACGATGTATTCGACCTTCCTGCAACGCGGGTACGACCAGGTGGTGCATGACGTGGCGATCCAGCGCCTGCCGGTCCGCTTTGCCATCGACCGCGCGGGTCTGGTGGGGGCTGACGGGGCGACTCATGCGGGCGCATTCGATGTGGCCTACCTTGCCAACCTGCCCGGCTTTGTCGTCATGGCCGCCGCGGACGAGGCGGAGCTGAAACACATGGTCGCCACGGCGGCTGCCCATGACGACGGACCCATCGCCTTTCGTTTTCCCCGTGGCGAGGGCAACGGCGTGGACATGCCGGAGCGCGGCAAACCACTTGAGATCGGCAAGGGCCGGATGATCCGGCAGGGCAGCCGCGTGGCGCTGCTGTCCTTCGGCACCCGGCTGGCCGAGGTCGAAAAAGCCGCCGAGGCGCTGGCGGCCAAGGGGATCACCCCCACCATCGCCGACGCACGTTTCGCCAAACCGCTGGACCGCGACCTGATCCTGTCCCTGGCGGCGGATCACGAGGCGCTGATCACCATCGAGGAAGGTGCCGTGGGTGGTTTCGGCAGCCATGTGGCGCAATTGCTGGCGGAGGAAGGTGTCTTTGACAAGGGGCTGAAATACCGCTCCATGGTCTTGCCCGACATCTTCATCGACCAGGCCTCACCGGCAGATATGTATGCGGTTGCGGGCATGAACGCCGAACAGATCGAGGCCAAGGTACTGGATGTTCTGGGCGTGACCCGGATCGGAGTGCAGCGGGCCTGAGGCCGCGCAGCAGCTACTTGGCCTTCTGCTGCTCCAGCAACCGGTCAAGGCGTTCCTCGATCGCGATCAGGCGCTCGTTTACGCTGTCCCGGTAGGCACCGGTTTCGGCATTCTCTTCCTCGTGGTGGGCGTCCTGCATGGAGTTCACGATCAGACCGACCAGCAGGTTCACGACCGCGAATGTCGTCACCATGATGAAGGGGATGAAGAACAGCCATGCCAGCGGATAGACCTCCATCACCGGGCGGACGATGCCCATGGACCAGCTTTCCAGGGTCATGATCTGGAACAGGGAATAGCCGGATCGGCCCAGGGTGCCGAACCATTCGGGAAAGCTGTAGGCAAAGAGCTTGGTCGCGATGACCGCACCGATGTAAAAGATCAGCGCCATCAGGGAAAAGACGGATGCCATGCCCGGCAGGGCGGTGATGAACCCCTCGACCACCCGGCGCAGGCGCGGCGCGGCAGAGACCAGCCGCAGCACCCGCAGGATACGCAGGGCCCGCAGCGCGCTGAAACCCTGCGCCGCCGGAACCAGCGAGACACCGACAATCACGAAATCGAAGATGTTCCAGCCATCACGGAAAAACCGGAAGCGGTGAACGACGAGTTTAAGCAGCAGTTCGACGACGAAGACCGCCAGGCAGAGCTTGTCCAGCAACACGATCAGCCCACCTGCATGGGCCATCGCAACCTGTGAGGTTTCCAGCCCCAGCAGAATCGCGTTGAAGATGATGACGCCCATGATGAAACTGCTGAAACGCGGTGCTTCGACAAAGGATTTCAAGTTCATTTTCTGCGGCCTGCCTCAATCTTTGGACCCTATATGGAGCCTGGTCACGATGCGAACAAGGGACGAAGCGTCACGGCCAGAACGACAGGATGGCACCCGCCGATATGGCGATCATGATGTAGCCCAAAAGCACGTAAACACCGTCTTTGGTGTACAGGCCATAGGCCAGCAGGGCGACGGTTCCACCGCCGATGGAGGACACCATGGGCAGCACCTCAAGCGGCGGCCAGCCCAGCGGGATCACGGCGCAGGCCGCCAGAGTGACCCAGCGCATCGGCCCACGGGTCAGGAACATCAGGCGCTGGTGGGAATGCCTGTCCAGAAAGGCACAGGGTTTGCGCATCCAGGAAACGGCCTTGCGCAGCTTGCCGCTCGCGATGGTGCGGCGCAGCAGGAAATCGGGCAGCCACAGGCGGCGGCGTCCGGACAAGGCCTGCACCGCCATGATCACGATGATCGACGCGGCGATGGTGGGCATGCCGGGAATGCCGGAGATCGGGGACACCAGCAGAACCCCGATCAGCAGGATGAAGGGCGTGATGGTGCGGTCGCCGAATTCGGTCAGCACATCCTGCACCGACACGGTATCGCGGCGCGCAGCATGATCCATGCCGTCCAGAAGATGACTTAGCGTTTGGTTCTTGTCGTCTGTATCGGCGGTTTCAGGATCAGATGTCATTCTTGAGCATTGCAGCGAGTCCGGTGCGGTAGTTCGGGAATTGGGGGTCCCAGCCTAACGCCTGCTTTGCGTGATCGTTCCGCACCTTCTTGCTCTCGGCGTAGAAACTGCGCGCCATGGGCGTCATTTCCGCCGTCTCGAAATCCTCTGCCGGGGGCAGCGGCAGGCCCAGAAGCTCCGCTGCATGGCCGATCACGTCCTGCGGCGGTGCCGGGTCGTCATCGCACAGGTTATAGATCGCGCCCGGATCGGGCCGGGCGATTGACAGGACCAGCGCCTGCGCGATGTCTTCCACATGGATACGCGAAAACACCTGCCCCTTTTTGATGATGCGCCGGGCGGTGCCACGGCGCACCTTGGCAAAGGGGCCCCTGCCCGGTCCATAGATCCCCGCCAGCCGGAAAATGTGCAGCGGCAGGTCAGGGATCGCCTGCCAGGCAGCTTCGGCCTCTACCCGTGCCTGACCGCGCTTTGTGGCGGGGGTCAGGGGTGTCTGCTCGTCCACCCAAGCGCCCTTGTGATCGCCGTAAACGCCGGTGGTCGACAGATACCCCAGCCAGCGCAGGCGTGGCGCAATTGCCGCGATGTCAGGGCCAAGTGCTGCCAGCACCGGGTCACCGTCGGGCCCCGGCCCCGCCGACACCAGGACATGCCGGACCTCTTGCAGAAGCGGGCGCAGATCGGTGCCCGGCCACAACAGCGGTTCCACACCGGTGCGGGCAATTTCATCCTGTTTCTCCGCACTGCGGGTCGTGCCGATGACCCGCCAGCCCTGCGGGATCAGGCGCGCCGCCAGCGCCCGCGCGGAATAGCCGTGACCAAGTGAAAGAAGGGTGTTGTCCATCTGCGCAACCTGCACCCGAACCCGCGTCAGAACAAGGGCTCAGCCCTGAAGGCGCAGGAAGTCGATATAGCCAAAGGTCGGCCCGGCCCATTGCCGGGACTTGCGCATCCGGCCGCTGCCGGTTTCCACCCAGTACTCATTGGTGAAACTGGCCTGACCATTGGAACAATCTTCGCGCATCCGGTAGGTTGAGATCCGCTGATCCACGATCTGGATGGTTTCGCGCCCCAATTGGGTCATGTCGCAGGAGAAAGCGACCGTCTGCGCTGTCCCGTTCGTGCGGTCGATGGTGATCAGGCGCTGACCGCCCCCACCCTGCCCGTCAAACCCGGCAAAGGCTGCCTCCGCCTCGGCAGAGCGTATGTCGCCGCCCAGCCCCTTGGTGCCCACCAGAACGCCGTTGCGCAGGATCACCTGCGCATCATCCGACGACTGCCAGACCTCGATTGTGCCGGGATTGCTATCGTCGCGGCGGGCAATCAAGCGCAGGAAATCCTGCGCCTGCGTATTGTCGGGGATCACCTGCATCACCGGACCGGGGGTCTGGTTCAACTGCTTGCGGGTCACGTCGATGCGAATGGGCGGGCCAGCGGGGGCACCGGCGCCTGCAGCCCTGGACTTGATCGAATCGAACAATGCCCGGGACGCGGCAAGGGCAGGATCACCGCCGTTGGGGTTGCTGCTGCACCCCGCAAGGGCAAGGGCAGAGACCATCACCATCAAAGAGATCGCACGCATCATTCCCAAACCCTCGACCATTCGCTCTCGATTGCATCGCGATGGCCCGACCGGACCTGTTCATAGAGCCTTCCCGGAACATTCAGACGCGCGCCACCGTCCCGCTGGATCGGCCGGATGGTGGTATTGACCGTCCGCGTGCCGGGGGTGCCCAGGAACCAGCTGACCGGGATGGTCAGGTTGATGCCCTTGTCGAATGACCCTTCGCCAAACTCGGCCGAGGAGACGTTTGTAAGGGTAAAGAACCCGCCGATGCGCCAGCCGTTCGAGAATTCGCGGGTCACGGTCACCGTGCCACCGACATCACCTGCCAGGTAACGACCCACATCGACCTGCCCCAGGTAACCACCGCCAAAATCATAATAGGCCGAGGCATGACCGGTGGCGACGCCGTAGCTTTGGAAACCCAGGCCGCCGTAATCGCGCTGCTTGACGTAATTTGCCTCGACTCCCAGCGCCAGACGGCTTGCCACCGGCTTCCAAAGGACCTCGGCAGAGATCCCGCCGAACATCCGTTCGAGGTAACCAGCGGTCACCCGGGCATAGACATCGTTGCCGGGTTTCCACTGGCGCAGGACATAGAGGTTCTCAAGGCTGGTGTCACCGGCCCGCGCGTAAAGGATGCCGTCGGTCCGTACCCGCGCCAGCTGCGAGTTGCTGAGCCTTGCGCTGTCACCGACGTTGCCGAACAGGCGGTGTTTGACCAGACCGCCGATTTCCCAGCCCGGTGCCGGGCGGTACTTGAAATCCGCCCTCAGGCCGGCATCGACACGCACCGGATTGTCGGGGTCGAAATAACTCGGATCGGCATAGGGTCCGAACGACCAGGAGAAGTCGGGATAAAGATCGGCATTGACCGCCGCACCCGGCAGATCGGGCGTCGCGGCACCGAATCCGGTCACCGCCAGCAGGGCATCTGCGGCCTGCGGGTCAAATTCAAGCGCTTCCAGATCGGACCGGCGCATGATCACCGCCGATTGCGCCAGCCCCTCCTGCATCGGCACGATGCGGAACGTCTCGACAGAGGCGGGCAGGACCTGCGCCATCGCCCGCGCAGCGCGCCCGATTGCAACGGACATGGCACGATAGGTCCCGTTGCGCATCCGCAGTTCCGCGCTCGACGCCGAGACCTTCAGCGATACAAGGGTCAGCCCGTAATCTTCCAGAACCGGCTTCAGCCTGTCACGCATGGTCTGCGCCGCATTCTGGTATTGCGACCAGGCGGTGTCATAGGCCTGCGGCTGCGCTGCCCGGCTTGGGCGTGGCTCGATCGGAGCGGTCGGCAGCACCCGTGTCGGGGTTGGCGGTTGTTTCGGGTTGAACTGCAACTGCGCGTTGAAGCCGAATTCGGAACCGTAAAGATAATAAGCCCCGAACCGCAACCGGTCCGAATACTGGTATTCTGCGCCAAAGTTGAAACGGGACTTGCGGGTAAAGACACTGCGCGTGACCGTTTCGGCCTCATAGGCATCGGAACTGTATTCCGCCTTCAGCCCCCAGCGGTCGTTGATCTGCCATTCAACCCCGGCAAAGGGGGCGGCATCGCCACGGAACCACTGATCGAAAGACGGGCTGCCGCCGCGGCTTTGGGCGTCGAATGCGGGGCGCGGCCCACCAAAGGGCGCACCGATGGCGCCTGAGCTGCCCAACCGGCCCCAGCCCAGACCCGCCGTCACCTTGAAGGCGCCGGGAATGCTGCCGATATTGTCAAAGGTCTTGGTCGCCACGACATATTCACCGGCATAGATACCGGTGCCCGCGAAATCCTGCAGGCCGACCGTGATGGCGGGCCAGATCCGGCCTTCCTTGCGCACCTGGTAGCGCAGGTCGAAACTGCGGTCGCGATAGGTTTCAAAGCCGTCGGTGTTCCAGTCCTGGATGCCGACGTACCGGAAACTGGCCGAAAGGCGCGGTGTGGCCTGGAAGGTCAGCGTGGTACGGGTGATCCCGCCAAAGTTGGAGACGCCGACCGTGATCTGCCCGTCGGGCAGGACCTCGCCAGTCGGCATGTCGATCAGACCGGGAGAGCCGTAGAAATTCAGCGTCGGCCGATCCGGGACAGCGAAGATATCATAGGTGTCATCGGCAAGGACCGGCTGCGCCAGCATTCCGGCCGAGATGGAGAGCGCAAGGCAGGTTCCCCTGACCGGCGCAGACCGCCAGGCCCCTGTAGTGGCTTTCCCGTTTACCTGCGACACGCTGTTGTCCTCTTTCTGAGACACCTTAGCTGGTTCTGCCAACCACACTCCCAGAAATCAACCATTCCCCCGCAGGCTGGGACAGCCACAAGGGGATAGAGACATTACTGCGACATATTCAGGAGGTTTTCCGCTCGCGCGCATGTTTGGCATAGCCTTCGACCCAGCGCATCACGACCCCCCGGGCCATGTCCTCGTTCGATGCAACGAAAGCTTCGCGCAGGCGCCGGGTCGCCGATGCGATCTCGATCTCCGAAAGCCCCTCTTCTCGGGTTGCGAAAATCTTGGGATGCTGGGTCGGGAACCGCTCTCCGGACAGGGTCAGCTCCTCGACCATTTTCTCACCGGCGCGCAGGCCCGTGAACTCGATCTCGATGTCACCATCCGGGTTGTCTTCGTCACGCAGGGTATAGCCCGCGCTTTCGATGACCTGGCGGGCAAGCTGAAAGATGGAAACAGGCTTGCCCATGTCCAGCACGAATACTTCTCCGCCCTGTGCCATGGCACCTGCCTGCAGAACCAGCCTCACCGCCTCCTGAACGGTCATGAAATACCGTTCCACCAGCTTGTCGGTCACCGTCAGCGGACCGCCCCGGCTCAACTGGTCCTGAAACAGTGGCACAACGGAACCGGAGGAGCCGAGCACGTTGCCAAAGCGTACCATCGAAAAGATCGTTCCGCCCGACTTGTTCGCAGACCGGCGCGCCATGTCCTGTATCACCAGTTCGGCCAGCCGCTTGGAGGCCCCCATGATGTTGGTGGGCCGCACCGCCTTGTCACTGGAAATCAGGATGAACCGTTCCACCCCGGCCTTCGCCGCCTGTTCGGCCAGTGTCTGGGTCCCGAAGACATTGTTGACCAGTCCGGAAAGCGGATTGGCCTCGACCAGCGGAACATGTTTGTAGGCTGCCGCATGAAGGACCACCTGAACATTGTGCTCCGTCATGACCTTGCGGACCTGCCGCGCATCGGTGATGGAGCCAAGAACCGGCACGATCTCGATCGCGCGGCCTTCTGACAATTGGCGCAGTTCCATGTCCGCGTTGTAAAGCGCAAATTCGCTCAGTTCGAAAAGAACCAGCTTTGTCGGGCGACGGTCCAGCGCCTGACGGCACAGTTCTGCGCCGATGGACCCGCCGGCACCGGATACAAGGATCACCTTCTGCGTATAACAGGCGGTGGTTTCGCTGATCGTGTCATCCACTTCATCCCGGTTCAGGAAGCGGTGCGCCGACAGCGGGGTCAGCTTGTCGACCAGCGCCTCTTCTCCGATAAGCTGGGCAAAGGATGGCAGGGTCTGCACCTCCAGCCCCATCTTTTCGAGCCGGCGGGCAATCTGGGCCTGCTTTGGCAGGCTCAGCGAGGGGACCGCCAGAAGCACCCGGTCGATTTTCTTTTCCCGCGCGACCTCGGCAATCCGCAGGGGATTGTACACCGGCAGCTGCGCCACGCTGAGGCCCTGAATGGCCGCGTTGTCATCCACAAAAGCAACCGGCTCGATGTTCTCATGCCCGCGCAGCGCCGACACCAGCTGCGTTCCGGTGGTGCCCGCGCCGTAGATCAGAACCCGGCACCGCGAAGTGGAGCGGCGGTAAATCGCCAGCACCAGCTGCAACAAGACCGCCCGGCTGATCACCACGGAAGAAAAGAACGCCGCACCAAACACCAGATGGACACCCAGCGGCATGCCAAGACCCAGAATGTTCGACACGACAATCGACGTGATGGCGAGGAACATCGCGAACACGCCGGTCATCCCGATTGCCGCGGTTTCATAGGAGTTCAACTGGATCGCACAGACACCCAGCCACATGGAAACGCCGATGCCGACCAGCAGCACATAGGGCAGGACCGGAATATAGGCGATCATGTTCGCCACAAGCCCGCCCGGCAGCGCCTGCGCCACGATGGCAAACATGATGGAAAATACGACCAGAATGGAATCGAGGGTCAGCAAAATGCCGCGCTTCTGGCGCTTGGAAAAGGATTTGATCAGGTTCAGCATAGAGTTAAAGTCGCCCTCACCCAGGTGGAAATATATCAGATACACATGGGTTACAGCGCGCGACCGTCATTGGCAGCGTGGTGATCCCCCGGCAAATTTTTGTTCAAAAACAGGAGTTTTATTACACGATCTCCGCCAACAATCACAGTCCGGTTTCCAACAGGTTGCCGTCAAATGCACCTATAAAGGCAAAATGCCTTATTTATTGGCGGTTTTTGGCCTACCTTTGCGCCTGAATAAGTTACCGATGGTCTGGAATACCAAGTCAAAATCATAACACGTCGACTGATTCTCCCGGTAAATGAGGTCCAGCCGCGCCTTTCTGGGGACACAGATTCGGCAGTAGACATCATCGGTTTCCGCAGCGGTCTCGCAACGTGCAAGCAGACGCTCCTCGTGCTTGTGGAACCGGATCGTGGCCAGGCCGGTCACGCCGGGCCGCGATTTCAGTACCTCGCCATAGATCTCGGGAAAGCGCTCGACATATTCCCGCAGGGGCGGGCGCGGCCCGACAAAGCTCAGGTCCCCCCTGAGGATATTCCAAAGCTGCGGGAACTCATCCAGCCGCTTGGCCCGCAACCAGGCACCCGTTTCCGTGATCCGGGATGATTTATTGCCCCCGGACACGCCCTGATCGCTGTCAACCACCGTCATCGTCCTCAGCTTCCAAAGATTGAACGGTTCATCCAGCCCCTTCATCCGCTCTGCCACAAAGAACAGCGGGCGGCCTTCCTTGATCAGCAGATAGATCAGCAGCCAGATCAGGACCGGCCCAAGGATCACCACCAGCAAAGAGGCAAAGAACAGATCGAAAATACGTTTGCGCCAGGTCATTCGATCGCCTTCACTGTGAACTGTCGGGTTGCGCCAGGTAGGCCCGCCATTCCGCGACAAGGCCCTGCGCCTGTCCCGCGTTAGGCGCGAATTCGACAAGCTTTTCAAGTCGCTTCGTTTCCAGCTCCACCCGCGCGATTGCCGCAGGTCCGGCTTCGCGGGCAGTCCAGGCCCGACCGGCGGCATCCAGCAGCGCACCCATATGGACCACGCCGGGTGCCGCGACATTCACAATCCCGGGCAGGTCGTCCGCGGTGCATAGACGATGTATCGCACGGGAAAGGCTTGCCGGCCCGATATAGCTGCGCGCGGGTGTCGTCCCGTCAGGCAGAACATCAAGCTGCATGCCCTCCCTCCAGCCGCCAAGGATCGCATCGGCCCCGGCGACATTGCCGATACGTAACATCGTCACCGCCTGACCGCAGTCTCTGGCAGTGGCAAAGCCATCCCTTTCCATCTCCAGCTTTGCCTGTCCGTATTCCGAAGCCGGTTCACAGATCATGTCTTCGCTCAGTGGAACCCGGGCGGCGCCGTAAACAGCCGCGGAAGAGGCCAGCAGAAGCCGTGGCACCCCCGCCCGGCCCGCCGCGCGGACGGCGGCAAGCGCCAATGCCGCATTGAGAGAGAGCGGATTTCCGCTGGCGGCTGCATGTGCCGGTGTGATCCCCGAAAGGCACAACACCGCACGCCGCCCTTCCATCGCTGTGCAAAGCGCCTCGGCATCCGAAAGCGGGTCGAAACTGACATATCCCGGTCGCACAGACCTGCTGTGACATATCAGGTCGGTCTCTGCCGACCAGAAGGCCTGCACCATTCTGCCAAGACGCCCGGATGCCCCAAGCAGCAATACCCCGCTATTTCGCATCGTCCCGCCCGAAATCGTTGACCTGTACCTTACAGCCGGTATCTTGCCCGAAACAGATATCCAATCGCGACCCTTTTTTATACCGCCGTGCTTTTCAACAGCCGCGTCATTGCGTATGGGAACATTGAGCCCCGGTCTGCGGGATCACAAGAAGTGAGCAGAGTAGAATAATGCGCATGACTGTAAAACGGTGTTTTGGCGTCTTCCTCGCAGTGGCACTTTCCGCCTGCTCCCAACTTCCGCGCGGCGCTGCCGTACAGAACGAAATCACCCGCAACGCGGATTCGCCAACTTCTGACATCGCGGTCTATCCGGTGACCCGCGCCTTTCTGCCCAGCGTGCAGCACTGGCCCAGCGTTGGTGAAAAGAGACATGCCTGGATCGGAAACAGCCGCGGTTCTAACGCGCAGATCATCCGCCCCGGAGATGAGCTTGCCATCCTGGTCTGGGACAGCGGCGACAATTCCCTGTTGACCTCGAACGAACAACGGGTTGCAACTCTGCCCAACATCCGCGTGTCCGAAAGCGGCTCCGTCTTCGTGCCTTACATCGGCAAGGTGCAGGTATCGGGACGGACCCCCGACAGCGCCCGTCAGTTGATCCAGCGACAGCTTGAGGCGATTGTCCCCTCGGCGCAGGTGCAGCTTTCGATGGCCGAAGGTCGCGGCAACTCCATCGACCTTGTCGGGGGCGTGAGCAAGCCGGGCAATATCCTGTTGCCGGACCAGAATTTCACCGTTCTGGCCGCAATTTCGGCCGGGGGCGGTGTCAGCGCGGCGCTGGATAACCCTCAGGTGAAGCTGGTACGCGGCAGCAATATCTATGCGACATCGGTCAGCACGCTTTACGAAAACCCCCATCTCGACACCCGTCTGCAAGGCGGTGACAAGGTGATCGTCGAGGCTGACAGGCGTTACTTCCTGTCGCTGGGTGCCGCCGGGCGCGAGGCGCAGCACGACTTCAACCGCGACCAGGTGTCCGCACTGGATGCCCTGGCCATCATCGGCGGCGTCAACGATGCCCGCGCCGACCCGCGCGGCATTCTTGTCCTGCGCGAGTATCCCGCTTCGGCCGTCAGTGCCGGCGTGCGGGGACCGCGCAAGCAGCGGGTGGTCTTCACCATCGACCTGACCTCCTCTGACGGTCTTTTCTCGGCGCGGAACTTCATGATCCAGTCCGGCGATCTGGTTCTGGCGACCGAATCGAACCTGACCGATACACGTACCGTTCTTGGGCTGGTCGGATCGGTCTTTGGTGTGGTGAACACCGCCAGCAACCTTTCTTCGAACTGATCAGACCGGCTCAGGTCTGACCGGAGGGCTGCCAGAACGCCTTGCCGTCCACCGACTGCGCGCCGGGCGGGATGCCAAATGTGGCCCGGTAGCTTTTCGAGAAATGCGAAAGCGACCGGAAACCGCAGGCCACGCAGACTTCCGTCACGCTCAGCCCGGTTTGCCGCAAGAGATGGCGCGCCTTCTCCAGCCGCAGCTGCAGGTAATAGCGCTTGGGCGACGTGTTCAGATACCGCGCGAACAGCCGCTCCAGCTGGCGGCTCGACAGTTTGACCAGTTCGGCGATCTCGTCCGGGCGTAGCGGCTCTTCGAGATTTGCCTGCATCAGCTGCAAGGCCAGCAGCAACTTTGGATTTCGCACATCGGCACGGGGTTGCAGCGACCTGCGCTGCGCGTGGTTTTCCGGGCGCGGCAGGGAATATACCATCTGGTCAGCCACCCATGCGGCCAGGTCCTCCCCATAGTCTGCCTGGACCCGGTGCAGCATCATGTCCATCGAAGCCGCCCCGCCTGCCGAGGTAAAGATCCGGCCATCCACGGAATAGAGCGTGTCCTGCATGATGACATCGGGCAGCATCTCCGTCAGGGCGGTCTTGTACTCCCAATGGGTCGTCACACGCTTGCCGCCGATCAGCCCCGCCAGCGCCAGCGTATAGGTGCCGGAGGACAGGGCCCCGAAATCCATACCCTTGCGCGTCTGGCGCCGCAGCCAGTCCAGCACGGCCCGCGAACTGCCCGCCCCTGCATTTTCGCCCGCGCAAACGATCAGCGTCTCGCGCCGGTCCAGTTCGACCAGCCCCGCATCCACATTCACCTGCACCCCGTTATAGGCCGCGACGGGCTGCCCCTTTTCGGACAACAGACGCCATGAATAGAACCGCCTGCCCGAAGGATGATGATTGGCAAGTGACAGGCAATCCAAGGCACAGGCAAAGCCAAGCGTTGAAAAGCCGGGTATCAACAAGAACGCATAGGAACGCGGCAATGGATCAGGTTCAACCGACATGGCCTCATCTTGGGCCCGGCCCTGAGCGCCGCGCGATAAGATCTGCGACAGCAGATGCCGCTTACGACACTTATTGCTTTTTTTGCCGCGAAATCTGCACCGCCAGAATGCCCAGCGCCACGATCAGGACACCCAGGATGTCACTTGCGCCCAGCGGCTCGGACAGCAGCAGCGCCGCAATGGCGACCCCAAAGAACGGGTTGAGGAAATGAAAGGTCGCCGCCCGTGTTGCCCCCAGTCGATTGACCAGCCAGAACCAGATCATCGTCGCGGCCAACCCCGGTACGAAACAGGTATAGACGAAGGCAAAGAACAGCGGCCAGCTGGGGTCCAGACGCGGCGTCTCGAACAGCAGCGCCGCCAGCGCCAGCGCAACACAACCCGCCAGCATCTGCAGGCCCACGATCATCAGGAAATTCCCGCCCGAGGTCGCGCCGCGCACCAGCAGCGTCGCTGCCGTCAGCGCCATCACGCCCAGGCCGCAAAGCAGGACGCCGGTCAGGTCCACGCCACCGCTCAGCCGGGCGCTCATGATGATGAACACGCCGACCACCCCGGCCAGCAGCCCCGCCACCCCCAGCGGCCGCAACCGTTCGCCCAGAAAGGCCCAGGCGGCAAAGCCGACCAACAGGGGCATGGTTGAGGCAATGATCGCGGCCAGAGACGCTTCGACGGTCTGCATGGCGACAAAGTTCAGGCCCAGGTAGGTCGCGTTCTGCAAGACACCGAAAACAATCGTCGCCCGCCATTGCGCCGGGGTCAGCCGCCAGCTTTGGCCCAGCGCAAGCGCGATTCCCACGCCAATCAGGCCGGAAATCAGATAGCGCACCGAAAGCGCCCAGAGCGGCGATGCATATTCGACGATGATCCGGGCAGAGGAAAAGGCCGAGGACCACATCACGACAAAGACCAGACCCGCCAGAATTGCGCGAATATCCATGTTCTGCCTTTACGTAACTGCCTCGGATCACTTCAGGGAAGGGCAACCGTGTGCCTGCGCCTCTGCATCCTGTAACAATCAGGCAAGGCAATGGCCAGAAATCAATCGGACCCTTTGCGCAAGGTCTGGATCATGCGCGCTGCAAGGGAAAGAAAATGCGGCACCTCCTTGTCATCCAGATCTGCCAGCGCGCGGTCGTTTACCCCGGCCGCCAGGGCGAGTGCGCGCTCTTCCAACGCCTTTGCATGGGGTGTCAGGTAGATCAGTCGCGAGCGGGAATCATCGGGGTTCGGCTTGCGCCGGATCAACCCGTCCCTCTCCATCCGTTTGAGTGTCAGCGCCAGCGTCGCCTGTTCCACGTCCACCTCCCGGACCAGTTCAGCCTGTGTCCGCCCGTCCCGTTCCCAGAGGGCGAGAAGGGTGGGAAACTGCCCCGGCGACAGGCCCAGAGGGCTGATCGCTTCGGCCAGCGCCTGCTCCATGAGGCGGGCAAGATGATTGACCAGATAACCGGCCGATTGGTCCTTGAAGTGCGACATGAGGAGACCCTAACCGGAATTTCAACAGCATGCTATACAAAACCCTTGACCAGACCATCAGGCCAATATACATAGCATGCTATTCAAATCAGGAGAAATCACATGTTCCGATTGATTCCACCCGCCCTCACCACAGCCATACTGATCGCAGGAGGTGCCGCCATGGCGCAGCAGACCGTTACACTCATCAACGTCTTTGAAGTGCCCGAAGAGCGCTATGAAGAAACCGTCGCCATGTGGGAAGCCGCCCGTGATGTGATGAAGGCCCAGCCGGGCTATATCGCCACCAGCCTGCACACCGCCCTCGATGAAGGCGCGACATTCCGACTGGTCAATATCGCCGAATGGGAAAGCCCGGCGCATTTCCAGGCAGCGGCCAAGGCACTGAAGGAAGCTGAGACGCCCAAGGTCCAGGGGCTGAAGTTTCACCCGATGCTCTATCGCATGCTGCGACAGGACCCTGAAAACTGAAAGAGCCGCCCGAAGGCGGCCCAGTCAATTGTTCAAGTCAGCGTAAGGTGACGGCTTAGCCGTTCACGCTGTCCTTAAGCGCTTTCGCGATGGTCATCTTGACCACCTTGTCCGCGTCTTTCTTGAATTGTTCGCCGGTGGCGGGGTTGCGCACCATACGCTCGGGGCGTTCGCGGCAATAGATCTTGCCGACGCCGGGCAGGGTCACTGCGCCGCCTGCGGACACTTCCTTGGTGATCAGGTCGCAGACTGCTTCCAGTGCGGCGCCTGCCGATTTCTTGTCAGAACCCATCTGTTCCGCCAGCGCGGCGACGAGCTGAGTCTTTGTCATTGGTTTGGTTGCCATGTTCTTATCTCCTTAGACTGCCCGAATTTGGGGCCTCGTGTGCAGAATGTAACGTTATGTTGTGGGGCAACACAACGCGTTGTAGGTCGAAAATCCTTATTTTCTTCGCTTTTTCGCGGTTTTTCGCCGTCAAAGGAAGGCCGTTTCGTCAAATGACCGCAATTTCCGGCTGTGAATCCGCTCCAGGGGGGTGCTTCGCAGCGTTTCCATGGCCCGGATTCCGATCATCAGATGCCGTGAAACCTGTGTCTTGTAGAAGTCTGACGCCATGCCGGGCAGTTTCAATTCGCCATGCAGCGGCTTGTCCGAAACGCACAAAAGCGTGCCATAGGGCACCCTGAACCGGAAACCGTTCGCGGCAATGGTTGCGCTTTCCATGTCCAGCGCGATGGATCGCGACTGGCTGAGCCGCTGCACCGGGCCGGACTGGTCGCGCAGCTCCCAGTTGCGGTTGTCGATGGTGGCAACGGTGCCGGTCCGCATGATCCGCTTCAGCTCATAGCCTTCAAGCTGGGTCACTTCGGCCACGGCCTTTTCCAGCGCGATCTGGATTTCCGCCAGCGCCGGGATCGGCACCCAGATCGGCAGGTCATCGTCCAGAACATGGTCTTCGCGCAGATAGGCATGGGCTAGCACGAAATCGCCCAGCGCCTGGGTGTTGCGCAGCCCGGCGCAATGGCCGACCATCAGCCAGGCATGGGGCCGCAACACCGCGATGTGATCGGTTGCCGTCTTGGCGTTGGACGGGCCGACACCGATGTTGACCAGCGTGATCCCCGACCCGTCCGCCCGCTTGAGGTGATAGGTGGGCATCTGCGGCGTCTTGATCGTATCCGGAATGGCTGTGTCGCCATCCGTGATCTCCACGTTTCCGGTGCTGACAAAGGAGGTATAGCCGCTGTCCGGGTCGTTCAGCTGCGCGCGGGCAAAGGCTTCGAACTCGGTCACGTAGAACTGGTAGTTGGTGAACATGACATGGCATTGGAAATGTTCGGGGGCGGTGGCGGTGTAATGCGCCAGACGCGCCAGCGAATAATCCACGCGCTGCGCGGTAAAGGGTGCCAGCGGGCGCACCCCGTCGGTTTCGACGAAGGTGCCGTTCACGATATCATCGTTTGTCGTGCTCAGGTCCGGCACGTCAAAGACATCGCGCAGGATGAAATTGCCCGCCCCTTCCTGCGGCAGGTTGATGGCAGTTTCCGAGGTGACCGCGAAATGGATCGGGATCGGCGTGTCCGAGGTGCCGATGACAACCGGCTGGCCGTGGTTCTCGATCAGCAGGCCGATCTGCTGGATCAGGTAGTGCCGGAACAGGTCCGGCCGCGTGATCGTTGCCGAAAATGTGCCCGGCGAGGACACATGGCCAAACGAAAGCCGGCTGTCCACATGCGCATAGCTTGAGGTGGTGAACCGCACCTCGGGGTAATAGGCGCGAATGCGGGTGCCGTCCTCCGCTGCCTGTGTCACGGTTTCAAAGCTGTCGCGCAGAAAGGCCGTTGCCTGATTATAAAGTGCTGTCAGCCTGTCCACGGCTGCGGTGGCATCGGTAAAGGCCTCGGCCTTCGGGGTATCTGGTGTTTTCAGTTTCATATCGGTTCCTTCTTTTGTTTTTGGGGCGGTCCTGCCCTCGTTTCCCGGCGTGATAGCTGCGCGATGTTACGACACGATCACATCGGTAAATTCAAATCTGCGCACGTCCACCAGCCCCAGGTCAGAGATCCTCAACTCGGGGATCACCACCAGCGCCAGCAGGGAATGCTGCATATAGGCATTGTTCAGTTTGCAGCCGCAGTCGCGCATGGCCTGCATCATCGCCTGGGTCTTTGCCGCAACCTCCGCTGCCGGGCTGTCCGACATCAGGCCCGCGATGGGCAGTTCCACCAGCGCCAGCTCCTGCCCGTCGCGAAAGATCACGATGCCGCCGCCGACGCCGCGCAGCCGGTTCGCCGCCAGCGCCATCTGGCTGGCATCGGTGCCCACCACGATCATGTGGTGGCTGTCGTGGGCCACGGTCGAGGCCATCGCCATCCGCCCCTCATAGCCAAAGCCCGAGACAAAGGCATTGACCACGCCGCCCGTCGCCCGGTGCCGTTCGACCAGCGCAATCTGGCAGACTTCGCCGGTGGCCTGAACCCGGCCTTCCGTCACCGGCAGCTCGAACTGCAGCGCCTTGGTGGGGGCCTGGTTTTCGACCACGCCGATCACATTGGCGGTGACACCATTGGCCCCCTCCGGCGCGGGAATGGCGAAATCATCGCCCACCAGATCACGTGCCATTTTCACCGTCTTCCGGGCCTCTTGCGGCCAGTCAAAATGCGGGCATTCGGTCAGGCATACGCCGTCCTGCGCCACGATCTGCCCCCGCGCAATCACCAGTTCGATGGGCAGGGTCTTCAGATCCGACGTCAGGATCACATCGGCCCGCCGCCCCGGCGTGATCGACCCGATCTCACGCTCCAGCCCGAAATGCGTTGCCGTGTTGATCGTTGCCATCTGCAGCGCCACCAGTGGGTCGCAACCGCACTCAATGGCATGGCGCACCACCCGGTTCATATGCCCGTCATTGACCAGCGTGCCGGAGTGGCAATCGTCGGTGCACAGGATCATGTTGCGCGAATCCAGCCCCTTTTCCGTGATCGCGGTGATCTGGCTTTCCACATCATACCAGGCGCTGCCCAGCCGGATCATCGAGCGCATGCCCTGCCGCATCCGCGCCACCGCATCCGCCTCGCAGGTGCCTTCGTGATCATCCGCAGGCCCGCCCGCCACATAGGCCGCAAAGGCCGGGCCAAGATCGGGCGAGGCATAATGCCCGCCCACCGTCTTGCCCGCCCGCTGGGTTGCTGCGATCTCGGCCAGCATCTGGGGGTCGGCATTGGACACCCCGGGAAAGTTCATCATCTCGCCCAGCCCGATGATGCCGGGCCAGGCCATTGCCTCGGCCACATCCTCAGCGCTGATCTCGAAACCCGTGGTTTCCATTCCCGGCGCAGAGGGCGCGCAGGAGGGCATCTGGGTGAAGATGTTGACCGGCTGCATCAGCGCCTCGTCATGCATCATGCGCACGCCGGCCAGTCCCAGCACATTGGCGATCTCATGCGGGTCGGTGAACATCGAGGTGGTGCCATGCGGGATCACGGCGCGGGCAAATTCCGCCGGGGTCAGCATCCCGGATTCGATATGCATATGTCCGTCGCAAAGACCGGGGATCATGTAGCGGCCTTCGGCCTCGATGATCCGCGTGTGCGCGCCCCGGCAATGCCCTGCATCCGGTCCGACAAAGGCGATCCGCCCCGCCACGATGGCAATGTCATGGTCGGCCAGGGTTTCGCGGGTATGGACATTGACCCAGACACCCCCCCGGATGATCGTGTCGGCAGGGGCGCGACCGGCGGCTACACCGACCAGTTGCGCGGCGCTATCGGGCCATGATGGAAAAATATCTTGCGTCATGGCGTAATGGATCAAGAATCGCGACCGCGTGCAAGGGGCGACGCCGGGTTTCTTGAAACTGTCATATTACCCGCCTATGCAGGCCGAATGGACATCGTGATCTTTCATAACCCCGACTGCGGCACATCGCGCAACGTGCTGCAGATCATCCGCGACGCGGGCTATCAGCCCGAAGTCATCCCCTATCTCGATACCGGCTGGACCCGTGGCCAGCTTCTGGCGCTTTTTGCGGCGGCGGGGCTGACGCCGCGCACCGCCCTGCGCACCAGCAAAAGCCCGGCGGCGGAGCTTGGGCTGCTTGACCCCGACGTCAGCGACGACACCCTGCTGGAGGCGATGCTGACCCATCCCGTGCTGGTCAACCGCCCCATCGTCGCCTGCCCGCAGGGCGTCCGGCTGTGCCGCCCCTCCGAAACCGTACTCGACCTGTTGCCGACCTGGCCCAAGGGCCCCTACCACAAGGAAGACGGGGACTTGCTGATAGACGCCCAAGGCAACCGCGCCTAGACTGTTCGGGCAACAACCGGCAGGGCACCATGAACTACGACGACATTACCCCGGAAGATTTCGGTGCTTCCCTGCGCGGACTTGGACTGAACCTGCTGGTGCGCGATGTGGCGCGGCAGGTCTCCTTCCTGGAACAGGTTTTCGGCATGAAGGCTTTTCAGCCCACCGCTGACTTTGCGATCATGACCTACGGCAATCAGGTGTTCCAATTGCACAGCGATGGCACCTATCACAGCAATCCGCTGCTGGGCCTGTTGCCCGAAAGCCCCCCGCGCGGCGGCGGCATCGAGATCAGGCTCTATGACAGCGACCCCGAAGCCAGCTGCGGCAAGGCAGAGACAGCGGGCGGCACCGTCCTGCAGGCCCCCACCGACAAACCCCACGGCCTGCGCGAAGCCTATATTCTGTGCGAAAACGGCTATGCCTGGGTGCCCAGCCGACCGCTGACCTGACCAGAACGCCGCCTTTTTCCGAGGCGCGGATCACAAACGAGATGACCTGCCGGGCCGGGCCTTGGAAAATCTGTGTCATCGTCTAGTGTCAGCCCGAAGGAGCCGCATCATGACCGTTACCCAAATGAAACCGAACATGGATTACTGGCAGGAACGCGTGGACCTCGCCGCCGCTTTTCGCTGGACTGCAAGGCTGAACATGCACGAGGGGGTTGCGAACCATTTCTCTCTCGCCGTGGATGATGCCGGCACGCAATTCCTGATGAATCCCAATCAGGTGCATTTTTCGCGGGTCAAGGCCAGTGACCTTTTGCTGATTGACGCCAATGATCCCGAAACCCTGTCGGGGCCGAACGCACCGGACCCCACGGCCTGGGGCCTGCACGGCGGCGTCCATCGCGCCTGCGCCCACGCGCGCTGCGTGATGCATGTCCATTCCATCCACGCCACGGTTCTGGCCTGCCTGCAGGACAGCCGCCTGCCCCCCATCGACCAGAATTGTTGCACCTTCTACAACCGTATCGTGATCGACGAGGATTACGGCGGCCTTGCCTTTGAGGACGAAGGCGACCGCTGCGCCGCCCTTCTGTCAGATCCGAAACACAAGGTCATGGTCATGGGGTCGCACGGGGTCATGGTGATTGGCGAGACGGTGGCCGAGACGTTCAACCGCCTCTACTATTTCGAGCGTGCGGCAGAGACCTATATCAAGGCCCTGCAAACCGGCATGCCGCTGCGCCGCATCCCGGATGACATCGCGGAAAAGACCGCGCAGGAACTTGAAAACTATCCCGAACAGGATGCGCGGCACCTGACCGAACTCAAGGCGATCCTTGACTCGGAAGGGTCCGATTACGCGCGGTAACATCTGCCCTGTCAGCCACAGCGATGCCGCACGCGTTGCCATTGCCGCCCGGCTTTGGTTATCTGCCTGAAATCACGCGCTGACAGGGCCCGCACATGAACATCCTTTTCGTCCACCAGAACATGCCCGGCCAGTATCGCGAACTTGTGCAATGGCTGGCGGCGACCGGCGAGCACCGCATCTATTTCCTGACGCAGCGCAAGAACGCGCCAGACCTGCCGGGGGTCGAGACCCGCAAGTACCAGACCCACCGCACCCCGGCGAAAGACGCCTATGGCCTGTCGCGTGTCTGGGAGGAAGCCACCGGCGCGGGCTTTGGCGCAGCGGTGGCCGCCCGCCGGATCGAACTGCAGGAAGGCTTCAGGCCCGACATCGTGGTCGGTCACGTTGGCTGGGGCGAACTGACCTTCTTCAAACAGATCTGGGCGGATGTGCCGATCATCGGCTTTTTTGAATATTACTATAACCTCACAGGCGGTTCCGTCGGCTTTGACCCCGATGAACCCATATCGGATCACGCCCCCTTCATGATGCATGCGCGCAATGCCGTGCCGCTGGCCAATATCGAAACCGTCGACCTGGGCCATTGCCCCACCTACTGGCAGCGCGACCGTTTCCCGCGCAGCTTTCATGACCGGATGTATGTCTGCCACGACGGGATCCGCACCGACAAATTGCGGCCCGACCCCGATGTCAGCCTTGGCCTGGGGCGGCTGTCCCGCGAACTCACCCGCAAGGACGAGGTGGTGACCTATGTGTCCCGCAACCTCGAACGCACAAGGGGGTTTCACATCTTCATGCGCTCCCTGCCGCGCATCCTGCGCGAACGCCCGGAGGCCCGCATCCTGATCGTCGGCGGCAACGACGTCTCCTACGGCGGCAAAAGCCAGCACCCCGGCGGGCTGCGCGCCGAGATGGAAGCAGAGGTGGGCAAGAACCTCGACTGGGACCGCGTCCATTTCCTGGGCAATATCCCCTACCCCCTGTACCAGAAGATGATCCAGCTCAGCCGGTGCCACATCTACCTGACCATGCCTTTTGTGCTGTCCTGGTCGCTGCTGGAATCCATGTCGATGGGGGCCACCATCGTGGCATCGGATGTGGCCCCGGTCCGCGAGGCGATCACCCACAACGAAACCGGCCTGCTGGTCGATTTCTTCGATCCCGACGCGGTGGCGGCACAGGTGGTCAAGGTGCTGGCCAACCCGCAGGATTATGCCCATATCGGCAAGGCAGCGCGGGACCACGTGGTGAAGGAATATGATTTCCTCACCAAATGCCTGCCGGAACACATCGCGCAGATCAATGCGCTGGTGCCTTTGGACAAACAGATCAGAATGCCGGGGAGCTGAGTTAACGCTTCCGGAAAATGGCGATACTCGCCTGGTCGTCGCGGTGTTCCTTGGCCGCCTTGCCCCCGTAGATATTGACCAGCCGGTGCTCCACCTCCGCGATGGCCGGCGCCAATTGCTCGAATTTCGCCGCAAAACCGCGTGCCTCGAAATGTTCGGCGTTGATGGTCAGCACAAAAGCCGCACCGGGACGGGCGATCCTGATGACCTCGTCCAGCGCATCCGGCCCCACATGCCCATGGGTAAAGGTGCCTGAGCTGACCACCGCATCATAGGTCGCATCAGGAATATCCAGCGGCCCGGTCAGATCCGCCTCGATCGTCCGGCGGTAATGGCCCTTGGAGGCGGCCGTGGCCAGCATCTGCGGCGAGATATCCAGCGCATCAATTGCCATCGTTCCGCGCATCAGCATGTGATCCGCGATCAGCCCGGTGCCTGCACCAAGGTCCAGCACCGGCCCCGCCCCCTGATAGGTCTCGGCCAGGATCAGCGCCACCATACGCGGCAACTGATAATCCATCTCCCTGGCAAATCCGCTGTCATAGCTGTCGGCCCAATCGGCATAGAGCTTGCGGTTGTCGTCAGGTGTCTGCAGCGCATAGGCCTTTTCAAGGTCGGGATCGGTCATGAACACTCCTTTTTCACGACCCTACCGCGACTTTAACAATGCCTCAATCGCACCGACAATCGCGGGGGATTCCGGCTTTACCGGCGCGCCCCATGTACCAGCCACCCGGCCATCCGGCCCGATCAGAACCTTGTTGAAGTTCCAGCGCGGCTCAAACCCCGTCTCGGTCTTCACCGCCCGGTAGAACGGATGCGCCTTGCTGCCCCGAACCGGGGTGATGTCGGTCATCGGCAGGTCAAGACCAAAGGAAACCTCGCAGAATTCCTTGACCTCCGCCGCGCTTGCCAGCTCCTGATTGAAATCATCGGAGGGCACCGCCAGCACAACCAGCCCGCGCGCCCTGTAGCGGTCGTAAAGCGCCTGCAACCCGTCATATTGCCCGGTGTAGCCGCATTGCGACGCGGTGTTCACCACCAGCACCGGCTGTCCGGCCCATTGGCTGAACCGGTGTTCACCCCCGTCGATATTCGAAAACACCACATCGCGCGGCGCCGCCTGCGCCAGCGTCGCACTCAGGATCAAAGCCAGGAACCACCGCATGATCATTCTCCGTTCAGCAATCTGCACCATCAGACACGGCGCGGGATCACATTGAGTTGCACGGAACGGTAAACCCTTTCATTCTTGCGCGAAAACACCATCTATTGCACTGAGAGTTTCACGGAGGGATTGCATGCCAACCTACACCAAAAACCCCGACGCCATTGCAGCACTTAGTGCGGAAGAATTCTATGTCACACAGGAAAGCGGCACGGAACGCCCCGGCACTGGCAAGCTGCTGGGCAACAAGGAGCCGGGCATCTACGTTGACATCGTGTCAGGCGAACCCCTGTTCGCCAGCGCCGACAAATACGAAAGCGGCTGCGGCTGGCCCAGCTTCACCAAACCCATCGACAATGTGACCGAACACCGCGACGTCACGCTCGGCATGGTCCGGACCGAGGTGCGGTCCAAACATGGTGACAGCCACCTTGGCCATGTGTTCCCTGACGGCCCCCGCGACCGCGGCGGCCTGCGCTATTGCATCAATTCCGCCTCGCTCCGCTTCGTCCACCGCGACGACATGGAGGCCGAGGGATACGGTGATTACCTTGACCAGGTGGAGGACGTGGCATGAGTACCGAACGCGCAGTACTGGCAGGCGGATGTTTCTGGGGCATGCAGGACCTGATCCGCAAACGGCCCGGTGTGGTTTCGACCCGGGTGGGCTACACGGGCGGCGATGTGCCCAATGCAACCTATCGCAATCACGGCACCCATGCCGAGGGGATCGAGATCATCTTCGACCCGGACAAGACATCCTATCGCGCGCTGCTGGAGTTCTTCTTTCAGATTCACGACCCCACCACGCTGAACCGGCAGGGCAACGACCGCGGGATGAGCTATCGCTCGGCGATCTACTACGTCAACGAGGCCCAGAAAGAGACCGCGCTGGAGACGATTGCCGACGTCGAGGCCTCTGGCATCTGGCCCGGCAAGGTCGTGACCGAGGTCGAACCCGTCAGCGATTTCTGGGAGGCCGAGCCGGAGCATCAGGATTACCTGGAGCGCATCCCGAACGGCTATACCTGCCACTTCCCCCGCGCCGATTGGGTCCTGCCCAAACGCGCCGCAGCGGAATAGACCGCGATCACAATTCAGGCCGACAGACCCGGGAACCATCCCGGGCCTGCTGGCCGTGCCGCCAGGTTATTACCGTTTTGATCTAGCGATCCGGCTCGGACCAGTCTGACGCGGCGCTGTTGCTGCGTTGCAGTCTGAAGGCCAGGCCCAGGGCAACGCCGACCCCGATGGCAACCGTCAGATCAGCGAGCACCGTCAGCACCAGGGTCAGGAACAGCAGGAAAACATCGGATTTCCGGGCAGACAGATAGCCCCGCCACTTCTGGGGCTCGCTCATGTTCCAGGCGGTCAGGATCAACAGCCCGGCAAGCGCGGGCATCGCCATGTATCCGACCAGCCGCGATGCCAGCAGCATGACAACCAGAATCGTCACCGCATGGATCAGACCGGCCACCGGTGTCTTGCCGCCCGCCCTAATGTTCGTGGCCGTCCGCGCGATTGCCCCGGTTGCGGGCAACCCGCCAAAGAAGGAGGATCCGATGTTTGCGGCCCCCTGGGCCAGCAGCTCTGCATTGGGGCGGTGATGCCCGGAAATCATCCTGTCGGCCACCATGGCGGACAGCAGCGATTCCACACCGGCCAGAAACGCGATGATGACAGCCGAGGGCAGCAGCTCGATCACCCTGTCAAATCCCACGACAGGCAGTGTCGGCCAAGCCGGGGCACTCGGCAACTCCCCGAACTGCGACCGAATGGTCTCCACCGGCAGGTCGAGGATCGCCACACATGCGGACGTGCAGGCAACCGCGACGATCAACCCCGGTAGTTTTGGCGCCGCCCGGCGGAAAAGCACGATCAGCACCATCGTGACACACCCGATCAGCGCCGAAGCGGCGGAAAAGCTCGGGCCAGCCCCCCAGAGCACCTCCAGCTTCGCAAGAAACGCCGCAGGAACCCCCGCCACATCCAGCCCGAAAAGATCCTTGAGCTGACTGGTCGCGATGATGATGGCAATGCCGATGGTGAACCCGTTGATCACAGGCTCCGGAATATGCCGGATCAGGACCCCGGCCCGGAAATATCCGGCCACCAGCAGGATCAAACCGGCCATGAAGGTGGCCATGACCAACCCGTCATAGCCATGTTCCGCGATCACCCCGAACACGACGACGATGAACGCCCCAGTCGGGCCACCGATCTGAACCCGGCTCCCGCCCAGCAGCGAGATCAGGAAGCCGGCGACAATGGCGGTCACCAGCCCTTTCGCCGGATCAGCGCCGGAGGCAATCGCGATGGCAAGGCTCAGGGGCAGCGCCACCATCGCAACGGTCACGCCCGCAATCGCATCCTGAATCAGAAGCGACCCCGTATAACCCCGCATTGTCGTCAGTATCTTCGGTTTCATGAGCAGAGGTTAGGGCTCAGGCAATCTGTTGTCATTCAAAAGCAGAGCGCCAGATTGCCGCGCCCGCAGGGCAGGCACGCCCGGGGGTCAACCCTCCGCCACCCTTGGCCGCCCAGAGGCCTCCACCGTCACCACCGCTTCGATGAACACT
The DNA here is from genome assembly GCF_028807335.1 of Sulfitobacter sp. PR48. Lineage (NCBI taxonomy): Bacteria > Pseudomonadati > Pseudomonadota > Alphaproteobacteria > Rhodobacterales > Roseobacteraceae > Sulfitobacter > Sulfitobacter sp. PR48. The sequence continues at coordinate 178,961 of NZ_JARAMM010000002.1, read as the reverse complement.
TCGCGCGCCTCGACACCTGCGGTGCGAATGTCGCGGTTCACGGAAATCTGGATGTCAGCGGCACCCGCCGCCTGCGCATCCGCCATCGCATGGCCGCGCAGGACCTCTTCCAGACGGTCCAGTGCCGCATGCTGATCGCCAAAGTCCTGCGGCCCCTCCACCAGATGCACCCGGTACTTCCCCTCGCTGGGTGCCGTCACGGTGCCGCTCTGACGCATCGTCACGCGCCCCACCACCGCCCCGATGGCATTGGCGACACCGGCATGCTCCGGCAGAATCATCTCGCAACCCAGCCGCGCACCCACCGCCGGATAATAACTCGCGGCAGAGGCCCCCAAGCCGATCACCGGCACATCCAGCCCGGTCTGCAACCGCACCAGCCCGCGATGCCCCGCCATGCCGCGTTGCATCAACACATGTTGCGCCAGCACCTCCGGCGCGATCCCGAAAACCGTATCTTCCTCGGCAAACGCGGTTTCGAGAAGCGCCAGACAGGTCTGATGGGTCAGCCGGTCCACGATCATCTGCGCCACATCCTCGGCGCTGTTGGACAGCACATCGCCCGCCCCGGTCCGCCTGCGCCCGAACAATTGCAACGCCTTGCGCGCGGCGGTGCTGTCCCACTCCAGCACCCGGCCCAGCACGTGGCTGGCATCAGAGGGCGTGACCCCCGCAATCTGCACCAGCCCCCGCTCCACCAGCCGCTTCAGCGCACCCTGCTCGATCCGCGCACGCAACACGTCGCCAAGGGGATGCACCCCGGCCCCGATCCGCTCCAGCAAGGCCGCCTCGCGCAGGCCCAGCCCCTCTGTGGTCTGGCCGGGCACCGCCCGCACAAACCGCGCGTCATGTTCGCCCGGCGTCACCGCCCGCAACTGCGCATCCAGCGCATCATGAACCACTTCCGGCGCATCGACCGCCACCAGTGACACCGGCAACAACCGGCGCGGCCCCAGCGTGACGCCGCCGCGCAGCCCCTCGCTGATGAAATGCACCTCGCTGTCGCCGCCCAGACCGGTGGTGCGCATCGCCACTGCCTCGACCATCGTGCGATAGGGGCCGACCCGCGCCCCCGCCGGGTCAATCGCCGGCCTGCCGCCGCGCAACAGCGCCACATCCGTCGTTGTCCCCCCGATGTCGCTGACCAGTGCCAGTTCAGCCCCGGTCAGCCAGCGCGCCCCCACGATAGAGGCGGCAGGCCCGCTCAGGATTGTCTCGATCGGGCGCTCGCGGGCCTGGGCGCTGGAAATCAGCGCACCATCGCCCCGCACGACCATCATGGGCGAGGTGATCCCCAGCGACTTCAGCTCATCCTCGGCGCGACCGATCAGCCGGTCGATCATCCCGATCAGCCGCGCATTCAACACAGCCGTCATCGCGCGCTTGGGGCCGTTCAGCTTTGCCGACAACTGATGCGAGGCCGAAACCGGCCGCCCGGTCACCTGCGCCACCAGTTCCGCCGCCCGCAGTTCATGCGCCGGGTTCCGGGTGGCAAACTGACCGGCCACGGCAAAGCCGCTGACATCCTGCCGATGACGCTCCAGAAAGGCGATCAGCCCCGCCTCGTCCAGCGCCTGCACTTCCGCGCCAGCGTGATCATGACCACCCGCCAGCACGATGGCCGGATCCCCCTTCAAAGCGTCGGACAGCCCATGCGCCTCAAGATCCCGCTCTCGGAAACCGATATAGATCAGCGCAACGCGCCCGCCCTGCCCCTCTACCAGCGCATTGGTGGCAAGTGTGGTCGACAGCGACGCCAGCGAAATCTCCGACGGCGCGATGTCGGCCGAGGCAAGCACCGCACGGACGGCACCGCCAATCCCTTCGGCCAGGTCATGCCGGGTGGTCAGCGACTTGGCCGAGGCGACCACCACCTCATCATCGCGGATCAGCACCGCATCCGTATAAGTTCCGCCCGTGTCCACGCCCAACAGCAACGCCATGCCGGTCTCCACTCTGTTCCGCTAACGGTGTACCTGACCCCGCGCCGTGGTCCATACCCCAGGGCTCAGGCCGCGTTAATCCTACGCAGACTCCAGACGCGCAACCGCCCAGCGCGCAGCATCGGCCACCGTGGCATCCGCGTCCTCGCACAATGCCTGCGCAGCCTGCCGCAATTCGGGCAGGCCAGAGTTCCCGATGGCGTAAAGCACGTTGCGTACAAACCGGTCCCGCCCGATCCGCTTGATCGCCGAACCTGAAAAACGCGCGCGAAAGGCAGCGTCGTCAAGCGCCGCCAGCGCCACAAGATCCGCCGCGCGCACCTCTGGCCCGTGATAGCGCAGATCGCTGGCGGCGACGGCGAACTTGTTCCAGGGACAGACCGCAAGGCAATCGTCGCAGCCATAGATGCGGTTGCCCATCAGGCCGCGCAGTTCAAGGTCCACCGGGCCCTTGTGCTCGATCGTCAGATAGGAAATGCAGCGTCGCGCATCCAAACGGTAAGGGGCGGGAAAGGCACCTGTCGGACAGATATCCAGACAGGCCCGGCAAGACCCGCAATGGTCAGCCTCCGGCGCATCCACCGGCAGGTCCAGTGTGGTGAATACCGACCCCAGAAAGGCCCAGTTCCCCCAGTCCCGGCTCAACAGGTTGGTATGTTTGCCCTGCCAGCCCAGCCCGGCGGCCTGCGCCAGGGCCTTTTCCGGCACCGGGGCGGTATCGACAAAGACTTTCACCTCGCAAGGCTCCTGCGCGATCAGCCAGCGCGCCAGCCGTTTGAGCCGTTTCTTGACAATATCATGATAATCGCGCCCCTGGGCATAGACCGAAATCGCCGCCTTTTCCGGGTGCTCCAGCACCGCCAGCGGGTCCTGCTCCGGCGCATAGCTTTCTGCCAGCATGATCACCGACCGCGCCTCCGGCCAAAGCGCCGCAGGGTTGCCGCGCCAGTGCATCCGCTCGGCCATCCAGCCCATCTGCCCGTGATATCCCGCCTCGACAAAGGCCTGCAGCCGCCCCGGCACCTCAGGCACGGCATCGGGCCTGCAGATCCGCGCGGAGACGAACCCCTCGCGCAGCGCCTCTGCCACCAGCTTCGCCTTCAGGTCCATTCTTTTTGGCCTCAAATATCCGCGGGGGGTCCGGGGGGCAAAAAGCCCCCCGGGGCGCGGCTTAAAAATCCAGGTCGTTGTAATGTTTCGGAGGCGGGAAACCGGGCACCTGATCCGCCAGCAAGGCGCGGAACGCAGGCCGCGACTTGATCTTGGCATACCAGTCCTTGACCACATCACTGCGGTTCCAGTCCACGTCCGAAATATAATCCAAAGACGACAGATGCGCCGCCGCGGCGAAATCCGCCAGGGTCATCACATCGCCCGCCAGCCAGCGGCGATGGTCCAGCAGCCAGGCCATGTAGTCCAGATGGTACTTGATCGCCTTGGCACCCGCCTTGACGTTGGTGCTGTCCGGGTAACCCTGTTTCATCACCTTCTTGTTGACCCGCTCATAAAGCAGTTTGGAGGTCACTTCGCGGTGAAACTTGTCATCGAACCAGCTCACCAGCCGCCGCACTTCAAGCCGCTGCACCGGGTCGACGGGCATCAGCGGCGGCTCGGGGCGGGTTTCCTCGATATATTCGCAGATCGCAGCACTCTCGGCCATCATGATCCCGTCGAGCCGCAGCACCGGCACCTTGCCTGCCGGATTGCGCCGCATGAAATCGGGGTCCTGTTCCCAATAACGTTCCTCGACCAGTTCCACCTCGATCTTCTTTTCGGCGAGGCTCAGGCGGACCTTGCGGCAAAAAGGCGATAGCGGGACGTGAAACAGACGGGCCATACTCAGCTTTCGGATAATAAAGGAGTGGAGCCATCCATGCCCCTAATCCCGGTGGTTTTCAACTCTCGAAACAGGCCGAACGTCCGTCATTGCGGATCGTTGCCGCCCCGTCGCGCACCTGCCGGGCGCGTTTGAGAACATAATCACTGGGCTTTGCCGCGGACCTCTTCTTGGGCGCGGGCAGGATCGCCGCCAGCCGTGCGGCCTGGGTTGCAGACAGATCGGAGGCCGGGACACCAAAATAATGCTGCGCCGCAGCTTCGACCCCGAAGACACCCTCGTCGAATTCGGCAATGTTCAGATAAACCTCGACAATCCGCCGCTTGGACCAGACTGCCTCCATCACCGGGGTGATCAGCGCTTCCATGGCTTTGCGCAGCCAGGTGCGGCCATGCCACAGATAGACGTTCTTGACCGTCTGCTGGCTGATCGTCGATGCGCCCCGGTTCGACCCCGCCGCAATCGCCTTGCGGATCGCGATCATGTCGAACCCCCAGTGCTGACAGAAATTCGCATCCTCTGCCGCCACGGCAGACCGCGCCATCACGGGGGCCATCCTGTCCAGGGACACCCAGGTCTGCTTGACCCCGCCCAGCCGACGGCTTTCAGAGAACATATAGGCTGTCGTCGGCGGATTGATCACCGCGCCCAGCACCACCAGGAACACCACCAGCAGAAACACCGCCGATATCGCCCGCAGCACCAGCCGCGTCACCCGCTTTTTGAACGAGCGCCGGGCGGGCGGCTTTGACGTGGTCTTTTTCAGCGTGGTTTTCGATGCGCGGGCCATCCCCCAGCTATAGGGGGGCTCAGGGGTTTTGTGAACGCCCCGCTTGTGCAATCTGCCGCGCCAGGTAGGCCCCGATCAGCGCCGAGGCCCGGGCCGATGGATGGGTGTTGTCCGCGGCGTAGTTCCCCGGTTCGGTCGGGTCGATCACATCCTCGGAATCCACGAACAGGACATGGGGGCTGGCATTGGCAAACCGCGCAAGGCGTGTTTCCATCCGCACCAGATCGTCGCGACAGCCGTTGAACGACCCTTTGCCGTTGCCCGCGTAATAGCCCATCCACAGGATCCGCGCGCCACTTTCTGCCCGAAGCCTGCTGACAAAAGCCGGAATCGCACCGGACATCCCGTCTGCCCCGATCAGCCTGTCCACAACCCCGGCGCAAGCGCCGCAACCACAGTCGGACCCCAGATCATTCGCGCCGCCGTTGATCACGATCCAGTTCCACCGCCCGCCGGGAAACTGCCGCCTGATGTCAAAGCCCACCGCCCCGGCAAGACCGGAGTCATTGTCGAACTGGGCCCCCGGCACCGCCTTGCTGACCACATTGCGGCCCAGTGCCGCCTGCATCGCATCGGGAATCGCGGCATCGCTGCCGCCGTTCCAGGCCATGACGGAATCGCCCAGAACCAGAATGTCCCCGCCGCCACGCCGGGTCGCGTCGGTGCAGGCCGTCAGCAATGCAACAGCCAGAAGGAAAAGGGAAAGCAGTCTGATCATCATGCAAGGCAGCTAGCCTGCCCCGGCCCGAGGTAAAGGGTGGGGGTGTCGGTTCAGGCGGCGATCATCTGCGCCTCTGCCCGCCGCAGAACCCTGCGCACGGCACGCCCGTCATCCGCCGGACCTGCAATCTGGTCGGGGAAAAGCGCCAGCAACTCCGCCTGTGCCGCCGTCCCTGCCGCATCCAGCGCATAGGCGGGCAGACAGCTTTCCGATGGGATGCCCTGACCAAAAATGATCTGATGGCGGTCAAAGACAAGATGGACATAGGTCACCACACCGCCGGACACCTGCCGCACGGTATCTCCGTTGACCAGATGTTTGGCCGCAACCAGCACTTCATCCTGGCCAAAGTACAATTCCGCCCGCCACCCGGACACAAGTATCCGGTGCTGCGGTGACACCAGCAGAGGTGCCGTGTTTCCGATGGCCCCAAGCGCAAAGCGGATCGGTGCGACATCGCCCGCCGCCCGAAACCTGTCCGCCAGAATCTGACGGATCGGCTGTGCGCCGTGGTCCAGCGTCTCGACCTGATCTCCGATCTCCAGGGTCTCGATGGCCCGCAGCCCCCCAGGTGTCCGGATCATCGTGCCGGGCGTAAAACATGTGGGGCCGAAACTGCCCACCGGCGTCTGTGTGCTGTTGGTGACGAAGGTGGAGGAAACGAAGGTCCCGTTCTGCAAGACCTGCCCGTCTGTCGGAGTAAAGACCGGGGCGCCGGAAGCGAGGTAGAAGGTCACGCCGGTATATGTCACCGTGGAATTGTCCGGCAACCGGATGGTCAGCGTATCGCCCACCCAGACATCGGTGATCGCCGTGCCGTTGAACGTATCGCCCGAGTTGTTGCGGATCAGACCATCGTCATTCTGATCGGTGAACGTCACCAGCTGGAAGGTCAGCGGCGTGCCCACGGGCGGTGCGGCGCCGGGATCGACGGTGAAAAACTGGTCCTGATAGGATGCGGGCATGGATACACCTTCGGCTCTTGCGGGCTTTGTGTATCGCCGGAAAATCAGGTCTCATTATGACCGGATTTTAGTCAATTATGACCTAATAAAGGGTCCGCGCGCCCCAATTCAAAGCGGGGCGCGCGGCATTTCACAGCCTCATTCGGCGGGGACGGCTGCCTTGTCCAGGCTCAGCGGCGCGGGCAGATGCGCCAGCATCTCCTTTGGGCAAACCTGGATAAAGTTGTGCTTTTCGGTGTCCCAATGCTGCAGGATCTCCTCTGCCTTGCGGCTTTGGGTTTCCTCCAGATGACGCTCCAGCAGCTCTTCCAGCTCGCCCAGCCAGTGGTCGACCGTGACCGGGCAGGTCACAATCGTCTCCCGGTTCATCAACGCCTTGACGGTATTTTCAGGGTCATAAAGATAGGCCATACCCCCGGTCATCCCGGCCCCGAAATTCGCGCCGATCTCGCCCAGGATCACCGCGACACCACCGGTCATATATTCGCAACCGTTGCTGCCGCAGCCCTCGATCACCACTTTCGCACCGGAGTTCCGCACGGCAAAGCGCTCACCGGCGCGACCGGCCGCAAACAGATAGCCGGATGTCGCCCCGTAAAGCACGGTATTGCCGATGATCGTATTCTCCGAGGCCACGATCGGGCTGGCCATGTTGGGCCGGACCACGATCGTGCCGCCCGACAGGCCCTTGCCGACATAATCATTGGCATCGCCCGATACTTCGAGCTTCAGGCCCTTGGCTGCAAATGCGCCCAGCGACTGCCCGGCCGATCCGGTCAGTTTCACCGTCAGGTGATCCGCCTGCAGCTTGTTGCGCATGCCGAACTTCTTGATGATATGGCTGGAAACGCGGGTGCCCACGGTCCTGTGCGTGTTCTGCACCGCATATGACAATTGCATCTTCTCGCCATCCTCAAGGAACCGCGCCGCATCGCGCACGATCTGGGCGTCCAATGTGTCCAGCACCGCCTGCCGGGGCTTGTCCCGGTCATAGACATTGTGCTGCGCCCCATCGACCGCGATCAACAGCGGGTTGAGGTCCAGGTCGTCCAGATGCGCGGAGCCGCGGCTGACCTGCGCCAGCAGATCGGCACGCCCGATCACCTCGTCCAGGCTGCGCGCCCCGAGGCTTGCCAGGATCTCGCGCACTTCCTGCGCGTAGAAGGTGATCAGGTTGACCACCTTGTCGGCATTACCGGTGAACCTTCCACGCAGCGCCTCGTCCTGGGTGCAGACGCCCACCGGACAGGTGTTGGACTGGCACTGGCGGACCATGATGCAGCCCATGGCAATCAGCGCGGCGGTGCCGATGCCATATTCCTCGGCCCCCATCATCGCCGCCATGACGATGTCACGCCCGGTGCGCAGCCCGCCATCGGTTCGCAGGGTCACGCGGTCGCGCAGGTTGTTCATCGACAGCACCTGATGCGCCTCGGTCAGGCCCATTTCCCAGGGCAGACCCGCATATTTGATACTGGTCGCGGGGGATGCCCCGGTGCCGCCATTGTGGCCCGAGATCAGGATGATGTCCGCCTTGGCCTTGGCCACGCCGGCGGCAATCGTGCCGACACCGCTTGAGGCCACCAGTTTCACCGTCACCTTGCAGCGCGGGTTGATCTGCTTGAGGTCATAGATCAGCTGCGCCAGGTCCTCGATCGAATAGATGTCGTGGTGCGGCGGCGGGGAAATCAGCGTGACCCCCTTGGTCGAATGCCGCAGCCGCGCGATCAGGTCGGTGACCTTCATCCCCGGCAACTGACCGCCTTCGCCGGGCTTGGCCCCCTGCGCCACCTTGATCTCCAGTTCTTCGCACTGGTTCAGGTATTCCGCCGTGACGCCGAAACGCCCGGACGCCACCTGCTTGATCTTGGCCGAAGGGTTGTCGCCATTGGGTTCCGGCACGAAATGCGCCGGATCCTCGCCACCTTCGCCCGAATCCGATTTTGCCCCGATCCGGTTCATCGCCACGTTCAGCGTCTTGTGCGCCTCAGGGCTGAGCGCGCCCAGCGACATGCCCGGCGTCACGAAGCGCTTGCGGATCGACGTGATGCTTTCCACCTCTTCCAGCCCGATCGGTGCGCCCAGGGGCTTGATGTCGAGCAGATCGCGCAGGTGAATCGGCGGGTTCGACTTCATCTTGGCCGAATATTGCTGCCACATCTGATAGGATGCCTTGTTGCAGGCCATCTGCAGCATATGCATGGAAGAGGCTTCCCAGGCGTGGGTCTCGCCGGATTTGCGCGCCTTGTAGAAGCCGCCGATGGGCAGAACGCTGCCATCGCCCGACCAGCCCCGCGCATGGACCTCTTCGGACTTGCGCTGGATACCGGTCACGCCGATGCCGCTGATCCGGCTGGTCATGCCGGGGAAATACTCCGCGCACATGGCCCGGGACAGGCCCACGGCCTCGAAGTTCAGACCGCCGCGATAGGAGGACACCACACTGATGCCCATCTTCGCCATGATCTTGAGCAGCCCCTGGTCAATCGCATTGCGATAGCGCGCGATTGCGGTGGTCAGCGAGATGTCCAGCAGGCCGCGCTCGATCCGGTCGGCCAGCGAATCCTCTGCCAGGTAGGCGTTGACCACGGTCGCACCGCAGCCGATCAGTACGGCAAAGTAATGCGGGTCCACACATTCCGCCGACCGCACGTTCAGCGATGTAAAGGTCCGCAGCCCCTGACGGGTCAGATGGCTGTGTACCGCCGAGGTGGCCAGGATCATCGGCATGGCGACCCTGTCCTTGCCGCTCAGGTGATCGGTCAGCACCAGATGCCCCGAACCGGAACGCACGGCGTCTTCCGCCTCTGCCCGGATGCGTTTCAGGCCCGCGCTGAGGCTGCCCTCACCCGGGGCGAAGGAACAATCGATAGTCACCACGTCCGCGTTGAAATGGCTGAACAATGCGTCGAACTGCGCATTGCCGACAAAGGGGCTGTCCAGCACCAGGATCTCGGTCTGGCTGCTGTCCTCGTCCAGCACGTTCTTGAGGTTCCCGAACCGCGTCTTCAGGCTCATCACCCGGTATTCGCGCAGGGAGTCAATCGGCGGGTTGGTCACCTGGCTGAAGTTCTGGCGGAAGAAATGGCTCAGCGGCCGGTACTGGTTCGACAGCACGGCAGAGGGCGTGTCATCACCCATCGAGGCCAGCGCCTCCTTGCCGTCCTCGGCCATCGGCGCCAGGATCTGCTCAAGATCCTCGATGGAATAGCCCGCAGCCACCTGCCGCCGGCGCAGTTCATTGCCGGTAAAGACCGGCTTTTCGGTCACCTGCGCAAGCGGCTCGTCCAGTTCCACGATCTTGCCGACCCACTCGCCAAACGGCAAAGCCGCGGCCAGCTTGTTCTTGATCTGGGCATCGCCGTAAAGCTTGCCCTTCTTCATATCGACGGAAATCAGCTGTCCCGGCCCCAGCGCGCCCTTGCGCACCACATTGGCCTCGTCCAGCGGAATCATCCCCGCCTCGGACCCTGCGATCAGCATGCCGTTGCTTGTCACCACATAGCGCATCGGGCGCAGACCGTTCCGGTCAAGTCCCGCACAGACCCAGCGGCCATCGGTCATCGCCAATGCTGCCGGGCCGTCCCAGGGCTCCATCACCGAGTTGCAATAGGAATACATGTCGCGCCAGGCCTGGGGCAGTTCCACGGCCTGTTTGGACCAGCTTTCAGGCACCAGCATGGTCTTGGCCATCGGCGCAGAGCGCCCGGCCCGCACCAGCACCTCGAACACCGAATCCAGCGCCGCACTGTCGCTGGACCCCGCCGCGACGATCGGCTTGATCTCATCCGCCATTTCCCCAAAGGCGGCAGAGGCCATCCTGATCTCGTGGCTCTTCATCCAGTTCATGTTGCCGCGAAGCGTGTTGATCTCGCCGTTATGGGCCAGCATGCGGAAGGGCTGGGCCAGCCACCACTGCGGGAAAGTGTTGGTGGAATAGCGCTGGTGGTAGATCGCAAAGGCGGAAATGAACCTTTCATCCTTCAGGTCGGGATAGAATTCCGCCACCTGCTCGGCCAGCATCATCCCCTTGTAGATGATGCTGCGGCAGGACATCGACGCGATGTAGAAATTCGGCACCTGTGCCGCGATCACGGCCTTTTCCACCCGGCGGCGGATCACGTAAAGCTCCCGCTCAAAGGTTTCCTCGTCCACGCCCTTGGCGTTGGAAATCAGGATCTGCTCGATCTCCGGGCGGGTCGCATTGGCCTTTTCACCCAGCACCGAAATATCCACCGGCACATGCCGCCAGCCATAGATGTAATAGCCCATGCGCAGCACTTCGGCTTCCACGATGGTCCGGCAGGTCTCCTGCGCGCTGAAGTTCGTGCGCGGCAGGAACACCTGGCCCACGGCAATCAGCTCGTTCTCGCGCGGGGTATGGCCGGTGCGCTGCACCTGATCGTAAAAGAACGGCACCGGGATCTGCACATGGATACCCGCGCCATCGCCTGTCATCCCGTCCGCATCCACGGCGCCCCGGTGCCAGATCGCCTTGAGCGCCTTGATACCGTTCTCCACCACCGCGCGCGACTTGGACCCGTCGATATTGACCACCAGACCCACACCGCAGGAGGAATGCTCCTCGGCTTCGCTGTAAAGCCCGTTCTCGGCCAGATACGCACGCTTGGCGGCCATGTCCTCGGCCCATTTTTCATCATAGATCATGGTATCGGATCCTTTCATTCGCTCACAAAGCTGGCCGCAAGCGCGTCACAGCCAAAAAGGGGGGTATCGGACAGAAAACCTTTCTGACCGGGATAGATAAAATCGACAGGCCGGCTGTCATAGGAAAACGTCGTATCGGGGCGGGTCACATCGCCGGTGCCGGAAAAGAACCTGCCATGGGTTTCCGACACGAACTCCGACCCTTCGGCCTCGTAGATCATCGCGCCATCCGCATCTGTCTTGCGGATGGAATATTCGGTGCGGTGCAGCCGCTCGCCATCAATCATGACGTTGCGCTCCGCAATGCGGTCGAACCCGACCACCCGGTGCGGGCCCTCCGCCGTGTCGAGGCTGAAGTCATAGGTATCCAGCCCGCTTTGCAACAGGCCACTCAGGCTCGCCGGATCTGTCGCCGGGGTGATCAGGCTTTCCCGCTCCCCGCTGGTCAGGAAGAACGACTGGACCCATTGCGCCTCTGCGTCGATCTGACCGACATAGACCAACCCGCGCTGGTCGATCTCGCCACGCCATTGCAGACCGGGGGCATCGGCAGCACAGGTCCACAGATGCTCCACCACGCAACTGCGGGTCTGCACGGTAAGATGCGCGGTGCAGCCCTGCGGCGGGGTGAATGTACCGGCAGCCGCCGGGCCGGCCAGCAGGATCAGGGCAAGGGCGCGCATCATGCATCGCCTCCGCTGAACATCGCGATGGTTTCCTCGGTGCTCAGGCGCTTGTGGTCCCCCGCCAGCCGGTAGCCCTGCGGACACATATCGGCAAAGAATTCCATCTTCAGCGGCGCGCCGCCGCCATCCGCAAACAGGCCCGCCGCCAGGTTGCGGCGCCCGTCATGGAGAGTCTCATACCAAAGGGTCGACCCGCAGGTGCTACAGAACCCGCGCTGCGCCCATTCGGAGGACCGATAGACCGAAGCGTCACCAGACACTTCAACGCTGCCGGGCAGTGTTTCGATGGAAAAGAACGCGCCGGAGGTATGCCTGCGGCACATGTCGCAGTGGCAGGCCCGCAGGATCGGGTCTTCTGTGCGCGCGGTCACACGAACCGCGCCGCACAGGCATTGGCCGCTGATTTCAGACATTGTCGGTCACCTCCTGCGCGCGGGGATATTTTGCACGATACTGCTCTGCCGTGGCCTTGCGGTGATCGCCTTCCAGCGAAAAGGCCGCCGGGGCCTCGTCGCAATAGATTTCGCTGCGCAGCGGCCAGTCTTTTGCCGCCTCGAAAAGACCCGGCATCAGATCGTATTCGGCGGTCTCTTCGCGGTCGCGCATCCACAGATGTGACCCGCAGGTACCGCAGAAGGCGCGTTCCGCCAGCTGGGACGATGCATGAACCTTGACCGGTCCGCTGACCGTCACCGTATCGGGCGCGGCGGGGAAGCTGGCGAAGACCGATCCGCTCCACCGCTGGCACATGGCACAATGGCAGACGCCGACCCAACCCGACGGGTTGGTCACGGTGATCTTCACCGCCCCACAGAGGCACTGACCGCTGATCACGTCGCTCGGCATTGTCATTCTCCCTGATCCCATACAGGTCTGATTTGCGGACCTGTCGTGTTTCCGATGTCACCGCAGCGGTGTACCGCCTGAGCACAGATGGTGCAAAGGTTGTGCCTGCTGCTTTCCTACTCCGCAGCGACCGCGGTCGCGCCCTGATCCAGCCGCTTCAGGATCGCCTCCGCACAGTCGCGTCCGTCCTTGATTGCCCAGACAACCAGACTCGCGCCGCGCACGATGTCGCCCACCGCATAGACCCCGTCGAGCGCGGTCTGCCCGGACACGTAATCCGCCTTGATCGTCCCCCAGCGGTTTACCGGCAGATCGGCCTCGCCCCAGAGGCTTGGCAGGTCTTCGGGCTCGAACCCCAGCGCCATGATCACCAGATCGGCCTCTTCGACATAATCCGAACCCTCGATCAGCTCGGGGGCCTGGCGGCCTGTCGCGTCGGGCTGGCCCAGGCGCATCTTCTGCACCATCACGCCGGTCACCGGATCGCCGACAAAGCCCTTGGGCGCCGAGAGCCATTCGAAAACGACCCCCTCTTCCTCGGCATTGGCCACTTCGCGCTGGCTGCCCGGCATGTTGGCCCGGTCCCGGCGATAAAGACATTTGACCGAGGTCGCACCCTGCCGGATCGAGGTCCGCACACAATCCATCGCCGTGTCGCCGCCGCCGATCACCACGACCTTCTTGCCGGAGGCATTCAGCCGCCCGCTGTCGAAATCCTCCACCGCATCGCCAAAGCTCTTGCGGTTGCTGGCGGTCAGGAAATCAATGGCCCGCTCCAGCCCGGGCACGCCACTACCGGGTGCCTGAATTTCCCGCGTCTTGTAGACACCGGTGGCAATGATGACGGCATCATGCCTGTCCCGGATATCGGCAAAGGAGATGTCCACGCCGACATTGCAGTTCAGCTCGAAATTGACCCCACCCTGCGCCAGCTGATCGTTGCGGCGCATCACCACGTCCTTCTCCAGCTTGAAGCCGGGGATGCCATAGGTCAGCAGCCCGCCTGCACGGTCATAACGGTCATAGACCGTCACCTGCACACCGGCCCGGCGCAGCACATCCGCCGCCGCCAGACCGCCGGGGCCTGCGCCGATGATGCCCACGCTCTCGGGGCGCTCCCTGCCCGGTTTGATCGGCTGGACCCAGCCTTCCTCCCAGGCGGTGTCCGTGATGTATTTCTCGACCGAGCCGATGGTGACGGTGCCATGGCCGGATTGCTCGATCACGCAATTGCCTTCGCACAGACGGTCCTGCGGGCAGATGCGGCCGCAGATTTCGGGAAAGGTGTTGGTCGCCTGGCTGACTTCATAAGCTTCCTGCAACCGCCCCTCGGCGGTCAGGCGCAGCCAGTCCGGGATATTGTTGTGCAGGGGGCAATGAGACTGGCAATAGGGCACGCCGCATTGGCTGCAGCGGCTGGATTGCTCCTTGGCCTTGGCATCCGCGTATTCTGCATAAATCTCGTTGAAATCTGTCCGGCGCAGATTGGGCGGACGTTTCTCGGGCATGTCCCGTTCGATATTCACGAATTTCAGCATCGGCTGCTCTGCCATGATCATGCCCTTCCAGAATTACTGCGAGACCTTCCCTCTATCCTAGCACAAATTGGAAATAAAGTCAGATATGCTGACCTATATATCAGTTTCTGAGCCCTGCTCGCGATTTTCCGGCAAATATCACCTCAAATTAGTTCCGATCCGGACCTAACCGTCAGTAACCCGCCCACAACGCAGCAATCGCACCCAGCCCGACAATGATTCGCCACCAGCCGAACAGCGCATAGCCATGCCTGCTCACGTAGTCCAACAGCCAGCGCACCACGAGCACAGCCGCGATAAACGCCATTACAAAGCCAACGGCGATCTCGCCCATGGCCGAAGCATCCAACACGTCCCGATTCTTGTAAAGGTCATAGGCAAAGGCCCCGGCCATGGTCGGCATCGACAAGAAGAACGAAAATTCTGCCGCTGCCCGCTTGCTGGCCCCCAACATCAACGCGCCCACGATGGTGGCCCCTGACCGCGAAGTGCCCGGAATCATGGCAAGACATTGAATGAATCCGATTTTCAGTGCCATCGACAGGGGAAAGGCCATGGCATCCTCGTGCCGGGGTTCCGGCGCGATCCGGTCCACGAACAGCAGCACGATCCCCCCCAGAACCAGCATGACCGCGATCAGCATCGGTGTCTCGAAAAGCACCGTCTTGATGAAATCATGGGCAATCACACCAATCACCACGGCAGGCAGAAAGGCCACCAGCACCGACAGGATGAACCGCCGCGCCGCCGGATCACTGGGTGCGGCGGCAAATACCGCCCACAGGCGCGCCGCATAAAGCGTCAGGATCGCCAATACCGCCCCGAGCTGTATCACCACCTCAAAGGTCTTGCCGGCGCTCTCGAATCCCAGAAAATGCCCGGCAAGCAACAGATGGCCGGTCGAAGACACGGGAATGAACTCCGTCAACCCTTCCAGCAGGCCCAGAAAGGCCGCAACGATTGTGATATCCATCAGCTGTTGCGCAGATTGCGGGCGGAATCCTTGATCGCGTCATACTGGCCCGACGGGCGGAAGCGCCACAGGTAGTCAGGCAGGACAGATGCCATGGAGACCGGCTTGATCCCCAGATCGGCAAAGGTTTTAGCGCCGTCGGACACGACATTGTCCTTGGCAAGATTCCTGATCTGGTCGCGGGTGATCATCCGGTTGGTGAACAGCCCCAGCGTGATGGATTGCAGCAGGTCAAAGCCCCCGGCCATGATCCGCGCGATCCAGTTCGGCAGGTTCAGAATCAGCCGGCGGCGGTGGATCACATCCAGCATCCGCCCCATCAGACCCCTGAAGGTATCGACCTCGGGCCCGCCCAGTTCGTAGATGCCGCCCTCCGCCTTGCCCATCACACCCAACACGGCAGCCTGTGCGACATCGTCGACATAGACCGGCTGAAACCGAATGTCCTGGCCGACAACGGGCAATACCGGGCTGTTTCGCGCCATGCCCGCGAAACGGTTGAAAAAGTCATCCTCGGGCCCGAAAACAATCGACGGCCGCAGGATAACCGCATCGGGCATGTACTTCTGCACGGCCATTTCGCCTTCGCCCTTGCTGGCGGCATAGTCGCTGGGCGCATCGGCATCCGCCCCAATGGCGGAAATCTGCACCATCCGCGCGACGCCTTCCTCGGCGGCAAGCCGAGCCACCCGCGCGGCACCTTCCGCCTGCACGGGATCGAACCTGTTACGGCCCTTTTCGACAAGGATGCCCACGCAGTTCACTACCGCCTCGGCCCCCTGCATCGCGGCGCGCACGGAGGCGTCATCGCGAATGTTGCACAGGACCGGCTCCACCTGCCCGACAACACCGTAGGGACGGACAAAGATGGCCTCATTGGGATTGCGCACAGCAACGCGGACGCGCCAGCCTGCCTTTGCCATGCGGCGCGCGATATAGCGCCCGATAAACCCGGAACCGCCGTAGATCGTAACCAGCCTGGACATGATAAAGCACCTCGCGCGATCAAATTCACTTAGCCGGTTTAACGATACCCCCATCCTCGGACAAGGCGCAATCACCAGCCACCCCCGGCAGAACCCCGCAAAGTTCAATTTCATGCCAGAATGCAATTGACACCCGCCCGTTGCCCCCTTACATGCAGCGCTCACGTGACCTGCCCAGGTGGCGGAATGGTAGACGCGCTAGCTTCAGGTGCTAGTACTGGCAACGGTGTGGAGGTTCGAGTCCTCTCCTGGGCACCAAATCCTCAGACAACATTCTGGTAGCACTCCGGCTTATCGCTCAAGCAGGGGCGGTCTGCCGCTTTGCCACCGTTTTCGCCCGGGGCACGGCGGCAGCATGGCCGATGGCCGATCCCCAAAGGAATCCGATCAGCCTGATTGCTGTTGCTGCGGCAAAAGACCCGAGAATCGCAGGATGAACGCCATGCACGCTGCCGATGTGGCTTGCCCCAGCTGTTTGTTGCCGCCGCGATCCAGCCAAAGGGAACGGACAGATATCGTCTTCTGACGCCAGTTGATCAACGCCTCGGTCAGGCGTTTGCACCCCGAGACCCCTGAAAATCCAAACCTTACAAAGAAGTAAGTTTCGCACAACTCCTGCGCGCCATGCCCTGCATATATGTAAGGCCACGGAACGCCAGAAACGATCTGGCGAGGTACCGGAGGTCTAATACGATGTCTGAAATCAGGGAAAATATCGCTCTTGTCTTGCAGGGCGGCGGTGCGCTGGGCGCTTATCAGGCTGGTGCCTACGAGGCGCTTGCGGCGGCGGGGCTGGGCCCGGACTGGGTTGCCGGCATTTCGATCGGCGCGATCAACGCCGCGCTGATCTGCGGGAATCCGCCCAAGGACCGTCTGGGTGCCCTCACCGGTTTCTGGGACAGGGTGACATCGCGGCTGAGCACGGCACCGATGTTGGCAGCGCCGTTTTCGCGCATGTTCTACGGCGAGGCCGCTGCGATGAATGTCATGGCGACCGGCGTGCCGGGGTTCTTCAAACCACGGTGGCCCGCCGCTTTCTTTCCGATTTCCGCCCATCCGGCGATCAGCGTCTATGACACCTCGCCATTGCGCGAAACGTTGCTCGAATTTGTCGACTTCGATTATCTCAATGCAAAAGGCCCGCGCCTGAGCGTGGGAACTGTCGACGTCGAAACAGCAAACTTTGCATATTTTGACAGCGCCAGGATGGAGATCAAGCCAGAGCACATCATGGCAAGCGGTGCCCTGCCACCGGGTTTCCCGCCTGTAGAGATTGACGGCCACTTCTACTGGGACGGGGGCCTGGTTTCGAACACCCCGTTACAATTCATCATGGATAATCTGGGGTCCGGCGATCCGGCCCTGATTTTCCAGATCGACCTGTTCAGCGCAAGGGACGCGGTGCCGACGACCATGTTGGACGTTGGCCAGCGTGAGAAGGATATCCGCTATTCCAGCCGCACCCGCCTGACCACGGACCGCTATCGTCAGTTGCACAACCTGCGCATGGCGGCGAACCGGCTTGCGGCGCGGCTCCCGAAGGAACTGAAAGACGACCCGGACCTGAAGACATTGCAGGCAACCGGGCCGGACTGCCCGATCACGCTGGTCGAGCTGATCCACCGCAAGCAGAGCTTTGAAGGCGGTGCCAAGGACTACGAATTCTCCCGGCTTTCGATGACGCAACACTGGAACGAAGGCCACGAGGACGTGGAGGTCACCCTGAATCACAAGACCTGGAAGGCACGCAAGATCGGCCAGGACGGTTTGCAGGTGTTCGACCTTGGTGCAGCTGAAACCACCAGCAAAGGAAAATCGAAATGAAAATCTCCGACGTCACCGCCCGGGCATTCTCCATGCCACTGACCAGCCCGTCGTATCCGCGCGGTCCCTACCGTTTCGTGAACCGTGAATTCCTGATCATCACCTACCGCACCGACATGGACGCCCTGCGCGACGTGGTGCCCGAGCCGCTTGAGATCACCGACCCGCTGGTCAAGTTCGAATTCATCCGGATGCCCGATTCAACCGGCTTTGGCGACTACACCGAATCCGGGCAGGTGATCCCGGTCAGCTACAAGGGCGAAAAGGGCGGATACGTGCACGGCATGTACCTGAATGACGATGCGCCCATCGCTGGGGGCCGCGAGATCTGGGGCTTTCCCAAGAAGCTGGCCGAACCCGCGCTGCGCGTCGAAAGCGAAACCCTGGTGGGCACGCTGGACATGGGGTCGGTACGGGTGGCCACCGGCACCATGGGTTACAAGCATCACGCGCTGGACCATGACGCGGTGATGCAAAGCCTGACCACGCCCAGCTTCCTTCTCAAGATCATCCCCCACGTCGATTGCACGCCACGCATCTGCGAACTGGTCCGCTACTACATGACCGACATCACGCTGAAAGGCGCATGGGAAGGTCCCGCAGCACTGGACCTGCACGCCCATGCACTCGCCCCCGTGGCCGACCTGCCGGTGCTTGAGGTCGGCAGCGCGGTGCATCTGGTGGCCGATCTGACACTGGGGCTGGGCGAGGTCGTGCACGACTACCTGACCGAATCCTGATCCCCGCAATCAACAAGAAAGGAGCGCTTCCCATGCTGGAGCACATTCAACCGACATCTCAAAACCTCATCGCTGTCAAAGCCATCGGCAAGATCGAGGACGCAGATTACAAGACCGTCCTGACCCCCGCCGTGGACAAGATGGTCGCAGAACAGGGCAAGGCGCGGCTGGTCCTTGAAATCGGCCCCGAATTCGAAGGCTTCACCGCCCATGCCGCTTTGGATGACGCGGCGCTGGGGCTCGAACACTGGTGCGATTTTGAAAAGATCGCCCTCGTGACCGATCACGCCTGGATCAAGGGCACGGTACGGGCCTTTGCCCCCTTCATGCCCGCCCAAGTGAAATTCTTTGACCTGACCCGGCGCGCAGAGGCGCTGGCCTGGGCCGCCAACTGAACAACTTGCAACCGAAAGGACTCAAATCATGAACCTCAAGGACAAAGTCTGCATCATCACCGGCGGTGCCAGCGGCATCGGCCTGCAAATCGCGAAACGATATATCGCCGACGGCGCGCGTGTGGTGATCGCCGACCTGAAACTGGATGCGGCGCAAAAGACCGCCGATGACCTTACCAAGACCGGCCCCGGCAAGGCGATGGCCGTCGAAATGAACGTGACCGATGAGAAACAGGTCAACGCGGGCGTGGCCAGGGTCGTCGAGGAATGGGGCGGGGTGGATGTGCTGGTGTCCAACGCGGGCATCCAGATCGTTCACCCGATCCAGGACTTTCCCTTCGACGAATGGAAAAAGCTGCTGTCGATCCACCTCGACGGCGCCTTCCTGACCTCCAGGGCCTGCATCCCGCATATGTACAAGAAAGGGTCCGGATCGATCATCTTCATGGGCTCGGTCCATTCCAAGGAGGCCTCGGCGCTCAAGTCGGCCTATGTCACCGCGAAGCACGGCCTGCTCGGCCTCGCCCGGGTGATTGCCAAGGAAGGCGGCGACAAGGGTGTGCGCGCCAACGTGATCTGCCCCGGCTTCGTCAAGACACCGCTGGTGGAAAAGCAGATCCCCGAACAGGCGAGAGACCTTGGCATCTCCGAAGAGGAGGTCGTCAGCAAGGTCATGCTGGGCGAGACCGTGGATACCGAATTCACCACCGTCGAGGATGTGGCCGAGGTTGCCTGGATGTTCGCGGCCTTTGAAACCAACGCCCTGACCGGTCAGTCGCTGAACGTCAGCCATGGCTGGTCGATGACCTGAACCGGTCAACACCCATCCCGGGGCCGGCATCGCAAGCCGACCTCCGGCATCAACCAGGAACCCAGGAAAACCGAAAGGAAATCAAATGTCTGAACTTGTTGTAATCGGGTATGAAACACCTGAACAGGCCGAAGCCGCGCGCAAAGAGCTTTTCGGCATGTCGAAAGAATATCTCGTCGATGTGGCCGATGCCGTTGTCGCGACGGCGGACAGTGACGGCCATGTCAAACTCAACCAAATGGTGAACATGTGGACGGTCGGGGCCACGGGCGGCGCATTCTGGGGCGTCCTGATCGGGTTTTTGTTCTTCAACCCGCTTCTGGGTCTCGCTGTGGGTGCCGGGGCCGGGGCGTTGTCCGGCGCATTGACCGACTATGGGCTCAACGATGACTTCATGAAGGACGTCGCCCATGTGCTCAAACCGGGCCAGGCCGCGCTGTTCATGATGATGCGCACCGAAGCCTCCGACAAGGTGATCACCCGGCTGGGGATGAAGGGCGGGCATATCCTGCGCACCAACCTCGACACCAGCGCCGAAGACCACCTGCGCCGCGCCTTCAACAAGGCGCATGCCGAAATCCACAAGGATCAGAGCGCAGCCGCATGACCTGTTGCTGACTTGATCACGCGGCGGCAGGCCGACAAACCCTGCCGCCGCCAACATCCATCCGAAAGCCTGCCACATGAAGAATTTCAAACTGATCGGACTTGCCATTGCCGCCGTGATCGCCGGGGGTGGCCTGTATTGGCGGTACCAGAACGGGCTGATCTACCCCAGCACCGACGATGCCTATCTGCGGGCCAATATCCTGACCATTGCACCGCAGGTTTCCGGGCGCGTGACCGAGGTTTCCACCGGCGAGAACAAATATGTCAGAGCAGGCGATCTGATCTTCAAACTCGACACCGCGCAGTTGCAGGCCGCGGTTGAAACAGCGCAGGCCAATTATGACCAGGCGCGGCGCAATGCAGGCTCCACCAGTGCCGATGTCCTCGGCGCCCAGGCGCGTGTGGCAGGCGCGCAGACGGCACGGGATGAAGCCCAGACCAGTCATGACCGGCAGAAAACCCTGTTTGAAAAGGGCGATGTATCACAGGCCGCGCTAGACCAGGCATCCACCGCACTGGATCAGGCCACCGCGACACTTCAGGCAGCGCAATCGGCACTTGCAGCAGCGCGTTCGCAGGCCGGTGAGCCGGGTGACAGAAATGCTGTGGTGCGCGCGGCCCTGGGGCAGCTGACACAAGCGCAGATCGCTCTGGACCATGCAACGGTGACGGCACCTGTCGACGGCTGGGTGGCGAATATCACGCTTCGGCCGGGACAGGTGGTGGCAGCCGGACAGCCGCTGTTTTCCATCGTTGAGGATGGCCATTGGTGGGTCGATGGCAACTTCAAGGAAACGGACCTCATGCGCATCCGTCCCGGTCAGCCGGTTTCGATTTCCATCGACATGTATCCGGACACCAGGCTGAGCGGTAAGATCGAGAGCATCGGCGCAGGATCCGGCGCGGTCTTTTCCCTGTTGCCGCCTGAAAACGCGACCGGGAACTGGGTCAAGGTGACCCAACGGTTCCCGGTGCGCATATCGCTGGAGGGCAAGCCCGGGAATCCTGCGGTTCAATTGCGGGTCGGTGCAAGTGTCACCGCAACTGTCGATACCTCTGCCGACGAAGCCGGACAATGAGCGCCGCGGACATCTCTACACCTGTGCAGGCGGCACGCTGGCCGATCATCCTCGCGGTGGTCCTGACTGCTGTGCTGGAGGTTCTGGACAGCACCATCGTGAACGTCGCCCTGCCGCATATGAAGGCGGCATTCGGCATCACCAACGACCAGACTGTCTGGATCCTTACCAGCTATATCGTGGCCTCTGTCGTGGTCATGCCGCTGACCGGCTTCTTCGTGCGCATGTTCGGCCGCAGGCGGCTGATCACCACGGCGATCCTGGGGTTCATGACCTTCTCCGGTCTTTGCGGGCTGTCGCAAAGCGTCGAGATGATCGTGTTCTGCCGCCTGGGCCAGGGGCTTTTCGGCGCCTTCCTGATCCCGTTGTCGCAATCGATCCTGTTCGACAACTTCCCGCGCGAGAAACGCGGCCAGGCCATGGCGCTGTTTGGCCTGGGCGTGGTGGTCGCCCCGGTCCTGGGCCCGACGCTGGGAGCCATCCTGACCGAGACTTTCTCCTGGCGTGCGGTGTTCTATGTGAACCTGCCGATTGCCGCCTTCGCGCTGCTGATGTTGTCAGGCGAGCTGAAAAAGGAAGACACCAGGCACGTCCGGATTGACTGGATCGGGCTGGGGTTGATGGTCTTTGCCATCGGCGCCTTGCAACTGATGCTGGATCAGGGGCAATCGCGCGACTGGTTCGCGTCGCCGCTGATCCAGATCTGTGCCTTTGTCGCCGCGTTTTCCGGTGCATTCTTCTTTGTTCGGGGCTGGGGCCTGAAGACAAACATCATCGACTTTTCCCTGCTCAGGGACCGCAGCTTTGCCGGGGCGAACATGGCGATCATGGGCTTCGGTGTGGCGATGTTCGGCACCATTGCCGTGCTGCCGCTGTTCGTGCAGGGGTTGCTGGGCTATCCGGTCCTTGATGCCGGTTATCTCTTCATGCCGCGCGGGCTGGCGGCCGGGTTCTCCATGGTTTTCACCGGGGCGGTGCTGGTCAACCGCTTTGACCCCCGTCTTCTGGTGGCAGCCGGGCTGGTGCTGACGGGATACGGCAACCTGATGCTGGGTTCGGTGAACCTGAACGCCGGCTTCTGGGATCTGGCGACACCGGGGGTCGTGGCCGGGCTCGGGATGGGCCTGTTCTTTGTGCCCATGTCCACGCTCGCATTCCAGAACATCGGACCCGACAAGCAGGACGAAGCATCCGGCATCTATGGCGTGACCCGGTCGCTGGGATCTTCCATCGGGATCGCCATCATCGGTTGGCAGGTCGCGGCGCGAACCCAGGTACATTGGGCCACGCTGAGCGCGGGGATCACGCCCTTCAACCCCAACGTCCTGTCCTGGCTTGCCCCCCTTGGACTGGATGTAAATTCCCAGATGGGCGCGGCGCAGCTTTCGGGACAGGTCATGGCGCAGGCCAGCATGCTGGCTTTTCAGGACGCCTTTACGCTGACAGGCTGGGCTGCATTCTTGATATTGCCGGTCATCCTGATCATGCAGAGGCCCAGGGCGGGCGCGGCAAATGCCCCGGTGCATTGAAGGATCGGATGGCAACCGCGCCTGACTGACGCCTTGCAGGCGCACCGGCGGGATCAGCGCGCCGACCGGGGAAACTGAACGGAAAGCCGCAGCCCGGGCGCGTTGTCAGATAAGGTGATCCGCGCGCCATGGCGATCCGCCACGCTTTTCACCAATGTCAGCCCCAGGCCGTTGCCCGGTGTGCTGCGGGATAATTCGGCGCGATAGAAAGCGTCAAAAATCCGGGCACGATCCGCTTCGGGAATGCCGGGGCCCGTGTCGCTGACCTCAAGGATCGGCCCCGCCGGGTCGTCCAGAAGGGCGAGACAAATGCAATTGCCCGGCGGCCCGTGATTGACCGCGTTCTGCAACAGGTTCGCCAACATCTGGGTCAGCATGCCCAGGTCACCCCGCTGAAACAGGGTGTCCCCTTCGGGCAGGACCAGCTTGAACGACTGGCCGCTTTCCTCGGCGACCACCTCGAAGGTCTCTGCAAGGTCTTTCACGAGGGCAACAAGATCGATGTCATCGCGCAATCGCGCACCATGGCCTGCATCAATGCGTGAGATCCGCAGAATGGCTTCGAACACGGCGTTGAGGTTGGACAATTCGGCCTGAACGTCTTCCAAGGCGGCCTGCGGTGCCTCTCCCCTCTCCGCGGCATCAAATGCCCTCTCCACGCTCAGCACCGCGCGGCCCAGGGGGCGTTTGAGATCATGTGCGATGGAGGTGGCACTGGCCTGGGTTTCGAACAGAAGCGTGGACACACGCTCAAGCTGGCCATTCATGGTCTGTGCAACCCTGTCGATCTGATCGTTGGCTGTGGTAACGGGCAGGCGTATCGCTGTATCGCCATCGGCAAACCGCCGCAAAGCCCTGCCCATGTGCTCCAGTTTTATCTGGGTGGCCCTGCTGGCAAAATACCCCAAAGCCACAAAACAGGCCGCGAGGAAACTGCCGATGATCATCAAGGTCCGGATGAAGATCGCCTCGATCCGGACAAGCGGTGTCAGATCTTCGCCAACGACAAAGGTATGCGTGCCGATCTTGACCGACTGCAAATAATATTCACTGGATTGACCACTGTCCTCCTCGGGAACGATGGACCGGACATGCCAGCTTTGCGGGGCGATCCTGAGCTTGAATGCACCGCCAATGACGTCGCCGGACTCGCGGTATATGCTGAGCAAGCGGCTCGCCGGATCCTGCCAGTCGGCCATATGCTGGACTCGTTCGGCAACAGCGGCATCGCCACCTTCTGCATAGAGGTTCTGAAACATCCCGATCACCGGTTGTGCCCAGTTCCGCGCGTGTTCGTATTGCGCCTGTTGCAGGTAGCGGTATCCGACAATGCCGGTCAGTACGAAGACAGTCAGAAGTGTCGAGGTCGCATAGACCGTGACGCGAAACGCGCCGCCGGAGAAGATGTTACCGCGGTCCATGCATCGAATATCCCGCATTGCGAATGGTATGGATCAACGCGGTGTCAAAAGGTTTGTCCACCTTGGACCGCAGCCTGCTCATATGTGTTTCCACAACGCTGGTGTTGGGATCGAAGTTGAAGTTCCAGACCTTCTCAAGCAGCATCGTGCGCGTCACCACACGACCGGAATTGCGCATCAGGATTTCCAGCATGGCGAATTCCTTGGCCTGCAGTTCAATGTTCTGATCCTGCCTTCGGGCTGTTCGGGTCAGCAGATCGAGAGTCAGGTCATGGACGACAAGTTCAGTCTGGGCCGCATGATCGGTTCTGCGCCGGGTCAGCGACATGACCCGCGCCATCAGTTCCGAGAAATGAAACGGTTTTGCGAGGTAGTCATCGGCTCCCGATTGCAAGCCCTCTACCCGGCTGTCGACATCACCAAGCGCGGTCAACATGAGCACAGGCAGCGATTTTCCTGCTGCCCGCATTGCCTTGAGCGCGGACAGGCCATCCATGCCCGGCATCATCCTGTCCAGCACGGCAACGTCGCATTCATTGTACAAAAGATAGCTCAGCGCATCGCGCCCATCGGTCACGTGGTCGACGCTGTGGCCGTTTTCTTCCATCCCGGCAATCACGAATTTCGCAATCTCGGCGTCGTCCTCTGCCAGCAATATCTTCATGGCGGTCCCTTACCCAGCCGCAACCGATTTCGGCTGACAGATCATGTTCAACCTCCCGATCATCGGGGCAGTCGGGCAGATAAACAAGACTGCGGGGCCTTTCTGACAAAAAAGTAAGATTGGCACAAAGCTGGAGGCGAACCGCGGTCGTATCTGGTCAGCTATCCATCCCGAAACCAGTGGAAAGCAAGGATCACTAAAGATGGCGACCGATATTTCAGCGCTGCACAAATCTGAAATCGCGAGAATGCGAAACCGGTTCCGCGCCGTCGGACTGGTTTTTGCCGTTCTCGGGACGCTGGCGATTGTCCTGCCTTCCGTCGCGACGGTGCTGGTCGAGGAATTTATCGCCTGGCTGATGCTGTTGTGGGGGCTGGCCGGTCTGCTGTTCGCCCGGTCTTTCAAGGCCTTTTCCGAATGGCGGATCGTCGCTGTCGGATTTGCAGTGGTTGCAGGCACCGGATTGCTATTTGTCCTGGTTCCGGGCTGGGGCGCATCCTTCATCACCGCGATCCTCGTCGGTGTTTTTATCCTTGAGGGGGTGTTGTCCGTCCTGCTGGGGCTCAGGATGAGCGGTCAGCTCGAAAAATGGCAATGGATCGTGGCTAGCGGCGCCTGTTCCTTCATTCTGGGCATCGTCATCATGCTGCAATGGCCTTCGACAGCCCGATGGGTCCTCGGCTTTCTCACCGGGCTGAACTTTTTCGCCACAGGCATTGCCATGCTTCTCGTGTCCAGGGCGACCCTGACCCGATTTTCCCGGTGAAGCGGCTTTCGTTTCGCTGTCTTTGATCCCCTTATCAATGAGGTAAGCAGCCAGGGTCAGGCGCCGAAGGCCAGCGTCAGCTTTTCCCCGAAGGTTGCAAAAACCAGACCGGCCATACCGATGCTCAACCCCAGGGGAAACCGTCCGTGTTCACGCAAGCTGTGCCAGCGGGTTTGGTTCCTGTCCGCCAGCCGCCGCATGACCATCAGCCCCAGAACGCCCAGCACAATTCCAACCGAAAACAGCAATCCAAAGACCGGTAGTGCCGCTGTCGGGATCAGCAATGTCAGCGCCGCCATCAGTTTCACGTCACCGCCGCCCATCAACCGCGCAGCAAACAGCGCCAGCCCCGCCCCGAACACGGCCAGCGCCGCCAGCAACCGCCACAGGATTTCAGACAGGGGTTCCGTCAGCGGCAGGCTGACGAGTGCAACGATCAGGAACAATCCCACCAGCACGTTGGGAATGCGCATCAGTCGCAGATCGTAAAGGATAACCGCAATCAGCAAGGGCGCCACCAGCCAGGCCACCGGGATCTCCATATTCGCCAGCGCCGTCATTCGAGAAGCCCCTGCGGATCGTTCACCAACGCGATCAGATCGACCTGACCGCCGGTCTGGGTTTTGGAGTAAATGTTGCGCAGATGTGTCCGCACCGTGGGAACAGAAAGGCGCAGTGTTTCACCAATGTCCTTTGCCTTTTTCCCGGTCACCAGCAACTGGCAGACCCGCTGTTCCGCCCGGCTCAGACCGCAGGGATTGTTGCTGCTCAATATGCTGGAGGCGGCAGCCTGTGTCACCGATGCACGGCTCCGGGTGTTTGACAGGATTATTCTGGTAATCAGCCCCGGCGCGCGCAGGGTCCATGCTTCGGCCAGCGCCATCGCAAGCAGCGTTACCGGCACTTCCGGGCTGGTGACAGGTACGGCGTCGTACATGATCTCGAACACATCCAGCTGACCGGGTTGATCTGCGAGAACCACAAGAGCGACATCAAGGATATTCTTGCGCGCATCCCATTCGGCAGCTGCGTCGCTTTGGGCAAAGCCCGCCTCCTGTCTGAGCTCGCTCAGCGTCAGGATCGTTCCTGGCACAATTGACGCGGTCCGGGTGGCGCGCAGGTATTTTGTCAGGGTGCCCATGCTCTTTTCCGGGCCAGATACCTCACCCTGTCGTGCGGATGCCGCGATGTGTATGGCCCGGTCATCCTTGTAGCGATAAAAAGAAATGTTGCGGGCCGAAAGCAGGCGCGTGAGAACGTCGATCACATCACCAAGAGGCGCGTTCCCTGAAATCGCTGCGTGCCAATCGTTGAGCAGTCCGAAACTGCAGGCAATCCGAATTTGCGTATCCGTCGCGCCGTGAAAAGGGACGAGATCGGTTCGGTCCTTGACGTTATACCTGTGCATTGCGGTCTCCGGCATTTGTCCCCCGACCTGACGTTAGACGGGGTGTTTGCCCCATCGACCATCAGAATGTGGCGAAAATTGGGAAGGTGCGCCCGTAAAAGTCGGCAATTCTGCTGCTTATATAGTATCGTGGTTTCCTTGCACCGCAGGCCCCTATTGGAACGCGAAATCACCCCATTCTGGGCAGAACAGCCCCGAAATGGCCTTGAACACTCATCGTCCTGAACGATGTGTTAACCAATAAGCTTGGGTAAATATCCTTTCATCGACGGCCCAAATGGACCGCGGGCCATAATGATTTCGGCCAGTTTCGGCCACTTTTAAAGGAACCAAGTAGATGACGAATACCCTGAAAAAACTGATCGCCCGGCTGCAAAGCTGTGACGAAGGCGCGACCCTTGTTGAATACGGTATCGCACTGGGCATCGCCGTCAGCGTCGGTGCTGGCGCCCTGCTGACACTGGGTGGCGATGTCAATTCCAAGTTCAGCGAGGCGAAGGATGCCTTGAACGAGCCTGCACCTACGTCGGACTAACGACAATACGCTTCCAACCTGACGATATTTACGAGTCGCGCCAATCACGGTCAGTTTCCGCCCGGATTGGCGCGCCCCACCCCTTCCGTAAGGAATGTTTAACGATTTAACGAAGGTGCCTCCCAATGACTCCGGCTGCGACACTCCAACGCTTTCGCAAGAACGAGCACGGGGGCGTGCTTTTGCTTTGGGCCGTTTGCGTCGTCATGATTCTGGGCTTCTTCGGCCTGATCTTTGACGTGGGCCGCCTGGCGGCAACCCAATCCGAACTGCAATCCTATGCTGACAGCGTCAGCCTTGCCGCAGCCGCAGAGCTTGATGGAAAAGCCGATTCGATTGCCCGTGCCACTTCAGCCGCTTCCAGCCTGATCAGCGATTCGCAGACCTTTGGCGACGGCGCACGCGCGCTGGATTTCGCAAATGACGTGACGCTGGTGTTCTACAAACCCGGCTCAGACGGCAAGTTCCAGCGCTCAGCCGCGCTCGAAACCACCAACAGCTATGCCGCCCGCTTTGTCGAAGCCCGTATCCGCGACCGTGATGTCAGGGCCGCCGTTACAGCCGCCTTCAGCTCCCTCACCGGTGAAGAAACACCCGACAGCAGCGCTTCCGCCAGCGGGGTCGCGGGATTTTCGCTTGAGGCCTGCAACGTGGCCCCTGTCGCCATGTGCCTGCCCGCCGTCGATTTCGACGCCGCCTCCAACATCGGCAAGACACTGGAGGTCAAGCTGGACGTGAACGTCAGCCGCCTGATCCCCGGCCAGCTCAGAGCGGTGCACACTTTGACTGATTCCCTCGACGGGCTGCAAATCTGTGCGGGCCTCCTGGGCAAGAGCCTTGCCGCTTGCCTGCTGGCCGCGCGTCAGCCTGAAACAGCCTGCGCCGGTGGCGGTGGGTTGCATATCACCGCCGATGTTTCCGCCAATGATCTGGCCGATGCTATCAACACACGGTTCGACAAGTTCAGCGGTATCGCGTCGGGTTTCCAGAACAACCCCAACTTCAGCGCCGCGCCCAATGTGCTGACCGGTCTGCTGAACGCAGCCGGGCTCTGCCTGCCGGTGGGCAACCTGCTTGGCCTTGGCAATGACGACATCGGCCTTCCGACCGACGATTGCCTTGCCACGGGCGGGTGTTCAGTGCAGGGAAACGGCGTCTGGGATGCCGGGCGCACCGCCTATATCGAAGCGCATTACGGCGGCGAAGACCCCCACCCAGAGGCGCAGACGCGGTTTGAGTTCTACCAGGCTGAAATCGAAGCTGCCATAGAAATGGAAGGCACCCCCCTGCTGGGTGCTGTCGGCGGCCTGTTGGGTGGCATCGCATCCGAGCCCCGCATGTGCGCCCCCCAAGCAAACAAGGACATCAAACGCCGTTTGATGGTTGTGGCAGGCATTGATTGCCTGTCGGCAGAGCTGGATGCCGCCGTGACCGTGCCACCGGTGCAGCAATTCTTTGAGGTCTTCACCCTTGGTCCTGCCGAAAACGGATTGCTCAACGTAGAAATTACCGCCTGCCTTGGTGGAAACTGCGGTGGCGGGAACCTGGATACCGAAGTTGTCGATGTGGTGAGGTTGGTTGAATGATCCGCAGCCTCCACAGCTTCTGGCGCGATGAAAACGGCGCGGCGCTGGTCGAATTTGCGATGCTCCTGCCCACTTTGTTCCTGTGCGTCGGCCTCTGTGTCGAGGGCACGCGCACCTATTGGTCCTACCAGACCACGATCACCGGCGTGCGCGACGCAACCCGCTACCTCAGCCGGGTCGTGGATCATGACGTGTGCCTGAACGGCGGCTCGATCAGTGTCTGGGACGACAAGCTGACCGAGATCGTGCGCACCAGCCAGTCGGGCGAAGGCATGTTTCCCCGCGCTGTCTCTATCAGCGGTGTCAGCGCCAGCCTGAGCTGTCAGAATTCCGGCTTTCGGGGTGGCATCACCGGCGTGGCCACCGTCAGCGCCAGCCTGCAGATCGGCGTGCCCTTCGCCTCGCTGTTCAAACTGGCGGGCATCACCGCGAAATCCGTCAATGCACAGGTCACGGACAGCACAAGGATCCTGGGCCTTTGAGACTGCTTGCCAGGATAAACCTGCCCCGGTTCGCCCGCGAAGAGGAGGGCGCGACGCTGGTCGAATTCGCCGTGGTGCTGAGCATCTTCATCTTCATGATTTTCGCATTGATCGACTTTGCCCGTCTGGGGTTTTCCAACGTGATGGCGGAAAAGGCGACAGAGAAAGCGGTGCGGATGGCCGTTGTGCGCGCGCCCGCCTGCCCGGATGTGCCACGGGTCAATCAGCGCGGGCTGGTCGGCGTCGTGTCGCTGGACCTGCCCAACGGGACCTCCTGCACCGCCCGCACCGGTCTGTGCCAGGATGTCGGCACCATTTCCTGCAATGGCTCGCTGGACAATCCGACCGCGCAGTTGATCTGGAGCCGGGTCAGACCGCTGCTGCCCAACACCGCAAAGCCTGAAAACCTGCGCTTCAGCTACACTTATGATCGCAGCCTCAACCGCGTTGCGGCGGCCTATACGCCGATTGTCACTGTCGAACTGGCCTCGCTTCGGTTCGATTTCATTTCGCCCCTCGGCGCGCTGGCGGATTTCGCCAGCAATTCCAGCGGCAGCACGCTGGGGGAAGGGTTCACCTTTCCCGCCATGAGCGCATCCCTGCCCGCAGAATCCATTAACTAGGAATCCTCCCATGACCATCGCCCATCATGACATCGAACAACAGGTTGCAGCCGCCGTCGCGGAGCAGAGCAGCCTGGGACATGCGCATCGCACGAAGGTTATCATCGCCGTTCAGACCCCCGAGCTGGGCCAGAACCTGAGCGATGAGATGGGGCAGGACCCAGGCGTGGACGGAACAATTGTGCAGGGGGATCTGGCTTCCGTGCTTCGGTCCGTTGAAATGGATCTGGGCAAGATCGACATCATCGCCTTTGAGGTCAGCGACGACCCGGAGGCGGATATTGCCGCCCTGGCAAGAATGCAGGACATCCTTACGGTGCCGCAGTTCATCGCCGTATCCACCCGCGCATTGGCGGACGACACCCGGGCGGCGCTGAAAGACGCCGGTGTGCAGGATCTGCTGGTGATGAAACTGCAGCAGACCGATCCGACAGCCGAACCGGAGCCGCAGGCGGCAACCCCCGCACCCGAAACACCGGCAATCGCGCCGACTGCTTCTGCCCCGGCCGAAACCGAAGCGGCCCCTCACATGATCGCAAAGGGCCACGGTGACGTGACCGTCATGTTGCGGGCCCGCGGGGGGGCGGGCGCATCAACCATCGCGGTCAACCTCGCAGCATCCCTCGCCAAGGGCAGCGAAGCAGGCAAGACCGCATTGGTTGATCTGGATATTCAGAACGGTGCCATCGCCCTGATGCTGGACCTGCCCGATTCCGAAGAAGCGGCCCGATTTGTCCAGGGCAATGCCACGCCTGACGCCGCCTTCCTGGACAAGGCGATGGTGCGCCACGCAAGTGGGGTCGATGTGCTGACCGCACCCGATATCTTTGCGCCGCTTTCGGCAATCGGCCCCGAGGACATGATCACCCTGATGAGCGCGCTCAGGTCCCGTTATGATCATGTCATCATCGACATGCCGCAAACGATTGTCGACTGGATGGATCCGGTTCTGGCCAACGCATCCCGCGTTCTGGTGGTTGCGGATATGTCCCTGCCCTCGGTCAAGCGGACGCGTCGGCTGATCAACCTGATCGCCGAAGAACATATGACCCTGCCGATCAAGGTTGTGATGAACTTTGAGAAAAAACCGCTGGTCACCAGCGAAGCACAAAAGGAAGCGGCGCAGCTGATCGGTCGCCCGCTGCTCTATTGGATACCCACCGATGCCCGCGCGGCCAAGCGCGCCATTGACCTTGGCACGCCACTGATCACCAGCGCCAAACGCTCCGCACCGGCCAAGGCGATGGCAGGCCTGCACAAAACGCTCTTTGCCGCCACCCGGAAAGGATAAGCAAATGTTCAAATCCTTCAACGCCTCCTCCAGGCCCGCCAAGACAACACCGCCTTCCGCCGCACCGGCATCGCGCCAACCGCGCCCCGAGCCCGAGGAACGGCCCGTGGCAAGGCCGGTTGCGGACCCGAACAATGGCTTGAAAACCGAACTTCACACCTTGCTGCTGGAGCAGTTGAACCTGACCGTATTGGATAAGGTCAGCAAATCCGATCTGCGGCATGAAATCTCCGGTCTTTCCGCGCAGTTCCTGCAGGACCGGGGCCAGCAGATGCCATCCGCCGCCTTCCAGGCGCTGATGGATGAACTGCTGGACGAAGTGCTGGGCCTGGGCCCGCTGGAACCGCTGCTGGCAGACCCCACGATCAGCGATATTCTCGTCAACGGCACCGACAAGGTCTTTGTCGAACGGCGCGGTCTGCTGGAACGGACGGATGTGCATTTCCGGGACGAGCGCCACCTGCTGCGGATCATTGACAAGATCGTATCAAGCGTGGGTCGCCGCATCGACGAAAGCCAGCCCTGGGTTGATGCCCGTCTTGAGGACGGCAGCCGCGTGAACGCGATCATCCGCCCCTGCGCCATCGACGGGCCAAGCCTGTCGATCCGCAAGTTCTCCCGCACCCCGCTGCACATGGACAAGCTGCTGGAGCATGGTGCGCTGTCCAAACCCGCAGCGCTGTTCCTGGAAGCCGCCGTGAAGGGCCGCATGAATATCTTGATCTCGGGCGGCACCGGATCGGGCAAGACAACGATGCTGAATGCATTGTCCGCGTTCATCGACCCGCGCCACCGGATGGTGACAATCGAAGACGCAGCCGAACTGCAGTTGCAGCAGGAACATGTCGTCCGCCTTGAAACCCGCCCGGCAAATGCCGAAGGCACGGGCCGCATCACCCAGCGGGATCTGCTGATCAACGCGCTGCGGATGCGCCCGGACCGGATCATGGTCGGCGAGGTCCGCGGCAATGAAGCCTTTGACATGTTGCAGGCGATGAACACGGGCCATGACGGGTCGATGACCACGATCCACGCCAACACCGCCCGCGATGCGATCAGCCGGTTGGAACAGATGGTCACCATGGTCGGCGGCGATTTTCCGATGCAGGCGGTCCGGTCGCAGATTGCTGCCGGCCTGCAGCTGGTCTTGCAGCTGAACCGCCTGTCGGACGGGCGCCGCAAGGTCACCAGCATCTCGGAGATTGTCGGCCTCGAAGGCGACACCGTGATGATGCAGGACATTTTCGTTTTCAAGAAGATGGGTGTCGATGACGACGGCAATGTCAAAGGTCGGATGATGGCGACAGGTGTCCGCCCCCGCTGCTTTGAGGCGCTGATGTCTTCCGGTGTCAAACTGGCGACCGATGCCTTTTCGATGATGGACGAGGTGGCATGATGCCCATCGACAGCTCTCTGACGCTGATCTGGTATCTGGCCGGTGCAGGCATCCTGCTGCTGGCAATCGTGGCGTTCAGGATGATCTTTGCCCCAGAGAATGCACAGGAGCGGACCGCGGCAAAGCGGCTGAAAAAGATGCGTCCCAGGACAGGCCATGGCATCGCCGAGGCCATGGTTCGCAAACAAATCCGGCGGCCCACCGGCCGGTCCATTCCGCTGATCGGTGATCCGGCCCTTCTGGTGCGCCGCGCGGGGCTGGAAGGCAAGGAGCCCCTTATCCTGGTCGCAATCGCGGTGCTGGCCCTGGGGCTGGGCTTTGCACTGTCACTGCGGTTGAGCGCAGTTGTGGCCTATCCCGCCGGGGTCATCGCCTCGGTGTTCATGGTGAAATCCTTTCTGCAGAAACGCCATGCGAAACGGGTCGATGCCCTGACCCACCAATTGCCCGATGCGCTTGACCTGATGATGCGCGGGCTGCGGATTGGCCATCCGGTCAGCGCCACCATCGCCAATGTCGGACGGACCATGCCGGACCCGATTGGTGCCGAATTCCGCCAACTGGCCGAACAGGTCAGCCATGGCGACTACTTGACCGATGCCTTCACCGATCTCGCGGATCGCGTGGGCCAGGAGGATGTCGAATATCTGGCCGTTTCGATCCGCATCCAGCACGGCACGGGCGGCAACCTGGCCGATATGCTGGGCACGCTTGCCAAGGTCGTCCGCGACCGCATCGTGATGCGGCGCCGCGTCAAGGCGATCTCTTCCGAGGGGCGCATGTCGGCCTATGTGCTCTCGGCGTTGCCTGTGCTGATCTACGGTATCACATCTTACACGGCACCGGACTACTATGGCGCAATCAGTGACGACCCGATGTACCAGCCCATCGCCATAACCATCATTGCCCTTGTCCTGGCCAATTTTCTGGCACTGCGCAAACTCGTAACCTTCAAGATTTAGGGCATCTCATGCTGACCGCATCCACCCTCACCGACGCAACCCTGTATGGGTCACCGCAGACGCTGATCATGCTCGCCGCGCTCGGGGGGTTTGCGATGCTGTTGTTTGCCGCCTATGGCCTGATCCAGACCCGCGATCATTCAGCGGCGCGGATGCGCAGCCTGTCCGCAGCCATGAACGAAGGCAAATCAACCCTAACCAAGGGCAAGGAATCCGCCCCGCGCGGGCTGAAAAAGGCACTGATACCCGAAGATCCCTCCGAACGGGCGCAAATCCGGTTTCAACTTGCCAAGGTCGGCTTCGAGCGTGCGGATTCAGTCGAGATTTTCTTCTTTGTGCGGCTGTGCCTTGCCCTGGCCCCGCCGGTCGCCGTCTTTGCCGCGATCTTTCTGGCGCAGGGCGGCCTGTTGCCCCTGTTCCTCGCCGACAAGATCGAAGCGACCTCGAAACTCCGGCTTTTGCAGGTTGCCGCCATCGGGGCGGGTGTCGGTTTCTATGGGCCGGGCATGTGGCTCTATTCCCGGATCAAGGCCCGCAAGGACAAGATCTCCAAGGCTTTCCCCAACGCTCTGGATCTCGTGCAGATTTCGGTCGAGGCGGGGCTGGGTTTTGACGCTGCAATCAACCGTGTCGGCAACGAGCTGGGGGGCGTGGCCCCGGAAATTGCCTATGAATTTCTGCTGCTTCAACTTGAAATTCAGGCCGGGCGGGACCGGGAAAGCGCCCTGTTCGACATGGCCGAACGGATGGGCATTGACGAGGCGCGCTCCTTTGCCCTGGTGATCGCCCAATCCCTGCAGTTCGGCACCAGCCTGACGACTGCGCTCAAGACATATGCCATCGAGATGCGCCAGATGCGCGAACTGGCGGCGCAGGAGAAGGCCAACAAGCTTCCTGTCCAGATGTCCGGCGTGATGTCGGTGCTGATGCTGCCGGCGCTGTTTCTGATCACCCTGACACCAATCATCATCCGCTACATGGCGATCTACTGATCGTTCAATACAGACCGTCGATGGCCGGGTCTCTTTCCGGGAAAAACCCTATTTCATCCCGTCGCGCGCGATGAAACGTGCAAGATCCAGGATCAGCTGCCCCCGCGCTGCGGCGATGGCCCCCGGGCCACCGGCCGGATCGAAAGCCACGCTCAGGTCGAACAACCCGGAGCGTTCCCGCCCGCCGTCCAGCACGGCGACGAAATACTGCCCCGACGCGCGGAATGATCCCGAAGACATGGCCACCAGATCGGCAAAACGCACCTCAAGCCGTGCATCGGGAAAGGCCTGGAAGGGCCAGGGTTCCGATGCGATGCGGCGCCCCGTCATCCGGGCAAGGTTCTGGCTCAGCTCCAGCGCGATCGCGCGCTCCGGCGCATCGGCCCAAAGGACATCAGAGGAGCTGGTAAGCGTCCCGTCTGCGGCCTGAACAGCGATTTCATCAGATGCGGCATAGCTGGGCAAAGAGACATCGCGCACTTCGACAGAGGCAAAGGCAATGCGCTCACTTTGCGTCACTGCGGGGGTATTGACCGCAAAGCGGGTCGCATTGCCACCACAGGCTGCCAGGATCAGGATCAGGCCGAAGCCCAGTGCGCGTTGTACAAATACCATCTGTTATCTTCCCAGCAAAAGAGAATTGGGGTTACGTTCAATCGCCCGCGCCAGCGAGGTCAGCGCATCGGCAGCCTTTTGAATGTCGCGCAGCGTATCCTGGGCCGTGCGGCTCAGTTGATCGCCCTTGTCATAGCCCTGGATGGTCCGGCTGGCCTGGGCAAACAACCCTGTCAACCGTTCCATGATCTGCGGCAGGTCCCGTGCCGTCACTGCGATATTGTCCGCTGCATTCCGTGCGGAGGCCAATGTCTGGTTCACATTGTTGATCGCCCCGCCTTCACGCAGTTCTTGCAAGGTATAGTTGACCTCGTCCAGCGCCCGCTTCAACGATCCCGGCAGCGCCTTGGCGTCTTCGGTACCGATCAGCTCATCCGCCGTCCGCGTCAGGGTTGTGAGCTCGGACAGCAGTTCTTCGACTTCCAGAGACTCGGCCTTGTTCGCAACCGCCTCGAACCGGGCAATCAGCTGCGGCACACCGGCCACGGAAGAATTGACCGCATCGGTTGCCTTGGCCGCATCATCCAGAACCTTGCTGATCTTGGCGGAAATCTCCGGCAGGTCGTTCGTTGCCGTTGCGACATTGGCGGCGGCCTGACGGGCAGAGGCAAGCGTCTGGTTCAGATCACGAACCGCACCGCCGTCACGCAGCTCCTTCAAGGTCGCGTTCACCTGATCCACCGCATCTTTCAGGGCAACAGGCAGCGCTGCGGCTTCTTCCGATCCGATAACAGCCTCTGCCGTATCGACCAATGCGGTCACTTCGGTGATCAGTTCTTCTACCTTCAGCGCTTCGGCCTTCTGTGCCACGGCACGAATGTCGTTGATCAGGTCGGGAACCCCTTCAATCGACGTGGAAACCGAATCCGCGGTATCGGCAACCGTGTCGATGGCAGCGACCAGCTTGGCCGACAGCTGCTGTTCCTCCAGCTCGGCAACCAGAGTCTCGATCCGCTTGAGAGTTGCGTTCAGGGCCACCGGAATATTGCGCACGTCTTCAGAAGCGACAAGGCCCTGAATTTCGGCCAGCAGGTTGCGTACATCCTGCGGTGTTTCGCGCAGGGCCTGATCGGAAACCAGCGCCTCGGCAGAGTCGAGGAAGGTGATCGCAGAATTCAGCAACTCCTCGATCGGCAGGCTGTTGATGCGGTTAAACACCCCTTCAACCGTCGCAGCGGCATCCGACACTTCACTTTCGGTGGTCGGCATCTGCGGCGACATCCCGTTTTCGCTGACAAGCTGCGCTTCGGTTGCGTCCGGCACATCCACGAATTCGATCTTGAGCCCGCCGGTCAGCAGGCTTGCTGATGCAAGCCGCGCTCGCAGGCCGGTGGCCACACGCTCTTTGAGGAAGGCCAGAGCGGTTTGCGCCGTCACCTCCCCGGGCAGGCCCAATCGCGCCGGCTGGACCGAGATATTCACGCTCAGACGGACCCGGCTGTCGCCATAGACATCGTAGTCCACGACACCTGACAAGGCCTCAACCTCGCCAATTTTGAGGCCCGACATTTCAACCGGCGCCCCGACCGCAAGGCCGGATATATTGTCCTCAAAGACCACGCTCAGTTTCAGCGGATCGACCTCGGACGCATTGAAAAGCGAATTGCGCGCGGATTCCTTATCCGGGTAAATCTCGAACACGGACCCATCCTGCACCCGGCCGCCGCCAGAGACGAAAGTGTCGAAAGTGACGCCGCCGCCAACAAGGGTAGCCAGCGAAGAAAAGTCGATCTCGGCGCCTGAGGGGCCGATGTTAACACTGAACCCGGAGGCATCCCAGAACCGCGTATTTTCATTCACAAGTGATCTGTGTTCTTCGAATATCAGCGCCTCGACGATGGCGTAATTGCCGCGCGGAGCAATCTTGGCACGTCCGACGCGACCAACTTCGATCCCCTTGAACAGGATCGGCGCGTTGTCGGTCAGCTGGCCATTGGCCACGGTGCGAAAGGCAATTTCAAGCCCCGCCTGGCCCGACCGGATCAGCGGCGGCTCTGCCGCGCCGACAAACCGTTCCGTCGACGTACCGATCTGGTCATCCCATGACCCTTCGATATGCACGCCGCTCAGCACCGTGGACAGCCCGGTAATGCCCTGGGCCGTCACCTCGGGCTGGACAATCCAGAACACCGAGGAACTGTCGATATAGGGTGCCACGTCCTTGTCCACACGGATGGAGGCGACCACTTTTCCCAGACCTTCGGTAAAGCCGACGTTTTCGACTTTGCCCACCGTGATGTCGCGGTATTTCAGCTCTGTTTCGCCTGCCTTGATACCTGCGCCATTCTCGAACTCGACGATGATCAGCGGACCACGGGCATTGTAGGATTGCCAGGCAACACCCAGTGCAACCACCAGTGCCAGGATCGGCAGGATCCAGATAAAGGACGCACCGCTGAAAAAAACCTTGCGCACAGGTGATACCGATACATCCGGCAACTCGTCATTCATCGCGTCCTGGACCCCCATCCTTGACTTGCGCATCCCAGATCAACCGGGAATCGAAAGCTTGCGCTGACAGCATCGTGAAAATCACCGACAATGCAAAAAATATGCTCGCCGGGCCGGGATTTATGGACGCCAGTGTCTTGAGTTGCACCAATGCGGACATAATCGCAACGACAAATATGTCGATCATCGACCAGCGACCGATGTATTCGACCACCTCATACATCATCTGCCGGCGGTTCATGCTGATCCGGGAACCGGCCTTGATGCTGATCGCAAGATAGGCCACCGCCCAGAATTTCCCCAGCGGGATAAAGACGGAGGCGAAGATGATGATCGCCGCGATTCCGAAGTTGCCGTAATGCGCCAGTTCGACCGCGCCGCCGATGATGGTGCTGTCCTCCTCCTGAAACAGGGTGCGGGTTTTCAGCATCGGAAAGATGTTGGCGGGGATGTAGCACATGAACCCGATCACCCACAGCGCCCAGACGCGGCTCAGGCTTTGGGAATCGCGCGACACCAGCTTGTGACCACAACGCCCGCATGTGCTGGCCGAAACCGGCCAGACCTTCGCGCATCGTGTGCAGGCAACAAGGTTCAGGTCCTTGGCGCTGACGACGTTCTGGGGTTTTCCAGTGAGTTCCATACAGACCATTTACACATAAAGCTGTCCTGCGCGATGACAAGCACAACGAGGATGCCGAACATCCAGAAAGCGGGGCCAAATCCGACATGGGCCAGATCCGAAACCTTGACCAGCGCAACCGCACAGCCGATCGCGAAAATCTCTGCCATGGACCAGGGGCGCAGCGCCTCTGACAGGCGGAACGCCTGCATGGCATGCGGGGCCGGGTCGCGGTCCAGCACCACGGGCACAAGGACATAAAGCGTGAGGCAGGCGCGCAGCAGCGGCACGATGATGATCAGCCCCGCCGTGGCCAGCGACAGAAAGATCATCGGTCCACCGGAAAAGGCCAGCGCCGCATCCAGCACCGAAACAGCATTTTGCGTGCCCGCCGCATCAATCGACAGAAAGGGAAACACGGCCGCCCCGATGATTAGGACCAGAACCGCAAGCGCGACGGCAATAATGCGCAGCCCGGCGTTCTTCCTGGGCGCAATCAATACCTTATGGCATCGCTGGCACTGCGCACGCTCTCCCACGCGGGGCCGTTTGAGGTGATAGACGGCGTCGCATTGCGGACAAACAATCAGTTCGTCCAGCGGCGTGCGCGTCATGGGTTCGACTGTGTCCTTCATAAGCGATTGATATAGGAAGGTTTGGCGGCATTACACGCCTATTTTCACGACAGATGTCAGGTGCGGTTTTCTGCCGCCCCTCGCGCCATGGTGGAACAACAGCCAGTTGCGGGCGTTCTTACGGCGAAACGCCACTCAATCGAGGATTCACCAAATGACACAGATCAACAACGCCAGCATCCTGATCCTGGCCACCAATGGTTTTGAACAATCCGAACTGGAGAAGCCGCGTGATGACCTGCGGGCGAAAGGCGCCACGGTTCATGTGGCGACACCGGACGGCGCGGACATCAAGGGTTGGGATGCAGATGACTGGGGCAATACGGTGCCCGCCGATCTTGCCCTCTCGGACGTGGATATCCAGAGCTACGATGCGATTGTCCTGCCCGGCGGCCAGATCAACCCCGATCTGCTGCGGGTCAATCATGATGCCGTGAAACTGATCCGAGACTTCGCCGACGCCGGCAAAGTGGTTGCCGCCATATGTCACGCACCCTGGCTGCTAATCGAGGCCGGTATCATCAAAGGCCGCAAGGCAACGTCCTATGGGTCAATATCCACCGACATGAAAAATGCCGGTGCGCTTTGGGAAGACAGCGAAGTCGTTGCCGATCAGGGCATCGTGACCAGCCGCCAGCCCGGCGACCTGGACGCTTTCGTCGCCAAGATCGTCGAAGAAATCGAGGAAGGCAAACACGAGCGCAAGGCGGCATAGACCTGCGTAACCCCGGAGGCTGAGCCCTGCGACCATGGCCCCGCTCCACCTTGGGCGGGGCCATTTCTGGTTAAAAGCGTCTGTGAACCTTTGCCAGAGGTCTGTCAGCGCGCTTTCCGGCGGGTCACGCGGCGCCCGGCAAAAGCACTTCGCGCGCGCCTTCGGTGAAATCACTCAGCGACAACGCCCAGGTCGTGCCGGGCCAACGCAGCTCCATTTCGCGCTTCCGCGGCCGGTAGACCGCCGTATAAAGCGTGCCGAACCCGGCATTGAAGGCCGTCGAATAAAGCGGCGGCTTCAGAAATGCATTGATGAATTTCTCTTCGGGATCCTTGTGCAGCCGCAGGCGTTGCAGCAGGAACCGCTCGCGTTCGACCGTTGCCGTGAACCTGGCATGGCTGACCCATTCCACGTTCTCCTGATGGTTTGTTGCCACGGCTGCGCGGGTGATCAGCGCCTCGCGGTCCGGGCCCATCATGGCGGTCGCATACTTACGCTTCCTGTCCAGCACGGTCACATTATAGCTCATATGGGTGGGCACCCGCGCCAGAACCGCCGTCGCCTCATCCGTGGTTGTACAGGTCTGCAGGACATAGCGCAGGATCAGCGGCACGCCAAAGCCCTGCCCGACAATCCGCCGGCCACCGAAGGTGAGCGAAATTGCCAGCCCGGCATCGTTCACGCCATCGACCAGCCCCCAAAGCCCGTCCGAGGTTCCCATGACCCTGCGGCCCTGCCAGTTGGTCCGCAGGACCAGCTGGTCAAATGCATTCGGGTTGTAGTCATAGTTGCGCACCATGACCGGCTCCTTGCCGGCCCAGATCGCCTGCGAACAGCCCGAAAGGTAAGGCGGCGGGTTGTAGAAGCTGAGAAACCGCGCGGCATTGTCGCCACCGCCCGCAAGCGCGCAAAGGTCGTCGTAAAGCGGCAGCATCTCGGGCATATGTTGACCCAGGGCGCGCCTGCACTCCGAATAGGTCGGCCGGGCAGACGCACCTTCCTTGAGCCACCAGTTACGGTAGTCAGGCCAATATTCGGCGAAAAGCCCGGACCATTTCGATCCGGGCATTTCGATATCAAGTGCGCGCCAGTACATCGCAGCCTTTCAGGGGTGAAAGTTACATTACAGGATCTTGAAAGCCGGGTCTGACAGTTCCGGACCGGCCTGGGCGGTCGGCAGGGGTTTGCCGTCCACGCCGCTTTTGATCCCGTGAATCCACTTTTTCGCGCGCTCGTTCAACTGGAAACTTTTTGTCATCGACCGGCCACGCGTCACGAGGATGCCGATATCCGCTCCTTCGTAACGATAATCGCCGGGTTGCAGGATGCGCAGGAAGAAGGCCTCGTTCTCCGATTCGACGGCACGCCGGTGATAGTCGAAGCGGTCAAAGACCACGCGCCCGTCTTCCAGCATCTTGTAGATGCCGGTTTCCGGCGACGCCGTGCAGATGTCCACACTGTCTTCGGTATGTTTGATCACCATCTGCGACCAGCCGTCGATCATCTCCGGATCGGCCCAGCGGCTGTTCAGCTCATCCACATCAAGGTCGAACTTCTTCTTGGAAAATTCAAGAAGGTGGAACAGGAACAAAGGCGCATCCGCATGGGCAAAGGCAGCGTGGTTCGTCATCGAGGACGCGCCGGTGATGCGTGGATTCAACTCGCCCAGCCAAAGATCGCCGGTCTTCTTGTCGATCAGGAAATCGAGTTCGAAATAACCGCGATAGCCTTCCTTCCGCAGCTGCTCACCGAATTTGAAGGTCAGGTCCCGCGCCTTCTCCCGCACCTTGGGCGGGAACGCAGTGGCGAGGATCTCGTTGCCACACCAGCCGCCGCGATAGGGGGTCAGTTCCTTGAAACCGACCAGTTCCGTCATCAGCGGGCCGACGATCGTGCCCTCCTTGGTGGCGCAGGCCTCGATCGCCGATCCACGGCAGTCGATCCGCTTCATGATCTTGATCTCGCCCTGGCCCACGATCTCGCTCTCGTGGCGGCGGAAATCGGCTTCGGACTTGATGAAGAACGTCGTGTGCCCACTGTCGCCAAAGGCCGATTGCAGCACCAGGTCGTGGCCCAGGTTTTCCTTCTCGCAGATCTTCTTGAGGTGGTCGTAGTCCTTCACCTCCGACAAGGCGTTGGGCACCGATGGCACCCCGGCCTTGTTGCCGATGCGGACGGTCTCGATCTTGTTGTCCATCGCGGTGCGCAGCTTGGCTTTCGGGAACCAGACCGTCGCGCCCAGCTCCTTGGAAAGGCGTTCGGTTTCCTCGTCGAACATCAGGAAAACGAACTTGGGCTTGCCGCCACGCCGCTTGATGAAGTCGATGACTTCCTTGTGCTGCAACAGGTAGTTGTTGATGTCTTCGATGGACTGGAATTCCGCATGCGGCTGCTCGGAAGGGCAGAACACGTTCGGGTGCTTGCCGCCGTAGCAGTCAATATAGCAGATGTATTTGAAATTCTTCACCCATTCGTCCAGGCCCAGAAGGTTGAAGTTCGTCGCCGAGATGAAATAGACGGGGTCTTCGTTCCGGTGAAAGAACCGGCGGATTTCAGAGATATTCTTGAGAATAGTAGCCATGGTATTGGTCCTTTTCCTTAGTCCGAAGTTGCAGCAAGCCGGTTGGCGCTGACGCCATCCAATGCCTTTTGGGTAAACACACGCAGGCCCAGATCGGGCCGGTAGCCATGGATTTCGCTGACATCCAAAGCGCGCATGAAATCAAGAATTTCCTCAGAGATCACCTGTCCGGGGACAAGGATCGGGAAACCCGGTGGATAGGGGATGATGAAGCTGGCGGAGACCAGCGTCTTGCCCTCTTTCATCGCATCCTTGAGCGAGCCATCAAGCTCAAGGTAGTCGCAGTTCTCATCGTCGTAGCTGAGGTAATACGCCGTGCGGATATCCCCCTCCGGCGTGTCCTGCGCAGCGCGGAAGGCATCGTGGAAGCGGCTGAAGTCAGGCAGCGGCGGGTAATGCTCCAT
Source organism: Sulfitobacter sp. PR48 (assembly GCF_028807335.1). Classification (NCBI taxonomy): domain Bacteria; kingdom Pseudomonadati; phylum Pseudomonadota; class Alphaproteobacteria; order Rhodobacterales; family Roseobacteraceae; genus Sulfitobacter; species Sulfitobacter sp. PR48. The sequence continues at coordinate 135,872 of NZ_JARAMM010000002.1, read as the reverse complement.
CAGGTTGGTGACCCGCTTGTCGAAGGACAGACGCTCCATCCGGCTGGCATCATCCAGACGCTCATCCAGGCTCTTGGCGATCTCCACCAAAACCTCGATCAGATAGGCGACAGAGGACCGCGTGGTGCCAATATTGGTCATGAACAACACGGTATTGCGCGAGGTCTTGTTGATCTGGATGCCGTATTTATCCATCAGGATCTCGGTCTTGAACGTGTCACCGTCCCAGCCCGTGCCGCCGACCGCCAGTGTCACCCGCGTGGGATCAAGGGCGAATTCGTCGTTCTCCCAGCAATCCCACATATCGGTCCAGCCTTGCTGGGTGTCGAAATAGCTGGTCACGCCGCTTTCGCGGTGGGCTTCCGGGATCATGTCCCCGGCCGTCAAAATCTTGAAATATTTGGTTAACAGAGGATGCTCGGAAATGGCCCGGCGCATCGACATCGCGGCTTCGACCTGTCGCTGGACAAATTCAAAGCCTTCCAGTTCGACCTGTCGCCGGCCCACATCCAGCGACGCGATGATCTGGTAGTTGGGCGAGGTCGAGGTATGCGTCATATAGGCTTCGTGGAAGGATTGCTCCACTTCGCCTTTGAAGTCCTGATCGTTGACGTGAATCATCGACCCTTGCCGCAACGAGGTCAGCGTCTTGTGCGTGGACTGCGTGGCATAGGCCCGCACCCGCGCATTGGGTGGCGGGATCAGACGGGTTTTCAGCAATTTCTCGACATCGGCATTCTCCAGCTTTGCCTGCTGGGCTGCATATTGCTGCGCATGCTCGTCAGAGCGCAGCTTTTCACGCAGCACGTTGGCGGCATTCATCGCCGTCCGCTGCCGGTACGTCGGGCTGAAACGGGCAAAGGCGAACCATGCCTCGTCCCAGAGGAAGATCAGGTCAGGCTTGATCGCCAGACATTCCTCCATCACGCGTTCGACGTTATAGACCAGCCCGTCAAAGGTGCAGTTGGTCAAAAGCAGCATGCGCACCTTGTCCAGCTTGCCCGCGGCCTTCAGTTCGAGCAATTGCCGCTTGATGTCATGCAGCGGCACCGCGCCATACATCGAGTATTTGTTGAGCGGGTAGCTATCCAGATAGCAGACCTGCGCGCCCGCCAGCACCATGCCGTAATGGTGCGACTTGTGGCAGTCGCGGTCGACCAGGACGATATCACCGGGCTTGATCAGCGCCTGCACAACGATCTTGTTGCAGGTCGATGTGCCGTTGGTGGCAAAGAAGGTCTGTTTTGACCCGAATGCCCGCGCGGCAAGTTCCTGTGCTTCCTTGATGGGTCCATGCGGTTCCAACAGGCTGTCCAGCCCACCCGAGGTGGCAGAGGTTTCCGCCAGGAAGATGTTCGGCCCATAGAACGCCCCCATGTCCTGGATCCAGTGCGACCGGGAAATGGACTTTCCCCGGCTGATCGGCATGGCGTGAAAAACGCCGGTGGGTTGCTTGGAGTATTCAACCAACGCCGTGAAGAAGGGGGATTTGTTCCGCGACTGCACACCCCGCAGGATGTTCAGGTGCAGCTCCATGAAGTCTTCCTGATTGTAGAAAACCCGGCGACAGATTCCCAGATCCAGGCCTGCGATGTCTTCGACCGAACGTTCGGTGACCAGATAAGCATCCAGTTCCGGGCGCACCTTGGCGATCATCCGGCACAATTCGGGGCCGTAGACCTCGGGCGACAGCGCGCTGATTTCCTTGCGCCCGCCGGCACGGGCCAGGTAGCGCGTCAGGATCTGCAGATCCATCGAGGATTTCAGCGTCAGACCGGGCCGCACGACAATCGCCTGAATGTTGTGGTTGAACATCACCGCGATCAGCGCGTCCTCGATGCTTGGCACGACAACCGCTTCATAGATGAAAGGGTCCTCGCTGCGCCGCATGCGGGCCATGTTCGCCTTGAGCCAGCGTTCCTGATGTTCGTTCACGTTGTCGACGATCAGAACCTCGAAATATGGCTTGGCCAGCGCGCGCGCCTCTGGCGGCAGCATGGCCTCGTCGTCATGTTCGTCCTGGTCGATGCTGTCGCGTTCCAGCGGGATATGCCGCCGCCTGTAGGCCCCTGTGGTCAGCGCCCGGGTCACCCGGTTGATCGCAAATGCGACATCTTCGAATTTTTCATGTTCGAGCTGCCTGCGCATATGCTCGAAGGCGGCCATGCCCGGAAAGGCCCAATAAGGTTCGACCATCGCCAGCGAGGCAAACAGCTCCCTGGCGGACTTGGTCAGCCTGTTCTTTTCGGCAGGTTTGGGATCGCGCGTGAGGGCGGAAGTCGCCTCTCTCAATGCGCTCCACCGATCAGAGCGCATTTGGATCGCCGAGGAATAATCGTTCAAGGAATGCATTGTGTTCTCCGTTGTAGCGGGGTCACCAACGACATTCCGCCCCGGCGCTTCTGCGCCAGGGCAAACGTATGGCGGATTACCCGCTGGATGTTTCTTCGGTCCCGGTCAGAATGCCAGGTTTGACAGGTGGGTTTGGCACCCCCCCGGCGGCCGCCGGGGGGATTTGTGATTCAGCCGCGGGAACTGCGGTTCCGGCGGTAGGGTTCGGCATCGGTTCGGGCGCGAAACCGCCCGGGGTGTGCGAAAAGGCAGACATTGAATCCTGCCCCTTGAAGCTCGGAGCCTCCGGCACGCGCTGGGCCGGTACATCCACATGCAATCCCGCCCGTGTGCCCTGATGCGGGATCTCAAGCGGGCCAAGCGTATGCAGAAAGGCATCTGTCCCGCTGCCACGGTCATAGACCGGGAAATCGGTGGATCGGTCACGGAACGACTTCAGCACCTGGCCCAGCCCCTTCATCCCGGTCTCGCGCTGACGGCGCACCATGGACAGGTCGACCTCGATCGGGAACATGTCTTCCTGCCCCGCCGACTGGTGCAGCACCATTGAGGTCGGATCGACAACGCAGGATTTGCCGACGCCGCCCGCGCCCAGGCCATTCACGTCGAATATGTAGCACTGGAACTGCGCAGCGGTCGCCCGCGCGATGGCCAGTTCGGCATCGCGGTCCGTCGTGCCGGTGAGCACCGGGTGCAACAGCACCTCGACGCCCTGGCTGGTCAGCTGGCGCGTGGTTTCCGGGAACCACATGTCATAGCAGATCGACAGGCCGAAACGGCCCACCTCAGGCACATCGAACACACAGAATTCGGTGCCTGCGGCGATGCCGGTCTCATAGGGCCTGAACGGGAACATCTTGGCGTAACGGCGGATGACTTCGCCTTCCGGGTTGATCACCACGGACGTGTTGTAGACGCGGCCATCTTCCGGGTTCTTGAGGAACATGGAACCCGGTATCAGCCAGACCCGGTGCTTTTTCGCAGCTTCCTGAAACTTGCCGATGGTTTCGTTTTCGGGCGGCAGGGCAAAGCGGTCCAACGGGCCAAAGGGCGCCAGTTCAGAGAACAGCACCATCTGGGTCCAGGGGAACCGTGCCATCAGGATGTCGAGCCGCTGGATCATGCCATCGACGTTCGATTGCAGTGCATTGACGTACATCTGTACGCCGGCAATTGCGAATGGGGTCATAACTTGTCACTCCGTGAAAGGCGGTGCGAGGGCTGGGAGAGGCCCTTGAATGCACCGGATTGCACGTCCCTTACGCCCATCAAAGCGGAAGGGGAACAGGTGATGTGACCCCTGCCTGATACGCCCTGCTCAGGCCGATATGACTGCTGTGCCAGGATGACAGTCAGGCCGTCTGAGGTCCGCGCACGGGGCGGCCGTTGCGGCCCCGTTGCAGGAAGACCACCAGCGCCAGCAGCAACAGCGCCGGGATGAACATGATGTACTTCGTCGGCTGCGAAACCGGCTTGAGCACGCGCAGCACCTCCTGGTCCCAATCCAGACCGGCATTTTGCGCCGCGCTGTCGAAACCAACATCGTCGATGATCATCTTGTCGCCATCCTCGCGGAACAGCAGACCCGCGGCCTCCAGCTTTTCCTCACCTGTCGCGCCCTCCCCGATGGGCAGGATCGCCACGAATTCGATGGGATCGCCCAGATCGTTGACCCCGGCGACACGCAGGCGCAGATCGTTGCCCGGCAGCGTGTCGGCCGCAGCCTGCGTGATCTCGGTGGGTGCGACCTCATCATAGGGTGGCGATACCATGTCCATCCAGAACCCCGGGCGGAACAGCGTAAAGGCAACCAGCAGCAGCGCGATGGTCTCGTAGAAACGGTTCTTCGCCAGGAACCACCCCTGCGTTGCCGCCGCGAACAGCAGCATCGCAACCGTGGCCACGACAAAGACGAATATGCCCTGCCCCCATCCGACATTGATCAACAGCAGTTCGGTGTTGAAGATGAACAGGAAGGGCAGCGCCGCCGTGCGCAGCGAATAGAAGAAAGCGACCACGCCGGTCTTGATCGGATCGCCGCCCGACACCGCTGCAGCGGCAAAGGAGGCAAGGCCGACCGGCGGCGTCACATCCGCCATGATCCCGAAGTAGAAGACAAACAGGTGCACGGCGATCAGCGGAACGATCAGCCCGTTCTGCTGACCCAGGGTCACGATCACCGGTGCCAGCAGCGCGGACACCACGATATAGTTCGCAGTGGTCGGCAGCCCCATCCCGAGGATCAGCGAAAGCACCGCGGTCAGCGCCAGGATGGCAAGGATATTGCCGCCCGAAAGCACTTCGACCACATCGGCCAGGGCAGAGCCGACGCCGGTCTGGCTGACTGCGCCCACGATGATACCGGCGGTCGCCGTGGCGATGCCGATGCCGATCATGTTACGCGCGCCGGTGACCAGACCGTCGATCAGGTCCAGGAACCCGTCCTTGATATCTGACGCCAGTTTGCTCTCGCCCCGGAAGATCGCCATCAGCGGACGTTGGGTCAGCAGGATGAAGATCATGTAGGCCGAGGCCCAGAAGGCCGAGAGACCCGGCGACAACCGATCCACCATCAGCGCCCAGACCAGCACGACAACCGGCAGGATGAAATGCAGGCCCGAGCGCGCGGTCGGCCCAGGCATCGGCAGGGCTGTCACCTCGTCGTTCGGATCGTCCAGCTTCAGCGGCTCTTCCTTGCTCGCCACATAGAGCAGCGCAACATAGACGATCGTGAGGAAGGCAAAGATGATGTAGGAAGCCGTTTCCGGGAAGGCCGGGCGGACCCAGCCCATGCCGTAGTAGACCACGAAAGACAGGACACAGATCGCCGCGATGGCAAAGGCCATGCCGATCAGGCGCTGCACGATGGGCTTGGGCGTATAGGCACGGGGCAGACCCTGCATGCCGGCTTTCAGCGCCTCAAGATGCACGATGTAGACCAGGGCGATGTAGGAAATCACCGCCGGCAGGAAGGCGTGTTTGACCACATCGAAATAGGGGATGCCCACATATTCGACCATCAGGAAGGCCGCAGCCCCCATCACCGGCGGCATGATCTGACCATTGACCGAGGAGGCAACTTCGACCGCACCCGCCTTTTCGGAGCTGAACCCGACCTTCTTCATCAGGGGGATGGTAAATGTGCCGGTCGTCACCACGTTGGCAATGGACGACCCGGAGATCAGACCCGTCATGGCAGAGGCGACAACAGCGGCCTTGGCCGGTCCGCCCTTCATGTGGCCCATCAGGCTGAAGGCAACCTGGATGAAGTAATTGCCCGCACCGGCACGGTCCAGCAGGGAGCCGAACAGCACGAACAGGAACACGAATGAGGTGGAAACACCCAGCGCGATGCCAAATACACCTTCGGTGGTGATCCATTGGTGGTTCACGATCTCGGACAGGCTGTTGCCCTTGTGCGCGATGATCGACGGCATGTTCGGGCCAAGCACGGTATAAAGCAGGAAAACCGACGCCACGATCATCAGGGCCGGCCCCAATGCGCGGCGTGTCGCTTCCAGCAGGATCAGAATGCCGATGACGGCAACCACATAGTCCTGCGTGATCGGCGCGCCGACCCGGTTGGCGATTTCACGGTAGAACAGGAAGAGATACAAGGCAGCAAGCGCACCGATGATGGCCAGCGCCCATTCCCAGATCGGGACCCGATCCTTGGGAGAGCCGAGTATGACCGTCGCGGCAACCCCGATTGCCGGGAGCGGGATCCACCAGGTCGCGATACCCTGCTTGGCCGCAACCATGAACAGCGCTGCCAGCGCCAGCGGTACGATGATGCCCAGTGCCACCTGGAACTTGGTCCGCGCTGCGGGGAACGCCATGATCCCCAGAAAGACGGCAAAGCCCAGATGGATCGAGCGGGCAAGCGTGTCGTTGAACAGGCCGAATGGCGATGCGATGTAAAGCTGGAACAATGACCATGCCAGGGCGACCAGCATCAACAAGGTGCCGATGGGCCCGCCAACAGACCTGCCACCCGTGTCGGAGGACGCGACAAGTTCGTCCAGTTCGGCCTGGCTCAATCCACCACGGCCATCGGCGGCGGCTTCAACCGCGGCAGCCTGCTGCTGATCATTGTTGGTCATTATAGATCGTCCCTGTCTGAGCCCCGCATTTGCGCAGGTGCTTGTTATATGCCCCTTCGGGCGCTCCGGCGGCGATCAGGACCGCCACCGGAAAAAGCATGGAACAGGTTGGCTTATTCGATCCAGCCACGCTCCTTGTAGTACTTCGCGGCGCCGTCATGCAGCGGCGCGGACAGACCGCCCGTGATCATTTCCTCTTCGGTCAGGTTTTCGAAGGCGGGGTGCAGACGCTTGAACCGGTCAAAGTTGTCAAAGACCGCCTTGACCACCTGATAAACAACATCTTCGTCCACATCGGCGGAGGTCACGAATGTCGCCTTCACACCAAAGGTGTTCACGTCATTGTCGGTGCCCTTGTACATGCCGCCCGGCACAGTTGCGGCTGCGTAATAGGGATTCTCCGCGATCAGCTTGTCGATCTCGGGGCCTTCGACGGGCACAAGGCTGGCATCAATGGTTGAAACCGCTTCCTGGATCGAACCATTGGGGTGGCCAACGGTATAGATGATCGCGTCAACCTTGTTGTCGCCCAGCGCAGCGGCCTGTTCTGCCGGCTTCAGCTCTGAGGCCAGAGCGAAGTCGTCCAGCGTCCAGCCTTTCGCATCCATCACGACTTCCATCGTGGCACGCTGACCGGAACCGGGGTTGCCGATGTTGACCCGCTTGCCCTTGAGATCGTCAAAGGAGGTGATGCCGCTGTCGTTGCGGGCGATCACGTTGAACGGTTCACCATGTACGGAGAACACCGCGCGCAGCTTGTCGAACTTGTCCCCTTCGAACTGCGAGGACCCGTTGTAGGCATGGAACTGCCAGTCGGACTGGGCCACACCCATGTCCATGTCACCCGCCTTGATGGCGTTGATGTTGGCGATGGAACCGCCGGTCGAGGGCGCGGTGCATTTCAGATTGTGATCGGCAGTGCCGCGGTTCACCAGACGGCAGATCGACTGACCGACGACAAAGTAGACACCGGTCTGACCGCCGGTCCCGATGGTGATGAACTTCTCTTGTGCGGTGGCCGCAGTACCGGCCGCAACGGCCCCGGCAAGTGCGAGTATCTTGAACATATTCATATAAGTAACTCCCTTTTTATTGTTTCGACGCCCGCCTGATTTCGGCGGACACCGTACCGTCTCGGCAATCCGTAACTGCCCAGAGCAATTTTCGGGCGCATGCGCATTGCCATGCTCCGATCCATGCCGCGGAAAGTCTAAGGCACGGATTAGCGGAATCTCATTCCACGTTAGGCACGTTTGAAATTAGGTTCAAGCAGGCATTACGAAACCGCAGTTATTGCACCTAACTACCTGTATGAATTAACTTATAGATCCTGGCTCACCCAGGGCGACGGTCAGAACCCGGGCGATTTGTCTAGTATATTAAACGCGCAACTGTGTTTCCCCAGACTAGACCTTGCACGAAATTCCAATCCGGTGAAACTGGCATGGCCCCGGATTAGTACATGCAGGACGCAGATATTCATGCCAGATTTTTCCGACTACACCCGCTTTGCCTCCCTGGCCGCGGTCGCGATCCTTTCCTTTGTCAGCCTGGTGTTGAGCGCAAGCTGGTCGGGCTGGTTCCTGTTGCCATTCCTCGTTTTTGCCGGGCTGAGCCTTCTGGGCATTTACGATCTCTTTCAGACCAAACATTCAATCCTGCGCAATTACCCGATCCTGGGGCACATGCGCTTTATCTTCGAAGGCATTCGGCCCGAAATTCGCCAGTACCTGATCGAATCCGACCAGGATGAAGAACCCTTCAGCCGGGATGACAGGTCATTGGTCTATCAGCGCGCCAAGGGACAGGAAGATGCCCGGCCCTTCGGCACCCGCCAGCGGGTCTACGATGCCGGCTATTCCTGGATCACCCATTCCATCCAACCGGTTCACATCGAGGATTTCGATTTCCGGATCACCATCGGCGGCCACGCCTGCAAGCAACATTATTCCGCCTCGATCTACAACATTTCCGCCATGAGCTTCGGATCGCTCTCTGCCAATGCAATCGAGGCGCTCAACACGGGGGCGAAACTGGGCAATTTCGCCCATGACACCGGCGAAGGCTCGGTCAGCCGGTATCACAAGGCAGGGGGTGGCGACCTTATCTACCAACTTGCATCGGGCTATTTCGGTAGCCGCGCAGCTGATGGATCATTTGACCCCGAAAAATTCCGCCAGACCGCGTCGCTTGACCAGGTCAAGATGATCGAACTCAAGCTCAGCCAGGGGGCGAAACCGGGTCACGGCGGCATGTTGCCGTCTTCCAAGATCACGCCGGAGATCGCGGAGGCACGGGGCGTGCCGATGGGCAGCGATTGTGTCTCTCCTGCCGCCCATTCCGCGTTTCACACCCCGATCGAGATGATGCAGTTCCTGCAGCAGTTGCGGGATCTGTCTGGCGGCAAACCGGTCGGCTTCAAACTGTGCATCGGGCACCGGCGGGAATTCATGTGCATGGTCAAGGCGATGCTGGAAACAGGGATCGTACCCGATTTCATCGTCGTCGACGGGGCCGAAGGCGGCACCGGTGCCGCGCCCGTCGAATTCTCCAACCACGTCGGCATGCCGATGATCGAAGGTCTGACATTCGTCCATAACACCCTGCGCGGCGCAGGTTTGCGCGATCAGGTCAGGGTCGGCGCGGCAGGCAAGGTTGTATCCGCCTTTGACATCGCCCGCGCGCTGGCGCTGGGGGCGGACTGGTGCAATGCCGCGCGCGGCTTCATGTTCGCCATCGGCTGCATCCAGGCGCAGGCCTGCCATACCAATCATTGCCCTGTCGGTGTCGCGACACAGGACAAGACCCGGATGCGCGCGCTCAACGTCACGCACAAGAGCGAACGCGTCGCCCGGTTTCACCGCAACACCATGGAGGCGCTGGCAGAAATGACCGGTGCCGCCGGCCTGAGCCATCCCAGTGCGTTCCTGCCCCGTCACCTGATGCTGCGACAGGGCGACAAGAGCATGGTCGAAGGCAACGAGGTCTATGCCTATCTTCCCGAAGGCTATCTGCTGGATGACAACGCGGAGGATTATCACGGGGACAAGACCCGCTGGGCCCGCGCAAGGGCCGACAGTTTCGCGCCCATTGACTAGCAGGTTCAGAATTTCCGGACCGATTTGTCCGAAAAATTCGACACCAAACGCAAAACGCGCGCGGCGAACCGCGCGCGTTTCAGTCCAGGACCGTTAGGTTCAGGCTTCTTCGGCAAGCGCCGCCTGAACAGCCGCTTCAAAGATCGACAGACCTTCCTCGACGACCGCATCAGATGCCGTCAGCGGCACCATCACACGCACCGCGTTACCATGCATGCCACAGCTCAGCAGCAGCAGACCACGCTTGAGGGCATGGGCAATGACCCGCTTGGTAAAATCCGCATCCGGTTTTGCACTGTCAAAATCGGTAACGAACTCGACGGCAATCATCGCGCCAAGACCACGGATGTCCCAGAAACGGTAGGGGGCAGAACGCGCACCGATTTCGGCAAACCGGGCTTTCAGGGTTTCACCCATCGCCGTGGATCGTGCCAGCAGACCTTCGTCCTCGATCGCTTCGATTGCCGCCAGCGCCGCAGCACAGGCAACGGGGTTGCCCCCGTATGTGCCACCCAGGCCGCCCGGCTCCATGGCGTCCATCACATCGGCACGGCCGATCACACCCGCCAGCGGATAGCCGCCTGCCATGGATTTCGCCACAGTGATCAGGTCCGGCACAACGCCGGAATGCTCGATTGCAAACCATGTGCCAGTCCGGCCAAAGCCAGCCTGCACCTCGTCCGCGATCAGCAGGATACCGTGCTGGTCGCAGATTTCGCGCAGCTGATGCATCATCTCGAAAGGTACGGGCGTATAGCCCCCCTCGCCCAGCACGGGCTCGATGATGATCGCTGCCACGCGGGACGGCTCTGCATCGGTCAGGAACAGGTTCTTCAGCCCGGTGATCGCATCCTCGACGGTGATCCCGTCACGGACAGAGGGGAAAGGCGCGCGGAAGACATCCGCCGGGAAGGGGCCGACGCCCTTCTTGTAGGGGCTGACCTTGCCGGTCATGCCCAGCGTCAGCAGGGTGCGGCCGTGGTAGCCGCCGGTAAAGGCGATGACGCCGGGACGGCCGGTAGCCGCACGCGCGATCTTGACCGCGTTTTCGACGGCTTCCGCGCCGGTGGTGACCAGCAGGGTCTTCTTGGGCGCATCGCCGGGGGCGAGGGCGTTCAGCTTTTCAGCCAGTTCGATGTAGGGACCATAAGGCACAACCTGAAAGGAGGTATGCGTGTAATGATCTTCCTGCGCCTTGGCCGCCGCAATCACCTTGGGGTGACGGTGGCCGGTGTTCAGCACGCCAATGCCGCCCACGAAGTCGATGTAGCGGTTGCCCTCCACATCCCACAGTTCGGCATTTTCAGCGTATTGGGCATAGATCGGTGCGGCAGAGGCAACGCCGCGTGCAACAGCGGCATTGCGCCGTGCAATCAACTGGGCGTTGGTGACATCTGCGCCTGCAACAGCGGCGGAAACGATGTTCTTCACGACGGCCTGCGCGGATGCAGCAGACTTCGTGGTTTTTTTCTGGGCAACCTTGCGGCGCGGTTTCTTGGCGGTATCGGACATTGAAAAGGTATCCTTTCGATTGAAAACGCGCAGAGCCGCGTTTAAAAATTGCTATCCTTCCGTTTAATATAATTGTCAATCACAGATTTGCGTATTAAGGGATTGCCAACGGTATCTGGGCCGGATTTTGCTTGTGGCAGACATCGTTTTCGGTGCTTGCAGAACATGTGAAACAGCATAAGGGGCGCTGACTTGGACATCGGCCATAAACTGAAAACCATCCGCAAACAGCGCGGTTTGTCACAACGGGAGTTGGCCGCGCGCGCCGGCCTGACGAACGGTACGATCTCCCTGATCGAAATGAACAGAACCAGCCCGTCGGTGGCATCGCTGAAAAGCCTGCTGGACGCTATCCCGATCAGCATGGCCGAGTTTTTCTCGACACTGGAAAACAACGATCAGCCCAAGTTCTTCTATGCCGCGGACGAGTTCACCGAAGTCGCCCCGGCATCGCCGGGCCAGGTCTCTCTGCGCCAGTTGGGAAACATCGAGAACCACAGCCTGCAGGTCCTGCATGAAACCTACCCGCCTGGCGCGGATACCGGGCCGGAATCGCTGTCTCATCAAGGCGAAGAGGCAGGAATTGTGGTCAAAGGGTCAATCGAGGTGACTGTGGATGGCAACGTCGCTGTTCTGAACGTCGGCGATGGCTATATTTTCGAAAGCCACCTGCCGCACAGGTTCCGGAATATCGGCACCGAGGTCTGCGAAGTGGTCAGCGCCTGCACCCCGCCAAGCTTCTGATAATCAACGCGAAGGGCGGCGCGGCGTCTTGCTGCGCCACCCTCCTTCCTTCGATTGGTGGTCTCTCGATCGCCTCTATCCTTGCGATTTCTCGTCGGGATCCTGCTTTGATCCGAATGACCGGATGGTTGAACCACCCGAGGTCATTGCAACGATAACGATTGCCGCGAGGGTTAGTACGGCCAAGCCACCAAGGAACAGATCGGCATCCATCTCATGTCCTTTCAGCAGCTTCTGTCACGGAACAAACGGAGCGACGGCACAATTGGTTCCATGTCGCTCTGCAACTGCTGTCGTCCGGCCCACGCCGGGCTCACGAGTTTAGTAGTCATATATCTGTTTGGCGGTTTTCGGGACGTGGAAGGTGACGTTCAAAGTGTAGGTACTGTCGGTTTGTTCAACTTCGACCTGACCGTTCAACTGCCGGGCAAAGGCATCTATCAAGCGTGACCCAAGGCCGGTGCCCGTTACGCTGGGCACCCTACCCAGTGAATTTGTGACGGTCAGCCTTGCCTCTTCGGGACCGATCAGCCGCAGGTTCGCCTCAAGACGGGCGTCATGCGAAGACTGCGGCAGGTACTTCAATGCATTTGTAATGGCCTCTGACGTGAGCAGCGTCAGCGGTGCGGCATCATCGGCATCAATGCTGATCCGTTCGAAATCCTGGGTGATCTTCACATGCCCGCCCGGCCCCAGGCCGACTTTCAGCAGTTGCCCCATCACCTCTTCCAGCAGCACCTTGGCATCGACCCGGACCAGATTGTCATCCTGGTACAGGTTCTTGTGTACCGTCGCGAGGCTCAGAATACGTTCCTGAAGCCGCCTCAGCACGAAACGCGCATCCTCGCTCTTGGCCTGCCGGATCTGCATGTTCATGATCGAAGAGATAAGCTGCAGGTTGTTCTTGACCCTGTGATGCACTTCTTTCAGCAGAATGTTCTTTTCCCGCAGGCTGTCTTCCAGCGTCGCCTCGTCGCGCAGGATGGATTCCGCCATCGCCACAAACGCCGTTTCCATCTCTGCCAGTTCGGTCGGAATGGAAGGGGACAACGTGTCACGCGGCAGCGTCCTGCTTAACGCGAAACGTCGCATCTGGCGGCCGAGTTTGCGGATATGCCGGATCGCCAGCCGGTTCAGCGCCCAGAAAGCAACGATCAGGCTCGCAGCCCACATCGCGACAGGCAGCAGCGTGCTGAGCCGCGTTGACAGATCCATCTGCAAGAATGGCGTGTTTTCCGGCCAGACAGACAGCGCATAGACGGTGTCAGGTACAATCGGCAGGACAGCATAGGCGCGGTTCACGGCCTTGGCGTTCTCGGCAAAGAAAACCTTGGTGTCGGTTCCGGCAAAGACCGACAAAGAGATGTTCTCTGGCATTTCAACGCCGGAAACATCCATGCCCCGTTCCGAGGTCAGTATGTCGCCCTTGGCGTTGAAGGTAACCATGGCCAGCGGCGTGAGGGACAGTTCAGGTTCTTCCTCGGACGCGATGACATCCGCCGGGATGGAAATTGCCATGAATCCGATCAGTTCGTCGTCCTCGTACACCGGCACCTGAACCACCGTTACAGGTTTGCGGGACACTGCCCCGAAATCCACGGTTGTCGCGGCCCGGATCGGGTTCGCCATTGCTGATTTGAACCAGGCCCTTTCCGAAAGGTCATAGGTGCCACCTGAGGACGAACACTCCATTTGCCCATCCACCTGAACAAAGCCCACAACCTCATAGTTGCGGGTGGCATTCCGGTATTCGCGAAACAATTCGCTGCATTCCACAGGGTCATCACGGTACAGCCTGACCAATGCGCTCAGGGCATCCACGGCACCGAATGCTTCTTGCAGGACGCGCCGCTCGGCGGATGAGGCCTGTTCCGTCACCGCCAGCAATGACAGTTCCGCGCTTGTCTGGTTCTGTCTGGAAATTTCCCAGGTCTGGACGATTGCGATCAACCCGATAGGCATCAGGGCGAGCGACAGGAAGAACAGGACCCTGACCGCCAGCCCTTTCAGGAGGCTTCCGGAAAAGAACCCGGAAGTCATCGTCAGAAACTGGCGACCTTGGAGGCAGAGATAACGGACATCGTTGCATCGTCCGTCATTTCAAGCGACTCGTTTTCGCCATGCTCCATCAACTCTGCCAGCTGTGCCCTTGCACGGTTGACCCTGCTTTTGATTGTCCCGACGGCAACACCGCACATCTGGGCCGCTTCCTCGTAAGAGAAACCGGAGGCACCGATCAGCAGCAAGGCTTCGCGCTGTTCGACTTTCAGCTTGCCCAGCGCCTTGCGGAAATCGTTCATCTGCATGTGACCATCGTGTGCGGGTTTCTCTGCCAGGCTTTCGGTGAACACGCCGTCGACATCAGCAACTTCGCGTTTGGATTTTCTGCGAGACGAATAATAGGTGTTCCTGAGGATGGTAAAGAGCCACGCACGCATGTTCGTTCCCGGCTCGAACTTCTCGATATTCGTCCAGGCCTTCACCAGGGTGTCCTGCACCATGTCGTCGGCCAGTGACCCGTTCCGTGTCAAACTGATTGCAAATGCACGCATGGCAGGCAGATGCTCCACCAGCTCGTCGCGGGGACTCTTGTCAGTCATTTTCGGAACCGCGCTGGGATTCTTGCTGCTTCAACTTACTCAGCAAGTCCTTGAATCGATCCGGGATTCCCTCTTCCAGCGTCTCGTTGAAAACCTTCTTCAAATTCTCATCAATAACGCTTTCGCGATCCTCATTCTTCGCAGATTTCACAAACATACCTCTGGTTCTTCAACCTTAATCATAGATATTTTATACCCACACTGGAACTTAACCAGCGCGCGCGGCGTTTGGTTCCAAGAATTATTAAATAAAGGACTGCCGAAATGAGTGATGCCAATGAGCCACGCAACATCAGTGATGAATTGGGAGAAAACATTCCATACCTGCGCAGATTTTCCCGCGCGATGACCGGCAGCCAGCAGAGCGGTGACATGTTCGCCGCCGCAGCGCTGGAAGCAATTCTGGCGGATCGGTCCGTTCTTGACGGCACCGATGTCAGAACGGGTCTGTTCAAGGTATTGTATGGCATCTGGGCCAGCGCGGGCGCGCCGATCGAAGAAGGCGAAAGCGGTGCACGTGCCAAGGCGCAAGTCCGGCTTGCGACGCTCACCAACAATTCGCGCGAGGCATTGCTGCTTCACACCATCGAGGGTTTCTCCTTTTCTGCGATTGCCCAGATCATCGGCGTCGAGCAGGCAGAGGCCGAAGAGCTTGTTGAGATCGCGCGCCGTGAAATGGCGGACAGCGCGACAGGGTCGGTGATGATCATCGAGGATGAGGCAATCATCGCGATGGACATCGAAAGCATCGTGGCCGAGATGGGTCACCGGATCACCGGCGTGGCCCGCACCCGGAACGAGGCCGTTGCACTGGGCCGTCAGGATCCGCCCGATCTGATCCTGGCCGACATTCAGCTGGCGGACAATTCATCTGGCATCGACGCGGTGAACGACATTCTGACAGAGATGGGCACCCGCCCGGTGATCTTTATCACCGCCTTCCCCGAAAGGCTGCTGACCGGTGACAAGCCGGAACCAGCGTTCCTGATTTCCAAGCCCTACACGGTGGAGCAGGTTGTTTCATCCGTGTCGCAGGCCATGTTCTTCTCCTCGACAGAGACGCTCAACGCCTGACAGTTTCGACAACCGAAAAATGAAAAAAGCCCTGCAGCCTTCTGCGGGGCTTTTCCTTTGCACGGAACATTTGGCCGCGCGCGACGTTAACTCCCAGACAAATGATCACAAAATCAAACAGGAGTAATGATATGTCGAACGTTACCAAAGCAATCCACAACAAGGCCGGTGACGTCACGGTCGAGGACCTCTCCAAACAGTTGCAGGTGTTGAAAGACGACATTGCATCGCTGACCTCCACGATCGGAGCATACAGTCAGAACAAGGCCGCCGAAGTCCGCGACACCGCGCAATTGAAAGCGTCTGAACTGGGTGGTGCGGCGCAGGCACGGGCCAAGGAAACCCAGAAGCAGGCAGAAGATTTCATTCGCACCCAGCCTGCGACCGCAATCGGCATCGCCGCCGGCGCGGGGTTTCTGATCGGCCTGCTGACGGCACGCCGCTGAATGTTGGATCACCTCGCACAAAAAGCACAGGTGAAAGCCACCCAGGCCGCACAGACCGCTGTGCTTGGTCTGGGTGCTTCCTTGTTGCTTGTCGTTGGCCTTGGTTTTCTGACGGCCGCTTTCTGGATTTATCTGGCAACCGTATCGACCGCCCTGACCGCCGCGACGGTCATCGGCGGGATCTATTTCGGGGCGGGCCTGATCATGATCGCGATGATTTCCGCCAGGAACCGATCCGCCCGGCGGGAACTGGAAAGGCTGGAACTGGCAAGACAACACAAGAGCGGTGATCTGCAGGGCACCCTGTATCAGATCATTTTGGCGTTCATGTCAGGGATGCAAGCTGGTCAGAAAGGCCGTCGCGGATAGCGGCGATCAGTCCATGCGTGCTGAAGGGTTTGGACAGGTACACGGCGTCGCAACGTCTTGGGAAATCCGGAGGCATTTCATCCGCGAGGATCACCAGACGACCGACCGGTGCCATCCTGGAAAGCCATTCCAGTTCCGCCTCCGACTCGTCGGCCGAAACCGCAAAGGCAACGCAGGTCTGCTGCAGCCGGTCAGAATACACCGCCAACCCCTGTTCGAGGCTTTCCAGAGTGTCGCATTCCACAACAGGCTTGCCCTCAAATTCGCCGACCAGCGCTTCGCAGATGTCGACGCGAACAAAGGGGTCGCGCTCGTAAACAAGGTAAAACATGGCAGTCTGACTTCCGGCCTAAAAACCACGACATACAGCAGAGCATCCTACACTGCATTAAACTATGACATAACGAGGTAGTGATCGAATGGCGACCAAATGCAAGAATTGTCCGCTCAGACAAAAGGACCTTTTTATCGCTCTTTCCTCGGACGAAGTCGATTTCATGCAGAAATTCAAAGCCGGTGAACTGACCATCGACCCCGGTACGCCGATCCTGATGGAAGGATCGAATGCGCCCCAGCTGTTCACGGTTTTGTCAGGCATGGGTATCCGCGACAAAATGCTGGAAAACGGGGAGCGTCAGGTGGTGAGCTTCGTATTTCCCGGAGAATTCCTTGGCCTACAGGCCGGCCTGATGGGAAAGATGGGGCATTCCGTCGAAGCGCGGACGCGCATGCGGCTCTGTGTCTTCGACCGCTCTGAATTCTGGAACTTTTTCCGGTCCCACCCCAGCCGCGCCTTTGACATCACCTGGCTTGCCGCAATCGAGGAACATTTCCTGGGTGAAACTGTCGCGACGCTGGGCCAGCGCACTGCCACGCAATCCCTGGCCTGGGCGCTGATAAAGGTCTACCAGCGCGGTCTGGCGCTGGGCATGGTCGAAAACAATCAGATGGCGCTGCCCTATACCCAGCGTGATCTTGCCGATGCGCTGGGTCTTTCCCTTGTTCACACCAACAAGACGCTCGCCAAGCTGAGAGAGGCGCAGTTGGTTTCCTGGAGCAACGGGTCACTGCACATCATGCAACCTGAAGAACTGGCCAGGCTTGGAATGACATCCTTTCACGCACTCCGGCCCAGACCGCTCATGTAATTTGACATCCCGGTGGTTAGGCGCTGATCTACTCGGAGACTTCCACGATTTCATCTGCCACGACCGCGCCACGCTGCCCCATGGGTCTGGATGGGCCGACGGTTGAATCCTCCCAGGTCCGCAGTTCGATCTGGGCATTCAGTGAGGCCCCGAACAACACCAGAAAGCTTGAGATCCACAGCCAGATCAGCATCGCGATTACCGCGCCGATGGACCCGTAAACCTGATTGTAATTGCCAAAATTCGCCACGTAATAGGAAAAGCCGAAAGACAGGATCGCCCAGGCGACAACCGCAAGAACGGCACCGGCAGACAGCCAGGGCAACCGCGCCGCCTTCCGGTTCGGGCCGAACCGATAAAGCACGCCGACACCAGCGAACAGAACGGCAATTGCGATCACCCAGCGGATCAGCTCGACCACCAATGTCCCGAAGGGACCCAAGGGAAAGAACGCCAACACAACCGGCGTCACGACAAGCGCCAGCATCGCGACGATTGCAACCACAACCAGCATGACCGTCAGCATGAGCGCACGCAAATAATGCCAGGCCGTGTTCCGGTTTCGTTGTTTATAGACGTTGTTGAGTCCGACCATCATCGCGCCGACACCTGCCCGTGCTGACCAAAGGGCAAAGAACAGTGACAAAAGCCCTGCCCAGCCCAGCGTTTCGCTGCTGGCGGTGATCAGCGACGTGACCTGACCATTTATGATCTCATAGACATCGTTGGGCAGGAAACTGCGCATGTCCTCAAGCTGCGGCAGGACAACGGCTGGGTCCGAGATGAGCCCCAGAATGGCGATGACAGCAGCAAGAGCCGGAAACAACGACAGCATTGCAAAGAAGGCGACGCCGGCAGAGACAAGGGAAAGGTCGTTTTCCGCGACATGGCTCAGGCTCGCCTTGAATGCCTCCCAATACAATCGGGGACTTCTCGGCAGTTTGAGCGTTCCCATAAGCTATCCTTCCTCAACATCGTCGCGCACCTGCCCCCATGCGACGAGGGTGAAGATAATCGTCCCACCGATGATGTTACCAGCAAGAACCGGCACGAAAAACCCGAAGATTGCCTGCATGCCGGCAAGCTCGCCACGCAACAGCAACACCGCCATTTCGACGGACCCGGCAACAATATGCGTGAAATCACCCGCAGCGATCAGCCATGTGAACGTCAGTATCAGGAAAAACGCCGCTTCGTCCGCCTGCGGCAGCATCCAGACGATGAGGGCGACTATCACCCCTGCGGGAATGGCGCGCCAGAAACTTTCCGATGCGGGCATTCCGGTGGCATGTTCCGACAGGGCCACAATCGCCGCCATCGTCTCGCCCGGAATGGCCGGGGTAAAAACGAAGAGCGAGGCCGCCGCAAAGGCTCCGATGACATTCGCGGTCAGCACGATCGTCCACAGCCGCGCCATGCAGAGCAGCGAATGCACGGACCTTTGATGCATGATCGGCAGAACTGTCGTGATGGTATTTTCCGTGAACAATTGCATTCGGCCCATGATCACGGCCAGAAAGCCCAGCGAATAGCCCAGATTCTCCAGCAGTGGCCGCCAGGACGCATCAGGCAGATGCGCCCTGAATATCGCCTCCCCCAGCACCGAGAGGCTGATCAGCATGCCCGCGGCGATGCCTGACCAGATCAGGGATCTCTTGGTGCGGGCCAGTTCCTCTTCACCATCCCGCCGGATGACCTCATAGATCATCCGCGGCGACAATGCCGCCGCTTCGTGGACCGATTTCTCTTCCGCCGCGTCTTCGAATTCTTTTTCACTGGGGTGATGCCGGATCAGTGGCGCCATGGCGATCATCCTTTAAACCGATTTCTGTGGGAACTAGTGCAGTTCTTCGATGCGGACAGCGCCTTTGCGCAATTAGCCTTCTTGCACCTGCCGCGTGGAGCTTTCAAAACAATGCTCAGCAAAGGAAGAATCCATGAAACCTCACTCCGACCGTCTTAGCGATGAAATCCGTGCAAGATTTGCACATGTCGATACCTGCCCGTTCTCGGGGCCGCGCATCTTCTTCGAGAACGCGGGCGGCGCGCTTACCCTGAAATCCGTGGTGGAGACTTCTGCAAAGTTCGCTGCGATCCCGGACAATCAGGGCCGGGACAACCCGGCCTCTGCCGCACTGGTAAAGGTTATCACCGACGCCAAGGCGGACATGGCCCTGTTCTTCAACGCAGACTCGGGCCGCTTCTTTGTCGGTGAATCGGGGACCGAACTGCTGTTCAGGCTGATACGGACCGCAATCATGGGGCCTGCAAACCGCGGCGCGGTGATCGGATCAACGGTCGAGCATCCCGCGTCCCGCAGCGCGGCACAGCATTGGGCGCAGCAAGCGGGTGTTGAATACCTCAGTGTGCCGCATGACGACGCCACCGGCCAGGTCACGGCCTCCGCCTATCGCGATGTCATGCGCGAAGATGTCACTGTGGCGACCATCCTGCACACCTCGCCTGTCACAGGTATTGCCAACGATGTGGCCGCCATCGCCAGGGCGATCCGCGCCAAGGCACCGGATGCCTTCATCATCGTGGACGGCATCCAGCACGCCAGCCACGGGCAGGTCGACATCGCCGCCTATGACATCGACGGCTATGTCGTCTCGCCATACAAGATGTTCTCCCGGCACGGCTATGGCGTGGCCTGGGCCTCCGACAGGTTGACCGCGCTCAAGATCGAGACGCTTGCGGGCGGACCTCAGGGCAACTGGGAAATGGGCACCCGCGACACCGGTGCCTACGCCACGTTTTCAGATGTCGTGCACTATCTGGATTGGCTTGGTGGCGAGGTGTCGGACAAGACCGACACCCGCAGCCGGATCATCGCTGCCGGTGCCAGCATCCATGCCCATGAAAAGGCGCTGACGGATGCCCTGCTCTATGGCTTGGGCAACCTGCCCGGACTTACCTCGCTGCCGGGTGTCACGATACTGGGCGGGGCCGAAAATGAAGATCGCGAGGGACTTGTCTGCTTTGCGCTTGACCGGCTTCCCGCCGACCGGATCGTGGCGAATTTGAACGACAACGGAATCCGCACCCACATCCGCCGCGCCGATCACTATTCGGGGAATGTCCTGACCCCGCTTGGCCTTGACGCTGCGGTGCGTGTCTCGCTTTGTCACTACAACACCCTCGCGGAAGTCCGGGCGCTGTTGCTGGCCATGCAAGAGATGACCTTGCCAATCGTCTCAGACCAGTGAACGATGCTGGTATGAACACATCGCTCCGCACTGCCATCTCTGCCAAGCGTGATGACCTCATCGCGCTGACCCAGGACCTGATCCGCATTCCTACCCTGAATCCGCCGGGGCGGGACTATCGCCTGATCTGCGAATATCTGGACAATCGCCTGCGCAAGCATGGTTTCGAGACGGAACTGATCCGCGCCACCGGCACCCCTGGCGACAGCGACAAATATCCGCGCTGGAACATCGTCGCCCGGCGCGAGGGTACGCGGCCCGGCGACTGCATCCACTTCAACAGCCACACGGACGTGGTGGAGGTCGGCGCGGGCTGGACCTTCGATCCCTTCGGCGGTGACATCGCCGACGGCAAGATTTACGGACGCGGTGCATGCGACATGAAAGGCGGGCTGGCCGCCTCCATCATCGCGGCCGAGGCCTTTATCGAAACGCATCCCGACTTCGCAGGTGCGATTGAGATTTCAGGTACTGCAGACGAGGAAACCGGCGGCTACGGCGGCGTCGCCTACCTGGCGGAGCAGGGCTATTTCAACCCGAGCCGCGTTCAGCACGTCATCATCCCCGAACCGCTGAACAAGGACCGCATCTGCCTGGGCCATCGCGGTGGCTGGTGGGCCGAGATCGAGACAAAGGGCGAAATCGCCCATGGTGCGATGCCATTTCTGGGCGACTGCGCCGTCCGCCACATGGGCGCGGTCCTGCAGGAGTTCGAGGACAAGCTGTTTCCCGCGATGGCTGCCCGCTATACCGACATGCCGGTCGTGCCTGAAGGCGCGCGGCAATCGACGATGAACATCAACTCCATCCACGGCGGAGAGGCCGAACCGGAGGAAGGTTTCACCGGCCTGCAGGCCCATTGCGTCCCCGACAGCTGCCGCATCGTGATCGACCGTCGGTTCCTGATCGAAGAGCCGCTGGACCAGGTCCGGGGTGAGGTCATGGACCTGCTGGAAGGGCTGCGCGCCACACGCGCCAATTTTGACTTTGAACTGACCGAGCGGAACTCGGTCCTGCCCTCCATGACGGACCGTGACGCGCCGGTGGTTCGCACCGTGGCAGACGCCATCGAACAGGTCATGGGCAAGGCACCTGAATATGTCGCCTCGCCCGGCAGCTATGACCAGAAACACATCGACCGGATCGGCACCCTGAAGAACTGCATCGCCTACGGGCCGGGGGTTCTGGAACTGGCCCACAAACCCGACGAATGGATCGGCATAGATGACATGATCGACAGTGCCATGGTCATGGGTGCCGCGATGGAAAGCCTGCTGCTGAAAGGCTAGCCGTCAAAGGCGGTCGCGGCGCCAATGGCCAGACCATCGACAATCGCCGTCAGCGCCGCACCCCGGTGGATCTCGGCATTCGGAAGACGCATGCGCAGGGCGTTTTCGACCACCTGCATCAGGCTGGAGCCGCCGACAAAGATCACCTTGTCGACCTGTTCCGGCGCAACCCCTGCCGTGACCATCGCATCAGAAGCCGCCGTGCCGATCTCATCCGCGAGCGGGGCCAGCCGCGCCGTCATCCAATCCGCAGGCAAGGGCAATGTGGCACCGGGTTTCAGCATCCCGACCTTGACCACCGGGTCGGCTACCCCCGGCGTATTCGCCATGATCTTTCCCGCCTCGACGGCAAAGGCGAGATCATGGCCCAATTCATCTTCCAGCACCTTGACCAGACGGCCCAGCCGCTTGGGATGCACCGCAAATTTCTCCAGCTCCGCCGCCGCCTTTCGGGTATCGGGGCCATAGAGAAACGGGATCTTGGCCCAGGTGGCAAGGTCATTGAAGATGGCATTCGGCGCGATATGCGTGTCATCGCCAAAGGCATGGCGGATCGGACTGCCCATGCCGAGCTGCGGCATGACCCGCCCGATACTCAGATGGCGGTCGAAATCGGTGCCACCGATGCGAACGCCGTGGCTGGCCAGAATATCGATCTCTGCCGTGCCCTTCTGCCGGAACAGCGTGAAATCCGACGTGCCGCCACCGATGTCCACGATCAACGCCAGATCGCCGGGGGCCAGCACCTCGCGGTTTGCCAGCGCCGCCGCCTCCGGCTCGTTCATGAACCGCACCTCTGAAAACCCGGCGCGGCGGTAGGCTTCTGTCAGGTCCAGCAATGCCTGGGCGTCGCGCCTGGCATCAGCGGAATGAAACCGGACCGGTCGCCCGGAAAGCGCCCGATCAAACTGAAATCCGGTTGCCGCTTCGGCCCTTGATTTCAGCTCCGCCAGGAACCGCGCGACGATGTCGATGAAATCCAGCCGTTCGCCCAGCAGCATCCTGCTTTCGCGCATCAGCCTTGTGCCCAGCAGGCTTTTCAGCCCGCGCATATAGCGCCCCTCATCACCGGCAAGCAGGGCGGCGCTCGCCCTTTCGCCCACCACCATCTGACCCGCCTCGAAATCGAAAAAGACCGCTGTCGGCAAGGTCTGCGCATCGGCCTCCAGCGGAATCAAATGCGGTCTGCCATCCACGAGGATCCCGGCGGCAGAATTCGATGTGCCGAAATCTATACCCAATGTCGCTGACATGCCGCCGCCCGCCCCTGAATCAAAGGTCGCTGACTAAGCGGTCCGTGAATGAATGGCAATTGACCGATTAAGAACGCTGGCAAGAAGTCTGCGATTTGGCTAGCCTTTCACCATAATCAAAAGGGAGACCACCCATGTTCCACCTTCGCCACTTGCTGCTTGGCGTCAGCACCGCCGCCCTGATGGCAGGCGCGGCTGTTGCCAAGGACGACATCACCGTCGCGCTGCAACTTGAGCCACCTCACCTTGACCCCACATCAGCTGCTGCCGGGGCCATCGATTCCGTGCTCTATTCCAATGTGTTCGAGGGGCTGACGCGCTTCATGTCCGACGGCTCCGTCGTGCCGGGCCTCGCCGAAAGCTGGGAAATTTCCGAAGACGGTCTGACCTATACCTTCAAGCTGCGCGAAGGCGTCACCTTTCACGACGGCACCACCATGGACGCAGAGGATGTGAAATTCAGCCTCGACCGCATCAATGCCGAGGACAGCGCAAATGCGCAAAAGGCGCTTTACTCAGCCATCTCCGAAGTCAACGTGATCGACCCCGCGACCGTCGAGGTCAAGCTGAGCGAGCAGAACGGCAGCATGCTGTTCAACCTTGCCTGGGGTGACGCGGTGATCGTGGCACCCGAAAGCATCGACAACATCAAACAGCAGCCGATCGGGACCGGCGCCTTCAAGTTCGACAGCTGGACACAGGGCGACAAGATCGTGCTGTCGAAGAACCCCGATTACTGGGGCACGCCCGCGCAACTTGAATCGGCAACGTTCAAGTTCATCTCCGACCCCACCGCCGCCTTTGCCGCGATGATGGCCGAGGATGCGGATGTCTTCGCAGGCTTCCCTGCGCCGGAAAACCTGCCCCAGTTCGAGGCTGATCCGCGCTTTCAGGTGATCGTAGGATCGACCGAGGGTGAGACTATTCTCTCCACCAACAACACCCGCGCGCCTTTTGACAACGTAAAAGTGCGCGAAGCGATGGCCCATGCGATTGACCGGCAGGCGATCATCGACGGCGCGATGTTCGGCCTTGGCACGCCCATCGGCACACATTTCGCCCCGCACAACCCGGCCTATGTCGATCTGACCTCGCTGAGCGCATATGACCCCGAAAAGGCCAAGGCGCTGTTGGCCGAAGCAGGCTTCCCTGACGGTTTCGAAACCACGCTGCACCTGCCGCCCCCCTCCTACGCCCGGCGCGGCGGAGAGATCATCGCGGCGCAGCTTGCCGAAGTGGGCATCAAGGCAGAAATCACCAACGTCGAATGGGCGCAATGGCTGGAAACCGTGTTCAAGGGCAAGGATTTCGGCCTGACCATCGTCAGCCATACCGAGCCGATGGACATCGGGATCTACGCCAATCCCGACTATTACTTCCAGTACGACAACCCCGATCTGCAAGCGCTGATGGCCGATCTGAACCGCACCACCGACCCGGACAAGCGGAACCAGATGCTGGGTGATGCGCAGCGGATGATCTCGGAGGATTACGTGAATGGCTACCTGTTCCAGCTGGCCCTGCCGACGGTGGCCAAAGCCGGGATCGAAGGCCTGTGGGAAAACGCCCCGACACAGGCGACCGACCTGACGGCCGTTCACTGGACCGAATGATCTGACGACAAAGCAGAGGGCCTCCGCATCGGCGGGGGCCTTTTCATGTCCGGCGCTGAACTGCGAACAGCATATGCTCAATCGACGATGAAAATGCCCGTGCTCTTCGACTTGTGCTCGGGCTCCACGTGAATGGTGATCTGCGCCTCGCCAAGTTCGGACCGCAACCTGTTCTCCACACGGTCGCAAATCTCATGCGCCTCAAAGACAGAGGTCTCTCCCGGCACCACGAGATGAAAGTCGATAAAGGTGATCGCGCCAGCGTGCCGGGTGCGCAGGTCGTGCGCCTGCGTCGCGCCGCCCGCTTCGGTCGCGATGATTTCCCTGATCTGGTCCAGCTCGCTCTCCGGCACCGCTTCGTCCATCAGACCGCTCAGCGATTCCTTGACCACCTTCGAGCCGGACCAAAGGATATTCAGCGCCACCACCACGGCCATCAACGGGTCAAGCACCCAAAGGCCGGTGGCAAAAGCCAGCAATATCCCGAATGCAACGCCGAATGACGTCAGTACATCGGTAAACAGATGCCTGCCGTCCGCCACCAGCGCGGGCGATTTGTAGCGACGCCCCCGCGTCACCAGCAGCCAGGCCCAGACACCGTTAAGCGCGGTGGCACCAAGATTGATCAACAGCCCCTCGATCGGCGCATCCAGCTCACGGGGGGATGCAAAGGCGGCATAGGCCTGGTTCAGAATGATCAGGGCGGCGACGATGATCATCACCCCCTCCAGTACCGCGCTGAAGAACTCGGCCTTGTGATGACCGAAGGGATGGTTCGAATCCGGGGGCCGCGCCGCAATCCGGATCGCGATCAGTGCGGCAATGGCCGTGGCCACGTTCACGGTGCTTTCCAGAGCATCGGAAAACAGCGCGACAGAGCCGGTAACCCAATAGGCAATCACCTTGAGCAGCAGCACGACAATGCCAATCGCAATACTGCCTGTGGCCAGTTTCATCGTAGGGCTCATCGCGCGGTCTCTTGTATTTGTCTGTCGCAGGGTGCGACGGATCAGGTCAGGGCTTCAACCAGAACGATCAGGCCCGCCATTGCGGCGGCCCCGCCCAGCGCGGACAGGGCGATCCAGCGTTTGCGCGGCGGGCGCACAATCGTCGTCTCGTTGCTCTGCCGCAAAAGCGCCGCTTCCACCAGACCCGGCAACCGTGGACCAAACCGCGCCAGTACCTGCGCCGTGCCGGCAAGATCGCTGAGCAGCGCCCTGGGACCGATGGATTTGGAAATGTAATTGGTCACGATCGGGCTGGCCACTTCCCAGATGTTGATATGCGGGTTCAACGAGCGTGCAACCCCTTCGACCACCACCATCGTCCGTTGCAGCAGGATCAGTTCGGTCCGGGTTTCCATCCCGAACCGCTCCGTCACTTCAAAGAGATAGGTCAACAGCCGCGCCATGGAAATCCGCGTGGCATCCATGCCAAAGATCGGCTCGCCCACCGCGCGCAGGGCGCGGGCGAATTCGTCGACATCCTTGTCGGCAGGCACATATCCCGCCTCGAAATGTACCTTGGCCACGCGCATGTAATCGCGGCGGATGAACCCATAGAGGATCTCGGCATAGACGCGGCGGGTATAGGCGTCGATGTGGCCCATGATCCCGAAATCATAGGCGATGATATCACCGTTCGGCGCCACCTTGAGGTTCCCCTGGTGCATGTCGGCGTGAAAGAAGCCGTCGCGCAGCGCATGGTTCAGGAACAATTGCAGCACCCGGTTGCTCAGCGCCACCCTGTCATGGCCGGCGGCATCAATGGCGTCATTGTCACCCATCGACACGCCATCCGCCCAACCCAGGGTCATCACCCGCCGCGCCGAAAGGTTCCACTTGATTGCAGGCAGCTGGAATCCTTCATCATCCTTGGTGTTGGCGGCGAATTCCGACGCCGCAGCGCTTTCCAGCCTCAGATCCAGCTCGCCCCGCACAACGCCATCGAAATGCTCGATCACATCCATCGGGCGCAGGCGTCGCGAACCGGGAGAGAACATTTCAACCATGCGGGCCGCCAGGTAGAATGCATCGACATCCTTGCGGAAGGCGCGTTCGATGTTCGGGCGCAACACCTTGACTGCAACCTGCTCGCCCGTATCCGCCAATGTCGCCTTGTGCACCTGCGCGATGGAGGCCGCGGCCACCGATTCGCTGAAATCGGAGAACAGATCACTCACCGGCTCGCCCAGCTCACGCTCCACCTCGGCCTTGGCTTCTTCGATGGAAAAGGGCGGCAGCTTGTCCTGCAACACGCGCAATTGCACCGCAAGCTCATCGCCCACCACATCGGGCCGGGTGGACAGGACCTGCCCGAACTTGATGTAGGCCGGTCCCAGCGCCGTCAGCGCGCGGGTCGCGGGCGGCATCGACGGATCGCCCTTGTAGCCCAGCCATTTGAACGGCAGGCCAAGCGCACGGGCCACAAACCGAAGGGTCGGCGTCGCCTCGAAGGCATCCAGCACCAGGTTCATCGCACCTGTCCGCTCAAGCGTGGCACCGGTGCGGATCAACCGCCATATGTTATGGGGCCCACGCACCTAAAGCTTCCAGCCTGAATGCAGGGCGGCAATGCCCATGGTCAGATTTCGGTACCTGGCCTGTTCGAATCCCGCGGCGCGGACCATGTCCAGAAACGTCTCCTGGTCGGGGAAGTTGCGGATCGATTCCACCAGGTACTGATAGCTGTCGCGATCGTTGGCGATGACCTGCCCCATGCGCGGGATCACGTTGAAACTGTAAAGATCATAGGCCTTTTGCATCATCGGGTTCGGCAGCTGGCTGAACTCCAGAACCATCAGCCGCCCGCCGGGGCGCAGCACGCGATAGGCCTCGTTCAGCGCCTCTTGCGGACGCGTCACGTTCCGAATGCCAAAGCTGATGGTATAGACGTCAAAGCTGTTGTCGTCGAAGGGCAGGTTCATCGCGTCGCCGACAACCCAGTCCAGACTGTCGGCCAATTGCTCTGCCTCGGCGCGCTTGCGCCCCTCGACCAGCATCCCTTCGGTCAGGTCGCAGACGGTGGCATGCCCCTGCCCTGCGCGTTTGAGGAACTTGAACGAAACGTCACCCGTGCCACCCGCCACATCCAGCAGCCGCTGCCCGGCGCGCGGGGCAAGCCAATCCATCATCGCCTCTTTCCAGATACGGTGGATGCCCATGCTCATCACATCGTTCATGATGTCATATTTGTTCGCCACATCGGAAAACAGGTTGCGGACCATTCCGGCCTTGTCATCTTCGCGCACGGTCTGTGCGCCGAAATGCGTGGTCTTGTCTGTCATGATCAGCGTCCCGATATTATCAAGGCGGAGATATAGCCTAGACACGCGGGATACAAACCGCCAATTGCCGCAGGCCCCGACTGCCCGTGAAAAGGAGGCCAGATGCCCGAACTGCCAGAAGTCGAAACCGTGCGCCGTGGCCTTGCCCCGGCGATGGAAGGCGTTGTGATCGAACGGGCGCAGGTGAACCGCCCCGACCTGCGCTGGCCCTTTCCCGCCGGAATGGCCGAAAGGCTGACAGGGCAGATGGTCGAGCGTCTGCGCCGCCGGTCGAAATACATACTGGCCGATCTCGCATCGGGGGAATCGCTGTTGATCCACCTCGGGATGTCGGGCCGCATGCTGGTTTCCGGTGACCCGCTGGGCCAATTCGTGCACAGCCATCCCGCGCCCGAAAAACACGACCACGTGGTGCTGCACATGGCCAATGGTGCGCGGATCACCTTCAACGACCCGCGCCGCTTTGGCGCGATGGACCTGATGCAGACCGCCCGGGCCGACCAGCACAAGCTGCTGGCCATTCTGGGGCCGGAACCTCTGGGCAACACCTTCAGCGAGGCGCATCTGATCGCCGCGCTCAAGGGGCGCAACACGCCGATCAAATCCGCGCTGCTGGATCAGCGCATCGTCGCGGGATTGGGAAATATCTATGTCTGCGAAGCGCTTTACCGCGCCCGCATCCATCCCGCACGCAAGGCCGACCGTATCTCGGCCACGCGGATTGCCACCCTGGTTCCGATCATCCGCAACGTGCTTTCAGAGGCGATTGAAGCTGGCGGATCCTCGCTGCGCGACTTTCGTCAGGCGGATGGCGAACTGGGGTATTTCCAGCACAATTTCGATGTCTACGGGCGCGAAAACGCCCCCTGTCGCACTCCGGGCTGCGGCCAGGTCATAAGACGCATCGTGCAGTCCGGACGCTCTTCGTTCTATTGCGGTGAATGTCAAAGATAGCTTGAAACGTATTTTGCCCGTGTTATGCGTGGCGACCTGAGCGCAACGATAGAGAGACCCTCTGATGGCATACGAAACGATCATCGTGGATGTGGAAAACCATGTGGCGCTTGTCACGCTGAACAGACCTGATGCCCTGAACGCGTTGAACGATGTTCTGATGTCCGAGCTTGCCGACGCGCTGAAGGGTGCGCAGGACAATGAAAAGGTCCGCTGCATCATCATCACCGGCTCTGAAAAGGCTTTCGCCGCCGGTGCCGATATCGCCATGATGCGCGACAAGACGTTCGTCGAAGCCTTTTCCGGAGATCTTTTCACACCCGAAACCGAACAGATCATGCGCGTCCGCAAGCCCATCATCGCGGCGGTATCCGGCTATGCGCTGGGTGGCGGCTGCGAACTGGCGATGATGTGCGACTTCATCATCTGCTCCGAAACCGCGAAGTTCGGCCAACCCGAGATCAACCTTGGCGTCGTGGCCGGGATCGGCGGCACCCAGCGGCTGACCCGCCTTGTCGGCAAATCCAAGGCGATGGACATGAACCTGACCGGCCGCTTCATGGACGCAGACGAGGCCGAACGTTCCGGCCTGGTCTCGCGGGTTGTCCCGGTAAAGAAGCTGATGGAAGAAGCCATGAGCGCCGCCGCAAAGATCGCGGAGAAATCCATGATCTCCGTCATGGTGGTCAAGGAGGCGGTCAACCGCGCCTACGAAGTGCCGCTGCGCGAAGGGCTGTTGTTTGAACGCCGGATGTTCCACTCGCTGTTCGCGACCGAGGACCAGAACGAAGGCATGTCCGCCTTCCTTGAAAAGCGCGAAGCACAGTTCAGAGACAAATAAGGCCGTCCTGCTTCGGACGGCCCGCCAACCGGCCGGTGCCCTGCAATTGCCTGAACGCCGCCGCGCCATTGCGGCCTGACGTTCCGATGGCTTTACAACCGGCTGCATTTCCCGCTATAGCCCGCCCAATACATGCGCGTGCAGCCCGCTCAGGCTAGAATCACCTTCCCGGTACATCCGGCACGGGTTTGGCGTCACGCGCCTTGAACCGAAATTGAAAAACCCGAAGGCTGATCCTCATGGCAAACACAGAACAATCCAAGAAGCGCGCACGTCAGAACGAAAAGCGTTTCCAGATCAACAAGGCGCGTCGTTCGCGCATCCGCACATATCTGCGCAAGGTCGAAGAAGCGATCGCTTCCGGCGACAAGACAGCAGCGACCGAAGCGCTGAAAACAGCACAGCCCGAGCTGATGCGCGGTGTGACAAAGGGTGTGTTTCATAAAAACACCGCATCGAGAAAAATGTCGCGCCTCGCGGCACGGGTCAAAGCTCTGGGTTGATTTTCAGGGTTCTCGCGAACCGAATCGACTATCTGCTTGAATCAAAAGGCGTCGCATAGCGGCGCCTTTTTTCGTGTCTGAGGTCTCAAAAAACCAACATAGATTCTTTCCCGACAAAAAAGTGAGTCAAGTCGGAAGATATGTTGAAGCGCGGCCTCTGTCCTTGCTACCTACATAGAGCGATTCATTTCGCGTGGGGGGACAGGCCCTGTAAATAGGCACTTTCGGAATCGGATAGTATCTATTTTGGGACGCGGGTGGATGTGGTTTGGTCACGTCACACCCGTATTGCGAATGCTGCTGCTAGCGCGTTTGCCCTGTTCGTTTTGATACGGACGGCTTTTGCCAAGACCGATGCACCTGGCTGCATCGATTGGCGAAATCCTTGTTTGAAAGGTCCAGATGCTTGGGTCGGTTTCCGTTTGGGACCGGACAATCGATCTGTGTTCTGGATTGTGTGTAGTGCCGGACTGCTCTGGCGCTTGTTAGAAACCTGGCTGGGGACGAGTTAGAAAAAATGACGCAGGATCAATGGGGCGAGATCAGACAAAGGCTGCTGAAAACAGTTGGACAGAACAACTTCACAACCTGGATTGAACCGATGGTTGCGGGCAAGGTGGCAAGCGGAATCGCGACATTGCATGTCCCGACAAACTTTTTCGGCAACTACGTCAGCCAGAATTTTTCGGATCTGATCCTGCATGAGATCAACGCCGAGGGCATCGAGGTTTCCCGCCTGAATTTCGCGCTGCAGCCCCGCGTTGCAAATGACGCCGCCAAACCTTCGGACACGCCCCGTAAACCCGCCGTTGCCGCCACGGCCAGCGCTACCAGCGTCATGGCAACGGCCCCCCTCGACCCCAGGTTCAGCTTTGACAATTTTGTCGTCGGCAAACCCAACGAACTGGCCCATGCAGCCGCCAAACGGGTGGCCGAGGGCGGCCCCGTGACCTTCAACCCGCTGTTTCTCTATGGTGGCGTCGGCCTGGGCAAGACCCACCTGATGCATGCCATCGCCCGCGAACTGGCCGAACAGAAACCCCAGATGAACGTCCTTTATCTGTCGGCCGAACAGTTCATGTATCGTTTCGTTCAGGCCTTGCGTGACCGCAAGATGATGGACTTCAAGGAAATTTTCCGCTCCGTTGATGTGCTGATGGTTGATGACGTCCAGTTCATTGCCGGCAAGGACAGCACCCAGGAAGAATTTTTTCACACCTTCAACGCCCTTGTGGACCAGCGAAAGCAGATCATCATCTCTGCCGATCGCGCGCCCGGCGAGATCAAGGATCTGGAAGACCGTGTGAAATCCCGGCTGCAATGCGGTCTGGTCGTGGACCTGCACCCCACAGACTACGAACTGCGCCTGGGCATCCTGCAAAGCAAAGTCGAAGGGCAGCGCGAAAACTATCCCGACCTTGAGGTCGAGGATGGCGTGCTTGAATTCCTCGCCCACCGGATCACCTCCAACGTCCGGGTCCTTGAAGGCGCCCTGACACGTCTGTTCGCCTTCGGCTCCCTTGTCGGTCGCGAGATCAACATGGAGCTGACCCAGGACTGCCTGGTGGACGTATTGCGCGATTCCGAACGCAAGATTTCCGTCGAGGAGATCCAGCGCAAGGTCTCCGAGCACTACAATATCCGGCTGAGCGACATGATCGGGCCGAAGCGGCTGCGCAGCTATGCCCGCCCGCGCCAGGTGGCCATGTACCTGTGCAAATTGATGACCAGCCGCTCCCTGCCGGAGATCGGGCGCCGGTTTGGCGGGCGTGACCATACCACGGTCATGCATGGCGTCCGCCGGATCGAAGAGCTGAAAACGACGGATGACCAGATCGCCGAAGATCTGCAACTGCTGCGCCGCGCGCTGGAGTCCTGAACGCGGTATCAATGTCACGGCTGTCAGGTGATTGAGGGGCCCTTGCGGCCCCTCTTGCATTTGGCCCGCCAAAGCATGAAAAGTCTTGTTAAAACGAGGGAACCGGGTAGTTTGCCCCTCCCGACGGGTCTGACGGAGAAGCCATCATGAAATTCAGCATCGAACGCGCCGCATTGCTCAAGGCGGTCAGCCAGGCCCAATCCGTTGTCGAACGGCGCAACACCATTCCGATCCTCGCCAACGTGCTGATCGAGGCCGAAGGCAGCGATGTGTCCTTTCGCGCCACCGACCTGGATATCGAAGTGGTGGACAAGGTTGGCGCCCAGGTGGAACGCGCCGGTGCCACAACGGTATCGGCAACCCTGCTGCATGAAATCGTCCGCAAACTGCCCGATGGCGCATTGATCAACCTGACCGCAGACACCGCGGCCGGCCGCCTGACGGTGGAAGCGGGCCGCTCCAATTTCAGCCTCGCCACCCTGCCCCGCGAGGATTTTCCGGTGATGGCATCGTCTGAGTATGCGTCGAACTTCAGCGCGCCGGCACCCGTGCTGCGCCGCCTTTTCGACAAGTCGAAATTCGCCATCTCCACCGAAGAAACCCGGTATTACCTGAACGGCGTCTATATGCATATCGCCGACGGCGATGGCGGCAAGATGCTGCGCTGCGTGGCCACGGACGGACACCGGCTCGCCCGGATTGACGCCGACATGCCCGAAGGGGCGGCAGAGATGCCCGGCGTCATCGTGCCCCGCAAGACGGTTGGTGAACTGCGCAAGCTGCTGGAAGACGACGACATGAAAATCGCCGTATCCGTGTCAGAGACCAAGGTCCGCTTTGCCACACCGGAGATCACCCTGACCTCCAAGGTCATCGACGGCACCTTCCCCGACTACACCCGCGTGATCCCGCAGGGGAACACCCGCAAGATGGAGGTGGACGCCGCCGAATTCGCCCAGGCCGTGGATCGGGTCGCCACTGTCAGTTCGGAACGCTCCCGCGCGGTCAAGCTGCAACTGGACGAAGATCGCCTGATCCTCTCGGTGAATGCCCCTGACAGCGGCGCCGCCGAGGAGGAGCTTGCCGTGGCCTACGGCGACGAGCGTCTGGAGATCGGGTTCAACGCGAAATACCTGCTGGAGATCGCAAGCCAGGTGGACCGGGAGAACGCCGTGTTCCTGTTCAACTCATCGGGTGACCCGACACTGATGCGCGAAGGCAATGACATGTCGGCCGTCTATGTCGTCATGCCAATGCGTGTGTGACGCGTCGGAGTTTTCGAAAACTCCGGCCCGATATTTTGAAAATATCGGCGCTGACCCATGACCGGATTGTTCCTGTCCCAACTCACATTGTCCCACTTCCGGTCGCACCGGCGCAGCGTGATCGACTGCGACGCGCGCCCGGTGGCGCTGCACGGGCCCAACGGGGCGGGCAAGACCAACATTCTCGAAGCGGTCTCGTTGTTCTCTCCCGGACGCGGCTTGCGCCGCTCCAGCGCGCAGGACATGACCCGCAGGCCCGAGGCGCTGGGTTGGAAGGTCACCGGCATTCTGCACGCACAGCGTCAGGTGCATGAGGTCGAAATCTGGTCAGAAAACGGGGCCGCGCGCCAGACCCGGATAGATGCCAAGGCCACTGCCCAGAACACGCTGGGCCGGATTGCGCGGGTGCTTTGGCTGGTGCCGACGATGGACAGGCTCTGGATCGAAGGCGCAGATGGCCGCAGACGGTTCCTGGACCGCATGACGCTCAGCTTCCTGCCCGATCACGGGGACCAGACCCTGCGCTATGAAAAGGCGATGCGTGAACGCAACCGGCTGCTCAAGGATATGGTGCGCGAACCCTCCTGGTATCTGGCCCTGGAAAACGCCATGGCCGAAGCGGGCGCCGCGATCCACGCCAACAGGCTGAACGCGCTGCAGGCCATCGCCCAGGCCCAGGAACAGGCCGAAACCGCATTTCCCACCGCCACACTGGAACTGCTCTGCGACATGCCCGACACCGCAGAGGGCCTGCGCCAGGCATTGGCCGACAACCGGATGCGCGACCTCACCGCCGGACGCACCCTGATCGGCCCCCACCGCGCTGACCTGAATGGCGTCTATGCAGCCAAGGATGTCCCGGCCAGGGATTGCTCCACCGGAGAGCAGAAGGCACTGCTCGTCTCGCTCATCCTCGCCAATGCCCGCGCCCTCGCAGCCGACTTTGGCGCGCCGCCCCTGCTGCTGCTGGACGAAGTCGCAGCCCACCTCGATACAACCCGCCAGGCGGCCCTGTATGACGAGATCACCGCACTGGGATCACAAGCCTGGATGACGGGAACCGGGGTGGAACTGTTCACGGAACTCGGCGACCGTGCCCAGATTCTGGAAGTGACAGAGGTCGACGGCGTGTCAGCGGTCAGGAGACCATGATGACCATCCCTTATTACGACCTCCTGCTTTATGCCGGTGCGATGGTGGCGCTGTTTGTCACTCCCGGCCCGGTCATGGTGGCGATGATGGCGCGGGCGATGTCGGGCGGCTTTCGTGCGGCCTGGCCGCTGGCCCTGGGGGTGTCGATCGGTGATCTGCTCTGGCCGCTGGTGGCTGCGCTGGGGATTACCTGGATTCTCGCGGTATTCGATGTCTTCATGGTCGTCCTGCGCGCTGTGGCCTGCCTTGTCTTTCTGGTGATGGGCTTCCTGCTGATCCGCCACCGGGATGCCGCACCGGACCGCGACAGCCGCCTGACACGGCCTGGCATGTGGGCCGGGTTCATCGCCGGGGTCATCGCGATCCTGGGCAATCCCAAGGCGGTGCTTTTCTATGTCGGCGTCCTGCCGGGCTTCTTCGACCTGCGCAATGTCACCTGGCAGGACCTGGCTGCAATCGTCGCGATTTCGGTCGTCGTGCCCCTGATAGGCAACCTGACCCTGGCCGCATTCGTCAGTCATATCCGAAGCCTTCTGACCAATCCCCGCACCCTGCGCCGGATCAATGTGGTATCCGGTTCGCTGCTGATCTGCGTGGGCCTTTTGATCCCGTTGATCTGACACAAAATCTTGTGTCAGGCGCGTGACATTCTTCGCTGAAAACACTATAAATCGGGCAAAAGAAAAAGGTTTTCCTGAATGTCCGAAACTGAGCAGATGCCGGAAGAATACGGCGCGAATTCCATCAAGGTTCTCAAAGGCTTGGAGGCGGTTCGAAAGCGTCCTGGCATGTACATCGGGGATACCGATGACGGCTCTGGTCTGCACCACATGGTCTACGAGGTCGTGGACAACGGCATTGACGAGGCGCTGGCCGGTCACGCGGACGCCGTGACCGTCACGATCCACGACGATTCCTCCGTTTCCGTCAGCGACAATGGCCGCGGGATTCCCGTCGGCATCCACGAGGGCGAAGGCGTGTCGGCGGCCGAAGTCATCATGACCCAGCTGCACGCAGGCGGCAAATTCGACAGCAATTCCTACAAGGTTTCGGGCGGCCTGCACGGCGTGGGTGTGTCGGTGGTCAACGCGCTTTCCGACTGGCTGGAATTGCGGATCTGGCGCGAGGGCAAGGAACATGTGGCCCGCTTTGAGGGCGGCTTCACCAAGGAGCATCTCAGCGTGGTTGGCCCCACCGACCGCACCGGCACCGAAGTCCGCTTCATGGCGTCGACCAGCACCTTCTCCAACCTCGAATACAGCTTTGAAACGCTGGAAAAACGCCTGCGCGAACTGGCGTTTCTGAACTCCGGCGTGCGGATCATCCTGCGCGACGAACGGCCTGTGGAAACCCTGCAGACGGAGCTGTTCTACGAAGGTGGCGTGAAAGAGTTCGTGAAGTACCTGGACCGGCACAAGTCGTCCGTCATGCCTGAACCGATCTTCATCACCGGCGAAAAGGACGACATCGGCGTCGAGGTCGCGATGTGGTGGAACGACAGCTATCACGAGAACGTCCTGCCCTTTACCAACAACATCCCGCAGCGCGATGGCGGCACCCATATGGCAGGCTTTCGCGGCGCCCTGACCCGGACCATCAACAACTACGCCCAGTCCAGCGGCATCGCGAAGAAGGAAAAGATCAACTTCACCGGTGATGACGCCCGTGAAGGGCTGACTTGTGTCTTGTCCGTCAAGGTGCCGGACCCCAAGTTCAGCAGCCAGACCAAGGACAAGCTGGTCTCTTCCGAGGTGCGCCCCGCCGTCGAAGGGCTGGTGAACGAAAAGCTGGCCGAATGGTTCGAGGAGAACCCGAACGAGGCCAAGATCGTCGTCGGCAAGATCATCGAGGCCGCCCATGCCCGCGAGGCGGCGCGCAAGGCGCGCGACCTCACCCGCCGCAAGACCGCGATGGACGTGAATTTCCTGGCCGGCAAGCTCAAGGATTGTTCCGAGAAAGATCCCTCCAAGACCGAAGTCTTCCTTGTCGAGGGTGACAGCGCCGGTGGATCGGCCCAGACCGGCCGCGACCGGCAGACCCAGGCGATCCTGCCGCTCAAGGGCAAGATCCTCAACGTGGAACGTGCCCGTTTCGACCGGATGCTGGGCAGCCAGGAGATTGGCAACCTGGTCATGGCGCTCGGCACCGGGATCGGACGCGATGAATTCAACCTGAGCAAGCTGCGCTACCACAAGATCGTCATCATGACCGACGCCGACGTGGACGGTGCGCATATCCGCACCCTGCTGCTGACATTCTTCTACCGGCAGATGCCCGAACTGATCGAACATGGTCATCTCTACATCGCCCAGCCACCGCTTTACAAAGTGTCGCGCGGCAAGTCCGAGGTCTACCTCAAGGACCAGGCAGCGATGGAGGAATACCTGATCGAACAGGGCATCGAGGGCGCCATGCTGCGTCAGGGCAACGGTGAGGAAATCATCGGTCAGGACCTCGCCCGGGTGGTCGATCTGGCACGCCAGATGCGCCGCGTTCTCGAAGCCTTCCCGACACATTATCCACGCCATATCGTGGAACAGGCTGCCATCGCCGGTGCCTTCGTTCCCGGCGCGGTGGACCGCGACCTGCAAGGGGTGGCGGACAAGGTCGCCAAACGTCTGGACCTGATCGCGCTGGAATACGAACGCGGCTGGCAAGGCCGCATCACCCAGGACCACGGCATCAAACTGGCCCGTATCCTGCGCGGCGTCGAAGAAGTGCGGACACTGGACGGCAAGATGCTCCGCTCTGGCGAGGCCAGGAAATCCGGCACCTTCACCGAACACCTGCAGGATGTCTATGACCTGCCGGCCACACTGGTGCGCAAGGACCGGTCGCAACTGATCCATGGCCCGATGGACCTGCTGGAAGCGATCCTGGCCGAAGGTGAAAAGGGCCTGTCCCTGCAGCGCTACAAAGGGCTGGGTGAAATGAACCCGGACCAGCTTTGGGAAACCACCCTGGATCCGGAGGCGCGCACCCTTCTGCGCGTCAAGGTCGAGGATATGGCAGAGGCAGACGATCTGTTTACCAAACTGATGGGCGACGTCGTCGAACCGCGCCGCGAGTTCATCCAGCAAAATGCATTGAGCGTCGAAAACCTCGACTTCTGAGCTGTTGTCAGGGAAGCGGTTCCGTCGTGACCCTGACACCCCTGCTCTGTCTTGTGACCGGTGCCGCTTGCGGCGGCTTTATCAATGGCCTGTCCGGCACCGGAAACGCGCTTTTGCAGCTGACTTTCCCCCCATCGTCCCGGACCCGGTGACAGCGGTGACCATCGTTGCGCTGATATCGGACCACGCAGGCCTTCAGGGCCCGTGTCAGGACGCCCAGATCCAATATGTTACTTAATTCTGATGATATGACCAAACACGTAACATTTACCTTGTTCCGAATCGCAACCAGAGTTAAAATCAACCAAAGAGGAGAACTACATGCAGGCTTTCATCTGCGACGCGCAACGCACGGCAATTGGCCGCTTCGGTGGTGCACTGGCATCCGTCCGCGCTGACGATCTGGCAGCGGCCCCCATCGCGGCACTGATGGCGCGCAATCCGGATGTGGATTGGTCGCGCGTCGATGACGTGATCATGGGCTGCGCCAACCAGGCTGGCGAAGACAACCGGAACGTGGCGCGTATGGCCGCCTTGCTGGCGGGGCTGCCCGTCGACGTTCCGGGCGCAACCATCAACCGGCTCTGCGCCTCCGGCATGGACGCCGTTGGCTCTGCCGCGCGTGCAATCCGCGCGGGCGACATCGATCTTGCCATCGCCGGTGGCGTCGAAAGCATGACGCGCGCACCCTTCGTGATGCCCAAGGCAGAAACCGCCTTTTCACGCAGCAACGCTGTCTATGACACGACCATCGGCTGGCGCTTCGTCAACCCGAAGATGAAGTCGCAATATGGCGTCGATTCGATGCCCGAAACCGCCGACAATGTCGCCGCCGACCATGACGTCAGCCGTGCCGACCAGGATGCATTTGCCCTGCGCAGCCAGGAACGCTGGGCTGCCGCAGATGCCGCTGGCGTCTTTGCCGATGAAATCACGCCGGTCACGATCCCCCAACGCAAGGGTGACCCGATTGTCGTGGACCGCGACGAACATCCGCGTCCCCAGACCACCGCAGAAGCCCTGGGCAAGCTGCGCGCGATCAACGGGCCGGATCTGACCGTGACCGCCGGCAACGCCTCTGGCGTCAATGACGGTGCCGCGGCGTTGCTTATCGCATCCGAACAGGCCACCAGGGATCACAACCTGACGCCGATCGCCCGTGTCGTCGCCATGTCCGCCGCCGGTGTGGAACCGCGCGTCATGGGCATTGGCCCGATCCCCGCCTGCAAAAAGGTGCTGGCCCGCGCCGGGCTGACCATCGACCAGATGGATGTGATCGAGCTGAACGAGGCTTTTGCCTCCCAGGGGCTTGCCACCCTGCGCGCCCTCGGCGTGGCGGACGACGCGCCGCATGTAAACGCCAATGGCGGGGCCATCGCCATCGGACATCCCCTGGGCATGTCCGGTGCACGCCTTGCGATGACCGCTGCCTTGCAACTGAAACGCACGGGCGGACGTTATGCCCTGTGTACCATGTGTGTGGGCGTTGGTCAGGGTGTCGCCCTGATCCTCGAACGCACAAGCTGAATGTTAACCTGAAAGGACGGATTCGATGTATGCACAGATGATCAAGTCTACCGGTGAAGGCGTCAAATCCCTTGACGATATGGAACCGGATGAACGCGCCTTTCAGGAACGCATCAACGCGGGCGGCAAGATCGAGCCGAAGGACTGGATGCCGGAAGGCTATCGCAAGAACCTGATCCGCCAGATCGGCCAGCACGCCCATTCCGAAATCGTTGGCCAGTTGCCCGAGGGCAACTGGATCACCCGCGCCCCGACGCTGGAGCGCAAGGCGATCCTGCTGGCCAAGGTGCAGGATGAGGCCGGTCACGGCCTCTACCTCTATTGCGCGGCGGAAACGCTGGGCGTGACCCGCGACCAGCTGACCCGCGACCTGTTGTCGGGCAAGATGAAGTATTCGTCGATCTTCAACTATCCGACCCTGACATGGGCCGACATGGGGGCCGTCGGCTGGCTGGTCGATGGTGCCGCGATCATGAACCAGGTGCCGCTGCAGCGCACATCATACGGGCCCTACGCCCGCGCTATGGTGCGGATCTGCAAGGAGGAATCCTTTCACCAGCGTCAGGGCTTCGACATCATGATGAAGATGGCCAAGGGCACCGAGGCACAGCGCAAGATGGCACAGGATGCGCTGAACCGGTTCTGGTATCCATCACTGATGATGTTCGGCCCCTCGGATGCGGAATCGGTGCATTCCGCGCAATCCATGGCCTGGAAGATCAAGATGAACTCCAACGACGAGCTGCGCCAGAAATTCGTCGATCAGACAGCGCCGCAGGCCGAATACCTGGGCCTCACGATTCCCGACGAGAACCTGAAGTTCAACGAGGAAACCGGGCATTACGAATTCTCCGAACCCGACTGGGACGAATTCTTTGACGTGCTCAAGGGCAATGGCCCCTGCAACACCGAACGGCTGGAAGCCCGCAACCGCGCCTGGGACGAAGGCCGCTGGGTGCGCGAAGCCCTGCTCGCCCACGCTGAAAAGAAACGCAAAACCGCCATCGCGGCGGAGTGACCAATTCCTTGAAAGGAATTGGTCAAAAGTTTTCGAAAACTTTTGCCCCCACCCCTGACAGGAGGACGCCCAGATGAGCAGCCCCGAATCCAGTCCCTATTCCGACACCGATGCCGCGCCCCACGGCAAGGCACGGGCAACCGAATGGCCGCTTTGGGAAATCTTCATCCGCGGCCAGCACGGGTTGAGCCACCGGCATGTGGGCAGCCTTCACGCCGCCGATGCGGAGGGCGCTATTAAGAACGCGCGCGACGTTTACACACGCCGCAACGAGGGTGTCAGCATCTGGGCCGTCCCGGCCAGCGCCATTGCCGCCTCTTCCCCGGAAGAGAAAGGCGCGCTTTATGAACCGGCGAACGACAAGGTCTATCGTCACCCGACGTTCTTTGACATTCCAGACGAAGTGGGTGCGATGTGAGCGACGCCCTCTTTGAATATCTCTGCCGGATGGGCGACAACACCCTGGTCCTGGGGCATCGCATCTCTGAATGGTGCGGCGTTGCACCCGTGCTTGAGGAAGATATCGCGCTGGCCAACACGGCGCTGGATCTGATCGGGCAGACGCAGCTTTGGCTCGGGCTGGCGGGCGAGGTTGAGGACAAGGGCCGCGATGCCGACCGCCTCGCCTTTCACCGGGATGTCTGGGATTTCCGCAATCTGCTGCTGGTCGAACAGCCCAACGGCGACTTTGGTCGCACCATGATGCGCCAGTTCCTGTTTGACGGCTGGCATCTGGCGCAACTCAGGGGGCTGATGGGTTCCAGCAACGACCAGATTGCGGCGATTGCAGAGAAATCCGTGAAGGAAGTCACCTATCACCTTGAGCGGGCCACCGATACGGTGATCGGCCTGGGCGACGGGACCGAAGAAAGCCACAAGCGGATGCAGGCCGCGCTGGACCGGCTCTATCCTTTTGTGGGCGAAATGTTCATCGCGGACGCGGTGGACGAGGAGATGGTCAGCGCGGGCATCGCGCCCAATCCGGCATCGCTGCGCCCCGGTTACGACGCGATGCTTGATGCCGTCCTGGCCGAGGCGACATTGCAGAAACCGGCAGACGATTTTGCCCACAAGGGCGGGAAATCGGGCGCGCGGCATACCGAGCATCTGGGCCATATGCTGACCCAGATGCAATGGCTGCAGCGGGCCTACCCGGATGCCACATGGTAACCGAAAAACCCTCGTTAGAGACTGTTTGGTCCTGGCTTTCTGCCGTGCCGGACCCGGAAATCCCGGTGATTTCCCTGACCGATCTGGGCATCATCCGTGATGTGCAATGGCGGGACGACACGCTTGAGGTCACGGTGACACCGACCTATTCCGGCTGCCCGGCCACCAGCATCATCAATCTGGACATCGAAACCGCCCTGCGCGCGAAGGGGATCGAGAATCTGACGCTGAAGCGGCAGCTTTCCCCGGCCTGGACCACCGACTGGCTAACCGACACGGGCAAGGCCAGGCTGGAGGAATACGGCATCGCCCCGCCTCGGCCAGCCGGTGGCCCGCAACACTGCCCGCGCTGCAAATCGACCCAGGTGGAAAAGATCAGCCAGTTCGGGTCCACCCCCTGCAAGGCGCAATGGCGCTGCCAGTCCTGTCTTGAACCCTTCGACTATTTCAAATGTATCTGAGGCACTGACATGAGCCAGTTTCACCCCGTAACAGTGACTGATATCCACCACACGATCCGTGATGCCGTGGTGCTGACACTGGAGCCGGAAAACCCCGACGCCTTTGCCTTTACCCAGGGCCAGTACCTGACCTTCAAGCAGGATTTCGACGGCACCGAACTGCGCCGCAACTATTCGATCTGCGCTGGTCTGGACGACGGCAAGTTACAGGTGGGGATCAAGAAGGTGGATGGCGGTGCCTTTTCCACCTTTGCCAATGAGACCCTCAAGGTCGGCGATACGCTGCATGTCATGCCGCCGCAGGGCAAGTTTTTCACTGCGTTAGAGCCTGATCGAGCCAAGAATTACCTCGGCTTTGCCGGTGGGTCCGGCATCACGCCGGTCTTGTCGATCCTCAAGACCGTGCTGAAACGTGAACCGAAATCCACCTTCACGCTGGTCTATGCCAACCGCGCGGTGAACACGATCATGTTCCGCGAAGAGCTGGAAGACCTCAAGAACCGCTACATGGGGCGGCTGACCATCATCCACATGCTGGAATCCGGGCAGGACATCGACCTGTTCACCGGCCGCGTGGATCAGGAAAAATGCACACGCCTATTCAAGCAATGGATCGACGTTGACAGCATCGACACCGCCTTCATCTGCGGCCCCGAACCGATGATGCTGGCCATTGCCGACAGCCTGAAAGGCCACGGGTTAGAGCATGATCAGATCAAGTTCGAACTGTTCAGCGAAAGCCAGCAGGGCCAGCTTGCCAAAAAGGAGATGGCCAAGCGCAGCGAGGGTCAGAAGGGCACCGAGATCACCGTGATCATCGAAGGGGCCGAGCGCAGCTTTACCATGCAGAAGGGTCAATCCGTGCTGGAAGCCGCGCTGGAGAACGGGCAGGATGCGCCGTTTTCCTGCAAGGCCGGTGTCTGTTCCACCTGCATGGGCAAGGTCCTTGAAGGCGAGGTCGAGATGATCAGCAACCACGCGCTTGAGGATTATGAGGTGGAGCGCGGTTATGTGCTGACCTGCCAATCCTACCCGTTGAGCGACAAGCTCGTCATCGACTACGACACACATTAAGGAGCCAATATGCTCGACGTTTCCAGTTACGCCGCCGGACAATGGATCGCACCGGGGGCCGGCGCCCGCACCATCGCCAGCGCCATCACCGGCGATGTGATCGCCCATGCCGGAAACGACGCGCTGGATGTGCAGGCCATGCTGTCCTACGCCCGCGACACCGGCGGGCCTGCGCTGCGCAAGATGACGTTCCATGACCGCGCGCGGATGCTGAAGGCGCTGGCGGGCTATCTGAACGACGGCAAGCAGGCGCTCTACGACCTCAGCTACGACACCGGCGCCACGCTGTCGGATCACAGGATCGACGTGGACGGCGGGATTGGCACGATGATGGTCTTTGCCGCCAAGGGGCGGCGCGAGATGCCGGATGCGCAGGTCTATCTGGACGGTCCGCCCGAACAACTGGGCCGGGGCGGGCAGTTCTTTGGCCGCCATATCTGCACACCGTTGCAGGGTGTAGCGGTGCATATCAACGCCTTCAACTTCCCGGTCTGGGGGATGCTGGAGAAGCTGGCGCCGACCCTGCTGGCCGGGGTGCCCGCCATCGTGAAGCCCGCCACCGCCACCTGCTATGTGACAGAGGCCTGCGTGCGCATGATGCTGGACAGCGGCCTGCTGCCAAAGGGGGCCTTGCAACTGGTCACTGGCGGCCTTGGCGACATGCTGGATCATCTCGACTGCCAGGATGCGGTCGCCTTTACCGGTTCCGCCGACACCGCGCTCAAGCTGCGCGGCAATCCCCGGCTGATGCAGAACTCGGTGCGTTTCGCGTCGGAACAGGACAGCCTGAACGCCAGCGTCCTGGGCCCCGATGCCACGCCCGGCACGCCGGAATTCGATCTCTTCGTCAAGGAAGTCCAGCGCGAGATGACCGCGAAGGCGGGCCAGAAATGCACGGCGATCCGGCGCATCATGGTCCCGACTGCCTTGGTAGAGCCTGTTATCGCGGCCATCAGCGAAAGACTGGGCAAGATCGCCATCGGGGATCCCCGGCTTGAATCCACCGGTATGGGCGCGCTGGTTTCCGCCAGCCAGAAACGCGATGTGCTGGAAAAAGCCGCCACCATCGGCGCAGAGGCCGAGCGCGTGTTTGGCAACCCCGACGACTTCGCGGTCGAAGGCGCAGACCGGGACAAGGGCGCATTTCTGCCGCCCATGTTGTTCCACTGCGCCGATCCCGACAGCGCGGTCAGGGTGCATGACACCGAAGCCTTCGGCCCGGTTTCGACAATCATGCCTTACCGCGATCTGCCCCATGCGGTCCAGCTTCTGAACAAGGGCAAGGGATCGCTTGTTGCATCCGTCATCACCAATGACGGCAATGTCGCGCGCGAGATCACGCTGGGGGCCGCTGCCTTCCACGGGCGGCTCTACTTCAACAACCGCGCTTCGATGAAAGAGGCGACCGGTCACGGCGCACCCCTGCCCCACATGGTTCACGGCGGCCCCGGCCGCGCAGGCGGTGGCGAAGAGCTGGGCGGCATCCGTGGCGTCATGCACTACATGCAGCGCACCGCCGTGCAGGGCAGCCCCGACATCCTGACCGCCATCGGTCAGCAATGGGTGCCCGGCGCGACAGAGATTTCGGACCGGGCCCATCCCTTTACCCGGACATTTGATCAGCTTGATCTGGGCGAGACCTTCAATTCGCCTGCCCGCACCGTGACACTGGACGATATCGAGACATTTGCCCATTTCACCGGCGATACCTTCTATGCCCATATGGACGACGAAGCCGCCAGGGCGAACCCTTTCTTTCCGGGCCGCGTGGCACATGGCTACCTGTTGCTCAGCTTTGCCGCGGGGCTGTTCGTTCAGCCCGATCCGGGGC
This sequence comes from Sulfitobacter sp. PR48, assembly GCF_028807335.1. Classification (NCBI taxonomy): domain Bacteria; kingdom Pseudomonadati; phylum Pseudomonadota; class Alphaproteobacteria; order Rhodobacterales; family Roseobacteraceae; genus Sulfitobacter; species Sulfitobacter sp. PR48. The sequence continues at coordinate 90,988 of NZ_JARAMM010000002.1, read as the reverse complement.
CGGTTCTGGCCAACACCGGGTTGGACAACCTGCGTTTCATGGAACCGGTGGCGGCAGGCGACAGCATCAAGGTGCGCCTGAGCGTCAAGCACAAGACACCGCGCAACGACGACTATGGAGAGGTGCGCTGGCATGTTACCCTCACCAATCAAAACGACAAACCCGTTGCCGAATATGAACTGCTGACCATGAATGCGTACTGAGAATTTCATCACGCTGACGGCCCCCCTGCGCGCCGTTGGCGGCGGGCGGGTGTGGTCCCTGATGATCAGTCTCTTCGGTGATCTGGCGCAGGAGCAGGGAACCGCGATCGACGGTCCGGTGCTGTCCGCGATGATGACCCTGCTTGAGGTCAAGCCCGAAGCCGCCCGCGTTGCCCTGCATCGGTTGCGCAACGATGGCTGGGTGAATTCCGACAAGGTCGGGCGCATCAGCCGCCACAGCCTGAGTGAAAAAGGACGTGCCGAAAGCGCGGCGGCCACCCCGCGCATCTATTCCACTCCCGACGACGGATCCGGCGGCTGGCAACTGGTCCTGCTGGAAACGGCCGAGGATCAGACCGTTGCGCGCATGGGGCAACTGGGCTTTACCCCGCTGGCACCGCGCCTTTTCGTGGGGCCAGCCGACGCAGTCTCGCCCCCCGGCGCGCTGAGCCTTCCTGGCACCACCGCACCGGACTGGCTGCGCGCGCAGCTTCACACCGAGCCGCTGGTCACCGCCTATGCCAATCTGGCCCAAACCCTGAAAAAGCTGGCAGCAGACCTGCCGGAAAGCGACACGATGACCCCGTTGCAGATTGCCGTGCTCAGGGGATTGATCGTGCACAACTGGCGGCGGCTGGTTCTGAAAAACCCGCCACTGCCCCTGATTCTGACGGACCCCGACGGACCGGCACGACAATCTCATCTGATGGTCGCCGATCTTCTGGCCCGTTTCCCCCGCCCGTCCCTGCGCGATCTGACCACCTGATCCGCCACCAGCAGGCCGGAACGCAACGCGCTTTCCCCAGAAGCGCAGGCAGGATATAGCGTCTGCATGACAAACACACTCCATCTGAACGATCTGCCTGATGACCTGGATCTTGGACCGGTTGTCGCCATCGACTGCGAGACAATGGGCCTGAACCCGCACCGCGACAGGCTCTGCGTGGTGCAGCTTTCTGCAGGGGACGGCAACGCCCACCTGGTCCAGATTGCCAAAGGGCAGACCGAGGCACCGAACCTCTGCAAACTCCTGCAAGACCCTGAAGTACTGAAGCTCTTTCATTTTGGCCGTTTCGACATTGCCGCCATGATGAATGCCTTTGGCGTCCTGACGGCACCGGTCTATTGCACCAAGATTGCCAGCCGTCTTGTGCGCACTTACACTGATCGGCACGGGCTGGCAAAACTGCTTCAGGAGCTGCTGGGCATCGACATTTCCAAGCAACAGCAATCCAGCGACTGGGGCGCTGCCAAACTGACCAACGCGCAGCTTGACTATGCCGCATCCGACGTTCTGTACCTGCATCAGCTGCGTGACCGGCTGGATGAAATGCTGGAACGTGAGAGCCGGATGGATATTGCGCAGGCCTGCTTTGATTTTCTGCCCTCGCGCGCAAAGCTCGATCTGCTGGGCTGGCCAGACACGGACATCTTTGCACACATATGACAACACCCTTTCTGGATACCGCACGCCGGGTGATCCGCGCCGAATCCGCCGCGCTTGAAACCCTCGCCGACAGCCTCGATGACCGTTTTCGCGTCGCCATCGACATGATGCGCGCCTGCAAGGGCCGCGTGATTGTCACCGGCATCGGAAAATCCGGCCATATCGCCAAGAAGATCGCGGCGACCCTGGCCAGCACCGGCACGCCAGCCCAATTCGTCCACCCGGCCGAGGCCAGCCATGGCGACCTGGGCATGATCACTGCCGCTGACGTCGTGCTCGCGATCTCGAACTCCGGCGAAGCGCCGGAGCTTGGCAACCTCATTGCCTATTCGCGGCGCTTCGACATTCCGCTGATCGGCATGACCAGCCGCCCCGAGAGCGCATTGGGCAGCCAGTCGGACGTGATACTGGCACTGCCGCAACTGGGCGAAGCCTGTGGGACCGGGGCGGTGCCGACGATTTCCACGACCATGACACTGGCGCTGGGCGATGCGCTGGCCGTTGCCCTGATGGAAAACCGCGCCTTCACCGCCGAACATTTCCGCAACTTTCATCCCGGCGGCAAACTGGGCGCACAGTTCAGCCGGGTGCGGGACCTCATGCACAGCGGTGACGCCCTGCCGCTGGTACATGAAGACGTGGATATGTCCCGCGCATTGGCAGAGATCGGCAGCAAGGCCTTTGGCGTCACCGGCGTTTCCGACGACGAGGGGCGGCTCATCGGCATCATCACAACAGGGGACCTGGGCCGCCACATCGAAGGGATGATGGCGCTGAAAGCCCGCGACGTCATGACACGCAATCCCATCACCGTCGGTCCGGACGACCTGGCCGAACGCGCCGTCGGCATCATGAACGCCCGCAAGATCACCTGCCTGCTGGTGGTGGAGCCGGCCGCGCCGGACATCCTCATCGGCCTGCTGCACATCCACGACTGCCTGCGCGTCGGGCTGGGTTGAACACCATGCAGGCCGACCGCCATTCGCGCATGGTATCCTTGCTCAAGGTGCTGTTTCCGCTTCTGGCACTGGCGCTGTTGTCGACCCTCTTCCTGCTGTCCCGCGTCATCGACCCGGAAACGGCGATACCCTTTGCCGACAAGGAAATTCAGGATCGCCTGCGCGACCAGCAGGTGACCGGCCCCTTCTTTTCCGGTGCCAGCGCCAACGGCGATCTGATTTCCTTTTCCGCGGAAAAGCTGACCACCCCGCAGAACGAGGTCGGCGCGAACCGTGCCGAGGATGTGCGGGTGGTCATGGATCTTCACGGCGGCACCACCCTGACGCTTCAGGCCAATGTCGCCCATTTCGAAATGCCCAAAGACCGTGCTGATCTTGAGGGCAACGTGGTGATCGAAACCTCCAACAACTACATGATTGAAAGTGACCGGCTGACCACCCAGATGACCAATCTGGATGTCAGGTCCCCCGGGCCGGTCCAGGCACAAACCCCGATTGGCACCCTCAATGCGGGAAGCATGGTCATCAGTACCTCAAACGAGGGAGAAGCCACCCAATTGATTTTCAAAAACGGCGTGAAACTGATATACGACCCCAAACTGGTAGAAGAGTGACCCACGTGAACCATCTAAGATCCCTGTTGCTGCCCGTCTTTCTGATCGTGTTTGCCGGGCCGCTTCTGGCACAGGGGGCCAGCGTCGCCTTTGGCACCATCCGACAGGACACCAAACAACCGGTGGAAGTGACCGCCGACAACCTCTCCGTGGATCAGGAGACCGGGACCGCGATCTTTACCGGGAACGTGATGATCGGTCAGGGCGATCTGCGCCTGTCCGCCGCCCGCGTCCTGGTGGTCTACCGCAATCAGAACAAGGGCATTGCGCGGCTGGAAGCGACTGGCGGTGTCACGCTGGTATCCGGCCCGGACGCCGCTGAATCCGAGCGGGCGGATTACAACATCGACACCGGCACCATCGTGATGACGGGCAATGTGCTGCTGGCACAGGGCCCCAGCGCGCTTTCCGCCGACAAGATGAGCGTTCGGCTTTCGGACGGCACCGCACAGATGTCCGGCCGGGTGCGCACCATCCTGCAGACAGGTGGCGACAACTGATGGCATCCCCTGACCTGAAGGTCGCGGAAGGCAGTTCCGGCCTGAAGATAGATCACCTGCGCAAATCCTACCGGAAAAAGACGGTGATCCGGGATTTCTCGATGCACCTGAACCGGGGCGAAGTTGTTGCCCTGCTGGGGCCGAATGGCTCGGGCAAGACCACGACATTCTATGCCGTTGCCGGGCTGGTCACACCCGAAGGCGGCAGTGTCACCGTGGATGGCAAGGACGTGACCCTGCTGCCCATGTACCGTCGCGCGCAGCTTGGCATCGGTTACCTGCCGCAGGAGATGAGCATCTTTCGCGGCCTCAGCGTGCAGGACAACATCGCCGCGATTCTCGACATCGCCGTGCCGCACCGTCACAAGCGGCGCGAACGGCTTGAGGAACTGCTGTCGGAGTTCTCCATCGAGCACCTGCGCCGCGCGCCGGCTTTGGCCCTGTCGGGCGGGGAACGCCGCCGGGTCGAGATTGCCCGCTGCCTGGCCGCAAACCCCAAGTACCTCCTGCTTGACGAACCTTTTGCCGGGGTTGATCCGATTTCCGTCGGCGACATCCGGTTGCTGGTCGCGGATCTGAAAACACGGGGCATCGGCGTTCTGATCACCGACCATAACGTCCGGGAAACGCTCGAAATCGTGGACCGCGCCTATATTCTGCACGAAGGCAAGGTGCTGATGTCCGGCAGCCCCGACGAGGTGGTGCAGAACGAAAACGTGCGACGTGTTTATCTTGGCGAGAACTTTCGGATTTCCTAAAATTTCGTAAACTTCAGGCAGCGATATTCGGCTGGCGCAGATGGGATCACCATTGACTTTGCAGCGTATTCTTGGCCTCATGAAGACATGGCAACACTGCGTTCCTGTTTGAGACTGCACCGGCCTTCACGCCAAGGCACGGTCAAGAACTACCTGGACGCACGGCCATTTTTCCGCATTTGAACATCATCTTGCCCCACTCTGGTGGTCCGCTTGGCGTTGTTCAAACAAGAGATAACAAGGAGAACCTATGCGGTACCAAATCAGCGGCAAGCAGATCGACATCGGCGAAGCATTACAAACCCACGTTCAGGAGGAATTGGGCGCGGCGGTCGGGAAATATGCACAACGTCCGACGGACGCACAGGTCATTTTTTCAAAGTCGGGACACGAGTTTGTCTGTGAGGCGACCGTCCATCTTTCCACCGGTCTGACCGCATCGGCCAAGGCGCACAGCACCGAAATCTATGGCGCCTTCGATGCCTGCAGCGAAAAGATGGAAAAGCAGCTGCGCCGCTACAAACGCCGCCTGAAAGATCACCACCAAGACCGTGCCGTACCGGTTGAACTCTTCGGTGCCTCCTCGTATATCCTTGCCTCTACAAGCGATTCTGACGCGCAGGAACCCGATACCCTCCAACCCATGATCATCGCGGAAATGCAGACCAAGATCGCAACCTTGTCTGTCGGCGAAGCTGTCATGCAGATGGAACTCGCGGGGGCGCCAGTGTTGGTGTTTCGCAAAGAGGGCAAAGAGGGCCTGAACGTCGTGTATCGCCGCGAAGATGGCAACATCGGCTGGATTGATCCCTGAAAAAGGTGCTCGGGGTAACCCGTTCAAGAGAGCAGGACAAACCGAATGGAACTTGCAAAACTACTCAAGCCGGAAGCGGTTAAAGTCGTTAACGCTGCCTCCAGCAAGAAGCGGCTGATGCAGGATCTCGGCGACCTGGTTGAATCTGTCTATGGCTTCAAATCAGGCATTGTCGTTGATGCCCTGATGGCAAGAGAAGCTCTGGGACCAACGGGTGTGGGCCACGGTGTGGCCCTGCCCCATGCCCGGCTTGACGGATTGGAATCGGTGGTGGGCGCATTCATCCTTCTGGATCGGCCTGTCGATTTCTCATCCGTTGACCGGCAGCCGGTGGACATCGCCTTTGCACTCTTTGCCCCCGAAGAAGCGGGCGTCGAGCACCTCAAGGCGCTTGCTCTGGTGTCGCGCACCCTTCGCAACCAGACGATATGCAGCAAACTGCGCGCGAACCCGGACCCCGCAACGCTGTACACCATCCTGATCGAAGAACCCTCGGTTCAGGCCGCCTGACCGCCTGCTATCTCCAGGCGGAAAAGCCGAAGGTTATATAGTCGCGCTGATAGGCCTGCGCGCCAAGTTTTTCAATTTCATCGTCATAGATCGCATCCAGCGTGAAGGGCTGATCGGCATCCGGCAAGGGCGGCGGCGGCGCATCTGCAATCCCGACCGAAGCCGCCAGCGCAGCCAGGTCCTGCACCATGTCCTCTTCGCGGATGATCCGGTCAGGCAGGCACAGTTCCCCGAAGCCCTGGATCGCCTGTGCCTGCGAGCACCACGCCGCATCCACCCGAATGGCCGTCTGACCCGCGAGGTTCCCCTTGAGCCAGACCAGAAAGGCCGCAAAGGCAGCGCGATGTTCCGCAAGGCCATAGCCCGCATCCGGTCCGTCGGCAGGCAGCGGCATGTTATAGCGGCGCATCATGGTCTTGCGCAGTTGCACAAAACTGCCCTTCTCCGTCGTCAGAATGTGACGACAGAAGGCGTCATGCGCCCGTGCCAGCGGGTGCCGTATCACGGTAAAGCTGCGGTGCCCGGGATGATCGCGCTTCCATTCACGCAGCTCTTTCTGCGTCATCTTGGAGCAAAGCGCGCCCCGCCCGACACCGTCCAATGCCGCCAGCCACTGCAAGATCTCCACCCTCGGTGCAGAGCGCAGAGGCAGATAGAGCAGGGGCGACTGCGCCGCAGCAAAATAGGACGGCACATTGGGCCCCCGCCGCGGTTCGAAATTCGGAGTCCGGGTCAGATCGAAACGGTCGAGCCGGGACAGCGCCGCCGTCATCTCGTCGTAGTTGCTGACCTTCGCCGAGATCGGGCTCGGGTTTTGCTTTTTCAGATTGCTGTCCAGCGCGTCCAGCGTCTCATCCACCCCCAGGTAGCGCGCCAGCCCGTTCATCACCCCGACGCTTTGCAGATCGTCATAGGCGACATAGAAAGCCGTCTGCCCGCTGACCTGCAGCCTGTTCAGCAAGGTCACCTGAAACGCCTGCAACGCCTCAAGATGCGCCTCGAATTCGCGCGCGTCAAAGACCGCCTGCGCCGTCTTCTGCGCCTTGACGTCGGTCAGCTTCCACTGCCCTGTCTCCTGCGCAATCTTCCAGCTGACATAGCTGTCCACCGGGTTGCGGGTCAGGATGATCTTGGCGCATTTCGGATCGTCCATGATCGCATCGAAAACGCGCGGATCATGATCGTGGAAATACCGGAAACCGCTGAGCCGCGCCGTGTTTCCGCGCATGGCGTTCAACAGCAGATGCGGATCCCGGTCGCGCGTCTTCTGATCAATTCCCAGGATCGGTTCATTGTGCGGGTAGCCCAGAAAATGCGGGTTGAACGCCTCCCCATGACAGGAGATACCGCCAAAGGCATTCAGGTTTGTTTCCAGAAAATTCGACCCCGTGCGCATCTCTGCAAACACGACAAAGCTGTGGAATTTCTCGGCCATGTCTTACTGTACCAGATAGGGTTTGCGCTGGGTTTTCTGATTTGACGCGACACCGCGCTCGGCCGGAAAATCGCCCATCAGATAGGGGTGCATCCCCTGGTTCTTCAGGTTTTGCAGGAACTGGCCGAAACCACTCAGATCAACCATCTTGGGGGCTTCGGACAGGCGGCGCAATTTGGTGCGCCCGATCTCATCCAGTATCCCCTGCAAAGGCTCCATCGGTGCCTCGATGAATTCCGCCATGGTCCAGATGCGCACGCGGGCCTTGGAATAGGGCGACCGCAGGATATCCATATGTTCGCTTTCGACCTTTTGCAGATGCGCGGCAATTGTGCGGATCTTTGCAAAATCCAGGTTGGACCGGAACAACGGCACCGCCCAGGCCCCGGTGATAACGGAAACCTGCGCGTTCGGGTCCTTTGCCACCCGCCAGTTGATATCCTGGTTGTCTGCCGGGCCGAATTGGAAACACTGCCGCTCACCCCGGGTGTTCCAGATCAGATTGGTCAGGAACGCCTTGCTGTTATAATCGCGCAGCGTCGCGGATTGCGACAAGGCCCCGTTGATGGCTGTCTGCCCGTCCGCGTAATGCACACCATCCGCGGCAAACAGATGGCCATGCACCCGCGCGCCGGTTGCCTTGGCCAGCCAGGGTTCGAAATTCTCGAACAATTCGGCAAAGCCCTGGAACATCGAATAGGGTGCCGCCGTGACACCGTTTTCCCAATCTTCGTTGGGAAAGCGGCTTTGCATGTACAGGCCCGACCGCCCGCGCGTCCGCCGCTCCACCGCCTTGGAGAAGATCCTGTCGATCTTGCCGGGGTTCGGCTCCGTCTTTTTCATGGCACCCGCAACATCGGTCAGAAATGCCTCGTACAGGCGATCGGCATAGGGCCAGATCTTGCGCGCGACAAAGCAGTCTGACCGCCGCAGCAATTGCAGGTGGTCGTCGTAGAAAATATGCGGCTTACCCTGAAAATCGAACTTGGACAGCGTCAGGGAACGGCTTTCGATCTTCTCGGAATACAGCCGCGAAAGCGTTTGGAAATAGGATTCATCCGGGATCCAGACATGTCTGAAGAACCGGTCGTATGCGGGTCTTTCCGGGTCCTGCAGGATCGCGGACAACGTGCGGCGCGACAGGCACCACCATTGCGAGCCCATATGCGGCACGATCCCATGCGGCATCTTGCGTTTGAGCCCGAGAAAGCGCTGTACCGCCACCGCCTTGTCAAAGAAATAGCGCCGCTTTTTCCAGGAGAACGGAAAATGCATGGTAAACCGTTCTTCGTCCAGCCCGCCCACGGTCCAGGGCACATCGGCTGTTGTCGCGCTTTCGATGAAATCGGTGTTGGGGCGTTCGTCCAGATAATCAATCAGCTCCTGCACCGGACGCAACGGCAGACAGGACCCGGACGCCAGGTAGACATGTTTGATCTCCGGATAGCTGGCCAGCAGCTGTTCCGACGCGCTTTGCGATGCGGCGACAATGCCCCAGGTGCCCCATTCGCACCGGTAGCGGGTGCTGAAGGAGACATCCTTCCGGTCAGCCATCGCATTGACAAAGGCATCATAGGTCCGGCGCGGAACGCCCTTGTCGACATGGATCACCACGGGGCAGCCAGCCGCCGACCAGTGGCGCGCCACCTGCTCGGCCCGGCCCAGTGCGGTATGCACCAACATGACAATCCCGACCGTCATGCCCAGTTTCCCTTCGACATCAGGCCGAGAATCTCAAGCTGTCGCCAGTTGATGTAACGTTCTGACCATTTGCACCAAAGCTGCGGGTCGTGCTTCAGCCGGTCGGCATAGGCCTTGTATTCGACGGAACCGGCATAGTGCTGCGACCGCTCCAGCTCCTCTGCGGCCTTGGCGCCGAAAGTGTCAATGAACTTGGCATGCAGCAACACACCCGATGCCTTTTCACCACCCCATTCGTCATAGACCTGATTCAGCCCGCGCGGCAGCAGCATGTGGGTGGAGCTGACATAGGTATAGCGTTTGTCCCATTTCACCAATGGCACCTTGTTCAGGGCCGGTGCCTTTGCCGGCGCGTCGGGGAAGAAGACACGCGCACGCGGCCCCCCCTGAATCCACAGGTTGGTGAACAGGTGATTGCGCGAAATGGTGTAATTGCCGCTGTCGAACCAGGTGGCAATCTCGATCGGGTTCTGACCCGCCTGATAGGGCTGCTCGTCCAGCCGCCCCTTGGGGTACATATCCAGCAACATTGCAGAGAACGATTTGATCGAAGAGGCATCCAGCCAGTCCGTCAGGGCCCGCAGCGGGCGGGTATCGCAGAACGGATAGACCAGGAATTCATCGGGATCGACGGTCAGCGCCCAATGCCCATGGGCGTATTTGCGGGCCAGCCAGTTCAGCCAATCCACACCGAAACGGGCGCGTTTGTAGCTTGCCGTCGTGCTCCACACCGAAACATCCGGCTGATCCGCAAGATAGTCGAGGGATCCATCGGTGCTGTCATTGTCGACAAAGAAGAAATGGCCGATGCCCATTTCCCGGTAGTAATCCAGAAAATAGGGCAGCCGGATACCTTCGTTCCGCTGGGTGCAGAACAACAGCAGATCGTCGGGCCGGATTTGTCCGGTCCGATTTGCGACCCGCTTGAGTTCGCGACGTTTGCGCAGGGCACGGACACGCCATCGCTTCCGCTGCACCCTCAGCCAATATGACTGCAAAACACCCAATAACCGCCCTCTACCTTGCCGATATGGCCGCGTTTCTAGGCGCTACCATCTCTAACTTAACACGGTCTTGAAGTGTTTGTCCCAATCAGGGCCAACAAACGAAATCTTCCTTCCCGCGCCTACCGGCATCTCTGCCCACTGGTTAAGCATATCCAGCCACAAATACCGATCCGAAACCGACGCGTAAACGGCATTCTCCCCCAAAAATTCGCGTAATACCTCCAGATCGTTGCATAAAACCCGCGATCCAAGCTGTACCGCCTCCAGTGGCGGCAGACCAAAACCTTCCGCAAGACTTGGAAACAGCGCTCCCGCAGACCCCTGAACAAGGGCCGCAAGCGCCTTGTCTTCTAGGCGGGGCAGCTCCCGAACCGGGTGGCCCATGGGCAGGGCATCAAGGCGCGCGAACAAGGCCTCGTTGTTCCAGCCCCTGCTGCCACACAGCAGCAGCGGCGGCGCGGCAGGGCCCAATTCCTCCCACAGGTCGAGCAGGAATGCATGGTTCTTGCGCGGCTCCAACGTGCCGACAGTCACGAAATAGGGTCCCTCGGGCGGCAATCCCGCCGGCAGCGCCGTTACATCCGGGCGCGGCAGATCGGTGCCAAGGTAGGCCACAACCCCCGGCGGCACCCGCCCCATCGCGTCAAGATACCTTTCCGTCCGGTCCCGGGTGTCGTTTGAATTATAGATGATCCTGTCGGCCCGCGCGCTGACCCGGCGCAGCTTGGCCTCAAAGGTTTTCACACTGCCCGCGCGCTGGAATGCCGGATATTCCAGCGGAATCACGTCATGAATCAGCACATGGACAGTACCGCCCGCGGCTTTGACGGCCTCCAGGACGCGTTCCGTCAGATTGCTGTGCCCGGTGTTGAAATAGTCAAAACCCCCAGGAAAATGCCGCCGCAACATGCCCGGCAGGGCCGACCGCCAGGACCGCGCCAGGGCAAGCCGCCGCAGATCGCTTTCCGCCCGCCGGACCGCATCCGGCCGCGACCGCCCCAGCCGGGACAGGATGCCGCTGCGGCCCCAGGGCCTGCGCCCTTCCAGCCGGGCGAGGAAACCTTCCAGCCCATCCCGGTCCAGCAGTACATAGCCCAGCGCGGTGCGCACCAGACCGAAACAGGGAGAGTCTTCTTGCAGGAAACGGCGCAGATACGCCTGTTCGACACGGTCCACACCCGTCGCGACCCGGCCTGCCCGCCGCAATGAGCGGGTCAGGTCCAGCAGCCGCACAGGCGCAGAATTATGTATCGTAATGGCCAGTTTGGTGCCATCTCCACGCGTCGGTGATCATTTGTCTGAGCGTGGACCGATGCGGTTTCCAGCCCAGTTCCGTCTCTGCCCGCTGTGAACCTGACACCAGCTTGGTGCAATCCCCCGCACGGCGCGGCCCTTCGACATGGGGCACCTCGTGGTTGGTCACCTCGCGGCTGTGGGTCAGCACCTCACGCACCGAAAACCCCGACCCGGTGCCAAGGTTGAACACCCGGCTGCCTTTGCCATCTTCGAGCCATTTCAGACCCAGAACATGCGCATCGACCAGATCGCAGACATGCACATAGTCGCGGATGCAGGTGCCATCGGGCGTATCGTAATCGGTGCCATGGATCGTCAACGCATCGCGCTTGCCCGCAATCGCATCCAGCATCAGCGGCACCAGATGCGTCTCCGGCCGGTGGAATTCCCCGACTTCGCCATCCGGGTCCGCCCCGGCCACGTTGAAATAGCGAAAGATCACGTGGCGCAGACCATCGGAAGCTTCGAAATCGCGCAGAATATCCTCGATCGCACGTTTCGACGCGCCATAGGCGTTCAGCGGGTATTGGGCCGAATTTTCATCCAGCACCACATTGTCCTGATCGCCATAGGTGGCGCAGGTCGAGGAGAATACAAAATCCTTGCAGCCCGCCGCCACTGCCGCCTCGATCAGGGTCAGCGATCCCGAGACATTGTTGCGCCAGTATCTGCCGGGCTGGGCCATCGCCTCGCCCACCTGGCTCAGCGCCGCGAAATGCATCACCGCAACCGGCGCATAGGTCGCAAACACCGCGTCCAGACGCGCCCGGTCCAGCAGATCGCCCCGTTCGAACGGGCCGAACTTGACCGCATCCTGCCAGCCGGTTTCGAGGTTGTCATAGGTAACGGGCGTATATCCCGCATCCCGCAGCGCCTTGCAGGCATGCGACCCGATATAGCCCGCACCGCCTGTCACCAGAACATTGCTCATGTCTTTCCTTTCCGGTGCGGCTATTGCGCGGCCTTGTCCACCTGCATGATGCTGCTGAGGTAGGAATGCAGATCGTCGCGCAGCTCTTCACGGGCAAGGCCAAAGGCGACGGTCGCCTGCAGGAACCCTGATTTGGAGCCGCAATCGAACCGCTGACCCCGGAAACGATAGCCGTAAACCGCATTGCCCTGCTCGATGTCGCGGGCAATCGCATCTGTCAGTTGAATTTCGCCACCGGACCCGGATTTCAACTGGTTCAGATTGCGCAGCACCGATGGCTCAAGGATATAGCGCCCGATCACCGCGAGGTTGGAGGGCGAATCCTCCGCCTTGGGCTTCTCCACCATGCCCTTGACCTTGACCATGTGGCCCATGTCTTCGGATATATCGAGCATCCCGTAGGACGACGCGCGCTCCGGCTCCACCTCCATCGCGGCGACCATGTTGCCGCCGGTTTCCGCATAGGCTTCGACCATCTGCTGAAGGCAGGGCTTTTCCGCCGCGATCACGTCATCGGGCAACATCACCGCAAAGGGTTCGTTCCCGATCAGCCGCCGCGCGCACCACACCGCATGCCCCAGCCCCAACGCCTCGTGCTGGCGGATATATGCAATCGCGCCGCTTTCCATGTTGGTGTCCTGAAGGGCCTGCAACAGCTCTTCCTTGCCCTTCTTGCGCAGCTCCTGTTCCAGCTGCGGCGCGTGGTCAAAGTAATCCTCCAGCGCACCCTTGCCGCGGGATGTGACAAAGATGAATTCCTTGATCCCGGCGGCCCGCGCCTCGTCGATGGCGTATTGCACCAGCGGCCGGTCCACGAGGGTCATGATTTCCTTTGGTACCGATTTGGTTGCCGGCAAGAACCGGGTTCCGAGGCCCGCGACGGGGAAAATTGCTTTTGTGACCTTTTTACGCATCTTGATCCTAAGTCCCTTCGAAACAGCTTTCGCCATTCTCTTTTACATTTTTCATCTCATTAATATCTGATTCAGATCAGCCAGAGCAAAATCATTTCCAGCCTTACGTTCTGGACCGCATGCTACTCTTCGCGCAATCCGCGCTGACTGGCAACGCGGTTTTGTTCCTTTTTCAGCCGTGACATGCGCGAAAAAGCGCTGAAAATCGGCATTTCACGATCAGATTTACCAAATATCCCGCCTCTTTGCATCCAAAAGCCTTCCGGCTCGAAACTAACCCTGTGGTAGCGCGCTGTCAGGGAAAGGCAAATCAGGGTGATGATCTCGCCGTTTCGCACGCGCTGCGCGGCAATCTGCCGGTCCCGGCGCAGCCGGAAGGGGCGCGTCGCGACAACGGCACAGCGGCGGGGCACGGCGGGGAAGGGCGCAAAGGGGGTCTGCGGATGCGTGGCGATCCGGGCGGCTGTCAGTTCACGCACTTTGCCTTCGGCATAGCCCTGATCAAGCCGTTTCATCAGCCGCCGCAATTGCGCAGGTTCCAGCGGGCCGGAAACAAGATAACGCAACAGCCGCTGCCGCTCTGACCGGCGCAGCCGCGCCCATTGTTCGGCATGTCCGGACGGGTCGATATGCTTGCGCTGGAATACCGCCCAGCTGGCCCCGATATCAAACAGATCCCGGGGCACCCTGTCCGGTCCGCGCAGCGCATTGGCGGCGAATCCGTGATGCACCTCTGCCAGCGGTACAATTGCCGTGGCATGTCCGGCCCGACCCAGACGCATGTTCAGGTCGGTCTCATCCAGAAAGTAATGGAATGCAGGGTCAAATCCCCCCAGCGCCACCAGCACATCACGCCGGAACGCCATGTTTGTGCCTTCGGTCTTGATCGCGCGCCCCTTGGGCGGGTGCAGCACTGTCGGTTGGCGCGGATGCAGGTCCAGCTCCTGCGCCTCACCCAGCGAATCAAGGCTGCGGGCGCGCCATTGAAAGGATATGCCGTTGCGCCCCCTTACATAGCCCCCCATCGCGGCAACCTCGGGTCTGCCGGCGGGCTGAACCAGATGGCGCAGCCACTGCGGCTCCGGCACGGCATCGTCGTCAATAAAGGCAACGATCTCACCTGCGGCCTGACCGATGCCCAGATTGCGCGCGGCCGAGATATTGGCCTCATCAAAGGGCACAACCTTCAGATCATCGGCAAATCCGCCGACCTGCACCGCATCGACCCCGGCAGGATCAGCGACAACCACGACCTCGAAAGCGGGATACTGAAGCTGTGAAACGCCGGTCAGGCAGCGTCGCAGGGCATCGGGACGGCCCCGGCTGACGATCACCACGCTGACCGTCGGATCGCTCATTCAAGGCCCATCTGCGCCATCATGCCCTCGATCTTCGGCACATCTTCGGGGTTGTTCAGTTCCCAGAAGGCACGCCCCCGCGCCTCTACCTCAACGCAAAGAACGGATTCGCCATGCTCCATGAACCGCAGCTGCTCCAACCCCTCCAGCTGCTCCAGCGGGCCCGAGGGCCAGGTCGGATAGGCCGCCAGCGCGTCGGGTCGATAGGCATAGACACCAACATGGTGAAAAACCGGGGTCTGTTCAGTCTCTGCATAGGGCTTTGACGTGAAGGGCACGACCTCCTTGGAAAAGTAGAGCGCCCGGTGATCCGCTGCGAAAACGGCAGTTGTACCGCCGACGCGGCCTGCCTTGCGGTCGGCCAGCAGACTGTTCAGCGCGGCCCCGTCACAGCGCAGCACCGGCGTGGCGATGCCCGCTTCGGGCGCGTTGCGCAGCCCCGCGACCAGACCTTCGACAAACCAATGCGGTGTCAGCGGCGCATCGCCCTGCAGGTTGACGACAATATCAAATCCGCCGCCCAGCGCCTGATGCGCCTCCGCACATCGCTCGGTGCCATTGGCGCAATCGGCCGAGGTCATGACAACCTCCGCCCCGAATCCTTCGGCCGCCTGCCGGATCCGGTCATCATCCGTCGCCACCACCACACGGTCCACTCCCTGCACCGCGCTGGCAGCATGCCAGGACCGCTCGATCAGGCTCCGCGACACGCCACTTGCCCCCTTCAGCGCCGCAAGCGGCTTGCCCGGATACCGCGTAGAGGCATAGCGCGCCGGAATGACAACCAGAACAGACATCAGGCCGGCTTCAGATCGACGCCCGGCGCATGGGCGATGAAGAATGGATTGGCAAAGCCCTCCTTGCCATAGGTCAGGGGCGTCAGATCGTGAAAACGCACCACCGCACCGCCGGCTCCCAGCAATACCGCATGGCCCGCAGCCGTATCCCATTCCATCGTGCGCCCGACCCGGGGGTAAAGGTCCGCCTCGCCGGTCGCCACCAGACAGAACTTCAGCGAGGACCCGGCGCTCTTCATGTCCTTGACCGCATATTTCGCGATGTAATCATCCGTCGCCTGATCACGGTGCGACTTGGACGCCACCACCATCAGGGCCGAATTGTCCGAGTCAGAGACGGATATGGGCGCGACCTGACCCACCGTGTCCTTGTTGAATTCACCTGTCTCTTCGACCGACTGCCCATCGGCCCGGGTAAAGAACATGCGCGATTTCGCCGGGGCATAGACCACACCGCGCGTGGGCACACCGCCCTCGACCAGCGCGATGTTCACGGTGAAATCGCCCCGCCGGTGGATGAATTCCTTGGTGCCGTCCAGCGGATCCACGATCAGAAAGGTATCGCCCTGTGCCGCATGTGTCGCCGCCTGTTCCTCGGTGACCAGCGCCACATCGGGAAATGCCGCCCGCAACCCCGCCGAGATGATGGCATCAGCAGCTTCATCGGCGGCTGTGACCGGGCTGTCATCGGATTTGGCCTTCACGTCGAAATCGTCCTGGCCGTAAATCTCCATGATCTTGTCCCCCGCCTCCAGCGAGAGTTTCCGCATCACAGTCACCAATTTATTATAGTCCATAACAAGCTGCCTCTATCGCTTTCGTTGATTAGTCGGTCAGCCCCCCTTATGCTGCGGCACTAACGGAACGGCAAGAAATCCGTGTCAGCTTCGCGCAGATCAAAAGGCAGACCAAATGTTCCAGTCCACCCGCAAACCCAAAGGCGGCTTCAGTTCCGCCATGGCGATGGCCGAACTGATCTATCATTCTGTCGTCCGATCCGTGCGCAAGCAACACAACAACGCCTTTGTCGCGATCTTCACCAATATGCTTCAGGCGATCATGTTCGTCGCCGCCTTTTATGTGATGTTCTCCATCCTGGGCATGCGCAGTGCCGCGCTGCGCGGTGATTTTCTGGTCTACATCATGTCGGGCATCTTTCTTTACCTGACACATACCAAGGCGCTGGGCGCCGTCGCAGGTTCCGAAGGGCCCGCCAGCCCGATGATGCAGCACGCGCCGATGAACACCATCATCGCGATCGCCTCCGCTGCCGTGGGCGCGCTCTACATCCAGGTCCTGTCGCTGTTCGTGATCCTGTTTGCCTACCATGTGGCCTGGACCCCCCTTGAAATTGATCAGCCGATTGCCGCCTTCGGCATGCTGCTGATCGCCTGGTTCACCGGCTGCGCGCTGGGCCTTGTCCTGCTGGCGATGAAACCATGGTTCCCCACGGTGGTCAGCATGTTCAGCATGGTCTACCAGCGCGCCAACATGATCGCCTCGGGCAAGATGTTCGTGGCCAACACGCTGCCCGGCTTCATGCTGGCGATGTTCGACTGGAACCCTTTGTTCCACGTCATCGACCAGGCGCGCGGCTATGCCTTCATCAACTACAATCCCCGCTACACGAACTGGGAATACGCCATGTGGGTCGGCCTGGCCTTTCTGGTCATCGGCCTGATGGGCGAATTCTACACCCGCAGACACGCATCGCTCAGCTGGAACGCGCGGCGGTAAGGCGGGCAGCCGGACAGATGCCAGGACCGGCCTCCCGAACTTTCCGGCGCGCCGGACGCCTGAACGTGTCACCTGATCCACATGATCCGGAAAAATTGCGCAAAATCCGCCCAAAATCCTCCACACCGCCCCATTGAAACGGTTGCGAGGTCCTTGGCCGCTCCCTATATACCCTCCGAACCGCTGGATGCAGCCGCATTCAGTCTCAACCAGATCGGGGCAAGGGTGCCGTAACGGGCCTGCGCCTCGTGTCATCGCCTTGAATAGCATGAGGGATCGAAAACATGGCCAAAGTAATCGGCATTGACCTTGGAACTACCAACTCCTGTATCGCCATCATGGACGGCAGCCAGCCCCGCGTGATCGAAAACGCGGAAGGCGCGCGCACAACACCTTCCATCGTGGCCTTCACCGACGACGAACGTCTCGTCGGCCAGCCTGCAAAACGCCAGGCTGTCACCAACCCCGACAACACCATTTTTGGCGTCAAGCGCCTGATCGGCCGTCGCAACGACGACACGGATCTCGCCAAGGACAAAAAGAACCTGCCCTTCTCCGTCATCGACGGCGGCAATGGCGACGCATGGGTTCAGGCCAAGGGCGAGAAATACTCCCCCTCCCAGATCTCCGCTTTCATCCTCGGCAAGATGAAAGAAACCGCCGAGAGCTATCTTGGCGAAGAAGTGACCCAGGCGGTCATCACCGTTCCGGCCTATTTCAACGACGCCCAGCGCCAGGCAACCAAGGACGCGGGCAAGATCGCCGGTCTGGAAGTGCTGCGGATCATCAACGAACCGACAGCGGCCGCGCTGGCCTATGGCCTGGACAAGGAAAACACGCAAACCATCGCGGTCTATGACCTTGGCGGCGGTACATTCGACGTGACCATCCTGGAAATCGACGACGGCCTTTTCGAAGTCAAATCCACCAACGGGGACACCTTCCTGGGTGGTGAAGACTTTGACATGCGCATCGTCAACTACCTCGCCGGTGAGTTCAAGAAAGAGCACAACGTCGACCTGACCCAGGACAAGATGGCGCTGCAGCGTCTGAAAGAAGCCGCTGAAAAAGCCAAGATCGAACTGTCCAGCTCCAGCCAGACAGAGATCAACCAGCCGTTCATCTCCATGGGTGCCAACGGTCAGCCGCTGCACATGGTCATGAAACTGACCCGCGCCAAGCTGGAAAGCCTGGTGGGCGACCTGATCAAGGCCTCGCTGAAGCCCTGCAAGGACGCGCTCAAGGACGCGGGCCTTTCGGCCTCCGACATCGACGAAGTCGTGCTTGTGGGTGGTATGACCCGCATGCCGAAAGTCGTGGAAGAAGTGACGAAGTTCTTCGGGAAAGAACCCCACAAAGGCGTGAACCCCGATGAGGTCGTGGCACTGGGCGCCGCCATTCAGGCCGGCGTTCTGCAAGGCGACGTCAAGGACGTGGTCCTGCTCGACGTAACCCCGCTGTCGCTGGGCATCGAAACGCTGGGTGGCGTGTTCACCCGCCTGATCGACCGCAACACCACGATCCCGACGAAAAAGTCGCAGGTCTTCTCGACCGCTGAAGACAACCAGAACGCGGTCACCATCCGGGTCTTCCAGGGTGAGCGTGAGATGGCCGCCGACAACAAGATCCTCGGTGCCTTCAACCTGGAAAACATCCCGCCTGCCCCGCGCGGCATGCCCCAGATCGAAGTGACCTTCGACATCGACGCAAACGGCATCGTGTCGGTTGGTGCGCTCGACAAGGGCACCGGCAAGGAGCAGAAGATCACGATCCAGGCCTCGGGTGGTCTCAGCGATGAAGACATCGAAAAGATGGTCAAGGACGCCGAAGAGAACGCGGAATCCGACAAGGAGCGCCGCGCGCTGATCGAGGCGAAGAACCAGGCGGAAAGCCTCATCCACTCGACCGAAAAGTCCGTGGAAGAGCATTCCGACAAGGTCGATCCGACCACCGTCGAAGCCATCGAACTGGCCATTGCCGCGCTCAAGGACGATTTGGAATCCGACAGTGCCGACAAGATCAAGTCCGGCATCCAGAACGTGACCGAAGCTGCCATGAAACTGGGCGAGGCGATCTATAAGGCCGCGCAGGAAGACGGCGACGACATGGCGGAAGCTGCCGATGAGCAGGCCTCCCGCAGCGGTGGCGACGACGACATCGTCGATGCCGAGTTCGAAGACCTCGACGACGACAAGCGCGCGTAATCCCGCGCGAGGGAACCACTGACAGGGCCGGTCCGATCCAGACGGGCCGGCCCTTCACGTTCCAGCAAAAGGACATGATCCATGGCAAAACGTGATTACTACGAGGTGCTTGGTGTCTCCAAAGGCGCATCCGCCGACGAGATCAAGAAGGGCTATCGTCAGAAGGCCAAGGAATTTCACCCGGACCGGAACAAGGACAGCGCCGATTCCGAAGCGAAGTTCAAGGAAGCCAACGAAGCCTACGAAGTACTGAAAGACGCGGACAAGAAAGCAGCCTATGACCGTTTCGGACATGCCGCCTTTGAAGGTGGCATGGGTGGCGGCGGTGGCGGCAGACGCCCCGGCGGCGGCTTTGGCGGCGGTCAGGGCGATTTCTCTTCCGCTTTCTCGGATGTTTTCGACGACCTCTTTGGCGACTTCATGGGCGGTCGCGGTGGCGCGGGCGGCGGTGGCCGTCGCGCGGCGCGCGGGGCCGACCTGCGCTACAACCTCGGCATCTCGCTGGAAGACGCCTATTCGGGCCTGCAAAAGTCGATCAATGTGCCAACCTCCGTGCAATGCGGATCCTGTAACGGCTCCGGCGCGGAAGGCGGCGCAGAGCCGACAACCTGTCCGACCTGTTCGGGCATGGGAAAGGTCCGCGCGCAGCAGGGCTTCTTCACCGTTGAACGCACCTGCCCCACCTGTTCCGGCATGGGCCAGATCGTCAAGAACCCTTGCAAGACCTGCCGTGGCGCCGGCCGGGTGGAGAAAGACCGCTCGCTCAGTGTCAACATCCCCGCCGGTGTCGAAACCGGCACCCGCATCCGCCTGGCAGGCGAGGGCGAGGCCGGGATGCGGGGCGGCCCCTCGGGCGACCTCTATATCTTCATCGAGGTAAAGGAGCACGAGCTCTTCGATCGCGACGGCCCGAACCTGTTCTGCCGGGTGCCCGTGTCGATGAGCACTGCGGCCCTGGGCGGCAACATCGAGGTGCCTACCATCGACGGCGGTCGTGGCCGGGTGCAGATCCCCAGCGGCAGCCAGTCGGGCCGCCAGATGCGCCTGCGCGGCAAGGGCATGCCCCCCCTGCGCGGCGGCGGCACCGGCGACATGATCATCGAACTGGCGGTCGAGACTCCGGTGAACCTGACATCGCGGCAAAAGGAACTGCTGCGGGAATTCGAGGACCTGTCGTCCGAGAACAACCCCGAAAGCAGCAGCTTCTTTTCCAGCGTCAAAAGTTTCTGGGATTCGATGAAGGGGTAACCAGCACGCCGGATATTCTCCGGCGTGCGCTCCGGTCCGACAGATGCATGGCACAGGCCCGCTTCGTGTGCCAACCTGAATTCCGGGCGCCATTAACCCATTGGTAACCAGACTCGGGTGACCCTCGGGCATGGCTCAATTCAATGAACAGCCCCTCCCCTATCTGCTGGACGAAGCGGCAGAAACCGCGCCGGTAACGGGCAGGCAGCCCTCCTATATCAAGGATCACCGCCAGCGCCTGCGGGCGCGGTTCATGGCCGGCGGTCCCGCCGCCATGCCGGATTACGAACTGCTGGAACTGGTCCTGTTCCGCGCCATTCCCCGCCGCGATGTCAAACCCCTGGCACATGCCCTGATGGATCGTTTCGGCGACTTCAACCGCGTCGTCTCTGCCTCTGAATCGCGGCTGCGCGACCTGCCCGGTGTCGGGGATGCCGTCATCATAGAGCTCAAGATAATCGAGGCGGCAGCGCAACGCCTTGCCCGTGCCAAGGTGTTGAAACAACAGGTGGTTTCCAGTTGGGATGCGCTCTTGGACTATTGCCACACCACCATGGCCCACCGCGAAACGGAGCAGTTTCGCGTGCTCTACCTTGATCGCAAGAATGTCCTGATCGCGGATGAGGAACAGGCGAAAGGAACAGTGGATCACGTGCCCGTCTATCCCCGAGAGGTTGCTAAACGGGCGCTGGAACTCAACGCCTCCGCATTGATCCTTGTACATAACCATCCCTCGGGCGATCCCACGCCATCCAGCCTGGACATTGATATGACCAACCAGATCTCGACGGCTTGCGGGGCGCTTGGGCTCACCCTGCACGATCACCTGATCATCGGGAAATCCACCGAACTCAGCTTTCGGTCGGAAGGATACCTGTAAGGGAAAACAGCGGCTTGGGTGCCGGAAGCCTCACCGCACCCAGACTTCCACCCGCCGGTTCGCCTGCCGCCCCCAGGCGGTATCGTCGCAGGCCATCGGCATCGCCTCGCCAAAGGCATCGACGCCCAGATCAACGCGTTCCAGGTTGGCGGTGACCGCGGCGGCAGAGACTGCACGCAACACCGCCTCGGCCCGACGCAGGGCGATATCCCGGTTCGGCGCCGCGGCCCCCTGCCCGTCGCTGAAGCCGACAAACAACATGCGCCGCGCATCATATTGCCCCTGTTCCAGCGCCCGCGCCAGCTGCTGCACGTTTGACCGGCTCTGCGCATCCAGCCGGATCGACCCAGCCTCGAAGCGGAAAGACGTGGTCAGCCGGGCCATCGGCTGAAGCGTCGCGGTCATCCGCTGCAGTTCCTGAAGCGAAATTTCCTCGCCCGCCACGGTAATGGCATTGGTGAAACGGTTGCCCTGCTGCTCAACCGGGATCTCCTCAGGCGCCTGATCCACAAACCCCGCGCGCCGGATGACATTCTGCGCCGCCGGCCCCCGCGTAAAGGCCAGAAACTCCCGCGCGATCAGGGGCAGGCGACGCGCCGGAAAATACAGGAACATGGGGGCCGTCAGCGGATAATCTTCCGTCTTGATCGTCCGCCGCGCGGCGTTCAGCGCAAAGCCGCAGGTGCCACCCAGGGTCAGCACCATCGTGTCGCGTTGTTCGGCATAGCTGGTGATGCCCAGCGACAGGCTGTCTTTGGCCACGGCCTTTGCCAGGTCTTCAGGCAGGGCATGGCGCACAATCGTATCGGCCAGGGTCAGCCCCGCCGGCTTCATGACCTGATCCACGATTGCCTGGCTCAAACCGCTGGACGGGCTGGGCAGATGCAGTTCGATCGGCGCATCGGGTCCGCCAAGCTCCTGCCAGTTGGTCACCTCCCCCGCAAAGGCGCGGGCCAGCATGAGCGGTGAAATCGCCCGCAAGGGATTGGTCGGGGCCACAACCGGCACCACCGCATCCAGGGCCAGAACCCGGCTGCGGTTTGCACCCGTCAGATCCCCCATCCCGGCGTCGCGGGCATTGATGCGTTCCTCGCGCCCGATCTCGCGCAGCGCCATGACGATATCGGCCTCATCCGCCAGAAGGTCGGCAAACCCCTCATCCGTGTTGGTCGCGCGGAAATAAAACCGGGCCGCAGGTTTGCCCGTGTCCCGCCGCGACAACAGATAGGTGAACCGGGTCGGGTCCTCGCCGTCTTCGCGGGTGACAAGGTAATCCGCGCGCTGGCCATAGGCGTCAATCAGCGCCGGCATCAGAACCGCACCCATTGTCGCGGAACCGGACAATTGCACCTCGGCCACGAAATCTTCGAGGTTGGGGCAGCCGGGCCCGGCACAGAGCACGCCCGACCCGTCTATCGTCAGCTCGCCATACTCCGTCTGGACGCGGTAGAATTCCCCGTCAAATCCCAGCAACATGCCGCTGATTTCGACCTTGCCATCGCGCGAGGTCAGGGAAACATCCTGCGCGGCGGCCGGATGGTGCCAGAAAAGAAAAAGTGCGGCGATGAACGCCGCACATCTGAGCAAGATCATGGGACCTCTGAGTGCGGTTTTAGTTTCCCGCGACTTTCAGGTCTTGGAGCAGATTATTCAACACCAGAAAGCTGCCAACCGCATCGCATTCCGGGACGGAGAGCATCAGGTCCTGTGTTCTGATCTGGCCGTCACCGGTCAGTTGAAGCGATTGCGCCTCGGCCTCGATGCCGCAATTGGCTTTGGTGACCTCGGTTTCGACGCTCAGTGCAATGGTGCCAGCCCGTTCCGATCCGGCCTTGGGAAAGGTATAGACCTCGGCCAGCAAGGGATCAGCCGCCGCGATATCCCCGTGCCGCGTCAGCACACCACCGCGTCCGATCACGGCATCGGCCACCTCGCCGGGGGCTTCTTTCCAGTGGTGACCGGCATCGCCGTAGTTTGCGCCGAATTCGCGGGCGTGAATTTCAAAATCGGCATTGCCTTTCCACTGCACCACAGCGCGGTCATAGTCGATCAGTTCCTCAACCTCGGTCTGTGCAACCGCACCTTCGCCGTTGCCGAAGGCCAGGATGAACATGGCGTCACGTGCCAGAGCGGGAACAGTGGTGTTCAGCGCGCCCTTTGCATCGGTGGTTTCGGTAAAGATCATGCCGTTGTGGTGCACGGTGACCCGCTCATTCGGAAAACAGGGCGCATCCAGCCGCAGGTTGACCATGGCCGCCGCAATGGCCTGGGCTTCGGCGGTGATGTCACAGGCCGGGACCGGGTCCGCAGAGCCTGGCGCGGGCGGGCCTTCGAGAACGCTTTGCGGTGCGCGCACCTTGATCACATTCTCATCGGGCTCCGATGCGGCAAAGGCGGAAGTCGCAGGCAGATCATCGGCACCCTTGAACTCGCCCGAGGTCAGCCTGATCTGCTGCACATCCAGCAGGGCGCTGGTGGCGGTATCTTCCAGCTCTCTGGGCGCGGGCCTGTCCTGGTTGCCGTATCGCGCTTTGGCCGTATCGGAATTCTGCATGACAAAGCCGATACCGATGGCACAGGCCAGCGTGCCTGCAACCGTCAGAATTTCCTTCATACGCGCCATTACCTGTCCTCCAGAAAAGGAATCGTTCAGGGAATGAGTGCCTTGGAATCTGGGCTAGCGTATGACGGTGACGTGCTGGGAATTGGGCGAAATCGGGACAAGGCCCGATGTCACCTCAGGACAGGCGGCCGTGGCAATGCTTGAATTTCTTGCCCGATCCGCAAGGGCAGGCGTCATTGCGTGACGGGTTGCCCCATGTGGTCGGATCATCCTCGACAAAGCCCTCTGCAGCGGCAACCGGGGAGGGCGCCGGCACATTCGGTTCCTGCGCGCCCGCATCTGCGGCCTTTTGCATTGCCGCCTGCCGCTGCGCGATCTCCTGCATGAAGGCGTTGCGCTCTTCCGCGGACACCGGCTGCGCCTGACACAGTTTCTGAGTCACGTCCTGGCGCAGGCTGTCCAGCATGCTTTCGAACAGCTGAAAGCTTTCGTTCTTGTATTCGTTCAGCGGGTCACGCTGCGCATAACCCCGGAACCCGACAACGGACCGCAGATGCTCAAGGGTCATCAGATGGTCGCGCCATTTGCCGTCAATCGATTGCAACAAAAGCTGTTTTTCGATGGTGCGCATGTTTTCCGGGCCAAAGGCTTCGGTTTTTTGTGCGATCATCTTGTCCGTTGCCTCGATCAGGCGCTCGCGGATCACCTCGTCGTCCGCGCCCTCTTCCTCGCACCAGGCGATGATCGGCAGGTCGATGTTCAGATGTTCGATCACGGCCGCATAGAACCCTTGTGTGTCCCATTGATCCGCATAGGTGCGCGGCGGCATATAGGTGTCGATCAGATCGTCGATCACCTGATGGCGCATATCGGTGACGATCTCGTTCAGGTCCTCCGCTTCCATGATGTCGCGGCGCTGGCCAAAGATGACCTTGCGTTGTTCGTTCATCACATCGTCGAATTTGAGCAGCTGTTTGCGGATGTCAAAATTGCGCCCCTCCACCTTGGCCTGTGCGCGTTCCAGCGACTTGTTGACCCAGGGGTGAATGATCGCTTCGCCTTCTTTCAGGCCAAGTGTGGTCAGAACCTTTTCCAGACGTTCAGAGCCAAAGATGCGCATCAGGTCGTCTTCCAACGACAGGAAAAACGAGGTGCGTCCCGGATCACCCTGACGGCCCGAGCGGCCGCGCAACTGGTTGTCGATCCGGCGGCTTTCGTGCCGTTCAGAGGCCAGAACGTAAAGCCCCCCGGCCTCAAGCACCTTTTGCTTTTCGTCCGCATGCTGGGCTTCGATCTCTGCCCGGATCTTTTCGGGGTCCGCTTCGGGGTCATTGTCCAGTGCTTCGAGCACCTTCAGTTCCACATTGCCGCCCAACTGGATGTCGGTGCCGCGCCCGGCCATGTTGGTGGCGATGGTCACGGCCCCGAACTTGCCCGCATCGGCGATGATCTGCGCTTCCTGTTCGTGCTGGCGCGCGTTCAGGACGTTGTGTTCAATGCCCGCAGCCGTCAGCAGCTGGCTCAGCTGTTCGGATTTCTCGATGGAGGTGGTGCCAACAAGGCAAGGCTGCCCCTTAGCATTTGCCTCTTTCACCTTTTCGATCATCGCATCGTATTTTTCCTGAACGCTGCGATAAACGGCATCATCTTCGTCGACACGGGCGATGGGCAGGTTTGTCGGCACTTCGACCACACCCAGACCATAGATTTCCTGGAATTCCTCGGCTTCGGTCAGCGCGGTGCCGGTCATCCCGGCCAGCTTGTCATAAAGCCGGAAATAGTTCTGGAAGGTCACAGAGGCGAGGGTCACGTTCTCTGGCTGGATCGTGGTGCCTTCCTTGGCCTCGATCGCCTGGTGCAGCCCGTCCGACAGGCGGCGGCCCTGCATCATCCGGCCGGTGAATTCGTCGATCAGCATCACCTCGCCGTCGCGCACGATGTAATCGCGGTCTTTCAGGAACAGCTTGTGTGCGCGCAGGCCCTGGTTGACGTGGTGCACGATGGTGGTGCTTTCAGGGTCATAAAGGGTCTGACCGTCCTCCAGCAGCGACCGGGCGCGCAGTTGTTCTTCCAGGAACTCGTTGCCCTCGTCGGTGAAGGTGACGTTGCGGGTCTTTTCGTCGAGCTCATAATGTTCGGGCTGCAGCAGCGGGATCACCTTGTCGATGGTGACATACATCTCGGAACGGTCCTGCGCAGGACCGGAGATGATCAGCGGCGTCCGCGCCTCGTCGATCAGGATGCTGTCGACCTCGTCCACGATGGCATAGTTGTGATTCTTTTGCAGAATTTCGTCGAGGTTCGACTTCATGTTGTCGCGCAGATAGTCGAATCCGAGCTCGTTGTTGGTGGCATAGGTAATGTCACATTCATATGCCGCGCGCTTGGCGTCTTCGGGCATCTGCGACACGGCGGCACCACAGGTCAGGCCCAGCGCATTGAACACCTTGCCCATCCAGTCGGCGTCGCGTTTCACCAGATATTCGTTGACGGTCACCACATGCACGCCCTTGCCGGACAGTGCATTCAGATAGGCTGCCAGGGCCGCGGTCAGTGTCTTGCCTTCGCCCGTCTTCTGTTCCGAGATATTGCCCTGATGCAGGAAAATCGCCGCCATCAGCTGCGTGTCAAAGGCGCGCAGGCCCAGTGTGCGGCGGGCAGCCTCGCGGCAGTTGGCAAAGGCTTCGGGCAGGAGGTTGTCAAGGCTTTCACCTGACAGGGCGCGTTTGGCCAGCTCCTCTGTCTTGTCCTTGATGCCGGCGTCGGTCAGCTTTTCAAAGTCTGGTTCCAGTGCATTGATCTGATCCACCAGCGGGCGGGTCGCCTTGATTTTGCGATCGTTTGGCGTGCCAAAGACCTTTTTGGCGATTGTTCCGATACCCAGCATGTGCTCTCCAGCCGATTTTTATGTGTGGCAGCGATCTGCTTGCCCAGCGCTCAGTCAGACCATAGATGTATGGGGAAACGCCTGAGCCGCGCCTGATAGGCGATGTAAGGGCCGCACATAACACTGTCAATGTAGCAGCCCCTCCCGGGGCGTAACGATAGGACAATCCATGCACAAACGACTCACTTTCGTGGCCGCTCTGGCCGTTTCCGCCTGCCTCGGCCTGCCTGCGACCGCGCAGGACACGCCGCAGCTTGATACCGTGGTGGCAACAGTCAACGGCACCGATATTACGCTGGGCCACATGATCATCGCCCGCGCGCGCCTGCCCGAACAATATCAGCAACTTCCCGACGACGTGCTGTTCAAGGGCATCCTCGAACAGCTGGTTCAACAAACCGCCCTCAGCGACAATTTTGAGGGCGATTTGCCCGCCCGTGTCACCCTGTCACTGGAAAACGAGAGCCGCTCGCTCAAGGCCGGTGAAGTGATCGAAAAGATCATGGCGGAACCGCTGGACGAAGCGGAGGTTCAGGCCGCCTATGACGAACAATACGCCAGCGCCGAGCCGGAAAAGGAATTCAACGCCGCGCATATCCTGGTCGAGACGCAGGAAGAGGCACAGGCGATCAAGAAGCAACTGGATGAAGGTGCCGATTTTGCCGAACTTGCACGCGAGAAGTCGACCGGCCCCTCCGGTCCCGGTGGTGGTGCACTGGGATGGTTTGGCAAGGGCATGATGGTGCCTGCCTTCGAGAACACCGTGATGGAGATGGAACCGGGCGCGGTTTCCGACCCGGTCGAGACACAGTTCGGCTGGCATGTGATCAAGCTGAACGAGGTGCGCGACACCGAAGCGCCTGCGCTGGACGCTGTCCGCGAAGAGATCGAACTGCAGCTGCGCCAGACCCGTGTTCAAACCGCCATCGAGGAAATCACCGAGAAGGCTGACGTGGATCAATCCGCCGCCGAAGGGATCGACCCGGCGGTTCTCAAAAACGTCGAATGGCTGGAGTAAGAATTGGGCAAGATCACACAAGTCTCCCCGCTGGCCCCTGCGGCCTTCCCGCAATTGCCGGTCATTGGCGGTGTGCGTTTCGCCACCGCCTCTGCCGGGGTCAAATACCAGGGCCGCACTGATGTGATGCTGGCGGAACTGGCGCCGGGAACGGCGGTGGCCGGGGTCTTTACCCGGTCCAGGACCCGCGCCGCGCCGGTGCTGGATTGCCAGGACAAGATCGGCGGTGCCTGCGATGCGGGGGCCGCGATACTGGTGAACTCGGGCAACGCCAATGCCTTTACCGGCAAGAACGGTGTCGCCTCGGTGCAGGCCATCACATCGGCTGTGGCAGCCGCCTGCGATGTCCCGCAATCGCGTGTCTTCACCTCCTCCACCGGCGTGATCGGCGAACCCTTGCCGCATGAGCGGGTCACCGCCAGCCTCGCCGAGCTGCAGTCCGGGCTGGATGCCGGCGGCATTGCCGCCGCGGCCAAGGCCATCATGACGACCGACACCTTTCCCAAGGGCGCGTCGGCGGAAATAGAGGTTGGTGGCACAACGGTTAAGATTGCCGGGATCGCCAAGGGTTCCGGCATGATCGCCCCCGACATGGCCACGATGCTGGTCTATATCTTTACCGATGCCGCGATTGATCAGGCGGCGCTGCAGGCGATGATCAGCACAGGCGCGGACAAGACATTCAACTGTATCACCGTGGACAGCGATACATCGACATCGGACAGCCTGATCGTCGCCGCCACCGGCGCGTCGGGCCAGGACGTGACGGGGAATGCGGAATTTGCCGCCGCCATGCATGGTGTGATGCTGGATCTCGCCCATCAGGTCGTGCGCGATGGCGAGGGTGCGACGAAATTCGTCGAGGTCGCCATCACCGGTGCCGCATCGGATGCAGACGCCAGGACACATGCCATGGCAATCGCCAATTCACCCCTGATCAAGACCGCCATCGCGGGCGAAGATCCGAACTGGGGCCGGGTTGTCATGGCCATCGGCAAATCCGGTGCAGATGCAGATCGCGACCGCCTGTCGATCCGTTTCGGAGAGGTGGAAGTCGCCAAGGATGGCTGGCGCAGCCCCAATTACTCCGAGGAAGCCGCAGCCGCCCATATGAAGGGCGAGAACATCGTGATCGCCGTGGATCTGGGCCTCGGGGCCGGCACCGCCACGGTCTGGACCTGTGATCTGACGCACGGCTATATCGCGATCAATGCCGACTACCGCTCATGACCCCGCAGAGACGCCTGAAGTGAAGGTTGTACTTGTCTCTGCCGTTGCGCTGATCGACGTCGACGGGCGGGTCCTGTTGGCGCAACGGCCCGAGGGCAAGGAAATGGCGGGCTTGTGGGAGTTTCCGGGCGGCAAGGTCGAACCGGGCGAAACACCTGAAATGGCGCTGATCCGCGAGTTGCAGGAGGAATTGGGGATCAATACCTGGTCTTCCTGCCTGGCGCCGCTGACCTTTGCCAGCCACAGCTATGACAGGTTTCACCTGCTGATGCCCTTGTTTGCCTGCCGCAAATGGGAAGGCACGCCGCGGTCGAACGAAGGTCAGTCACTGAAATGGGTGCGCCCGAACGATTTGCGCAACTACCCGATGCCAGCGGCCGATATCCCGCTTATCCCCGTTCTCCGAGACTGGTTGTGAAACAAAATTGCGCAACCGCCCTAAATTTGCGCACCAAAGTTAAGCTTTTGTAAAACAATTTTGTGGTAATGCTCTTATTGTTTGGTAAACTGATTTCAACTTTCTGGGGAGGAAGCAGTATGTTGCGCACGATTACGATCGGTTCCTGTATTTCCGTGCAGGGTATCTTTGTCGGCAACACACCAAACGGACAGATGACCGTGCAGGTGGACGACAAGATTTATAGCGGAAAGCCTGTGAATCGGAGCAACTGACGGAATATTTTGGCGTCTGACGAACTTCGCCCGACCTTGGGCGTTGTCCTCTGGGGCATCTGCCCTTTTGTGATAGGGGCAGAAGATGTCAGACCAACGAACAATCGTGATCCTTAATGCTGCCTCCGGCAGTCAGGATGGCGATGACAAGAGATCGGCAATTACCGCCGCGTTCACCAAGCGTGGACGCGGCGTCGATTTTATCAATGTCCAGGATCATGACAGTGTGGAGGCCGCGGCAAATGCGGCGCTGGCCGACCCGGACGCTGCCCTGGCGATAGCGGGCGGTGACGGCACGATCTGCGGCGCGGCCTCTGTGCTGGCGGGCAGTGGCCGTGCCATCGGCATCATCCCGGCGGGCACATTCAATTACTTTGCCCGCTCTCTGGGCCTGCCACAGGAAATGGATGCGGCGGTGGAAACCCTGATCACGGGACAGCCCCGCGCGGTCAATGTTGCAACCGTCAATGACCGGATGTTCCTCAACAACGCCAGCATCGGGGCCTATGCGGCAATCCTCCAGACCCGCGAGGGGACCTACCGCCGCTGGGGCCGCAGCAGGTTGGCGGCCTATTGGTCCGTGGTGAAAACTCTTGTGACCTTCCGTGCGCCACTGCGTCTGAACGTCAGGGTCGACGATCAGACCCTGACCCGCCGCACCCCGATCATCTTTGTCATCAACAACGCCTACCAGCTGCAGCAAATGGGGCTGGATGGCGCGGAGGCCGTGGCGGCAGGTGAACTGGTGGTGCTGATCGCCCCCAATACCGGGCGCCTGGGTCTGTTTCGCCATGCAGCGGCCCTTGCCCTTGGCATTGCAAAATCTGAAACTGATTACGAAATGATCAGCGGGAAAAACATCGAAATCGTGATGAAACGGAAACGCCGTCCGGTTGCGCGGGATGGGGAGATCACCCGCATGGGCGGGCCCTTTACCCTGCGCCACGCGGCAGATCCCTTGCGGATCATGGTCCCGCGCGATGCGCCGCCTTCCGTGCGATGACCCGGCTGATCCACCTGTCCGATCTGCATTTCGGCAAGGACCGTGCCAATCTGATCGAGCCACTGCTCAGGGCGCTGTCGGAACTCGGACCTGATCAGGTTGCGATCTCGGGTGATTTGACCCAGCGCGCGCGGCGGCGGGAATATATGAGCGCCCGCGCGTTTATCGACCGGATCAACGCGCCGGTGCTGTGCATCCCCGGCAATCACGACATCCCCATCCACCGGCCCCTGACGCGCTTTTTCCGGCCTTTCGGGCATTATCGCAGCTATATATCCCGCGATCTGACCCCGCGTGTCGAAACCGAGCAGATGGTGATGGTCGGCCTGAACACCGTCGACCGCTTTCAATGGCAGGCAGGTCGCCTGTCCGCGTCCCGGTTGCTCAGGGCCTGCAATGCCATGCGGGGCGCGCCTGCCCATAAGCTGCGCGTGCTGGTCGCCCACCATCCGCTTGAGCACCCCAGAGGCGTCAGCAAGAAACCCATCCCCGGCGCTGCCGCTGCGCTGGAGCGCCTGATTGGCTGCGGTGCCGATCTGATCCTGTCGGGGCATCTGCACCTGTGGCACGCCGGAGAATTCGCCCACCGCGCCGGGGAAGAATTGCACCGCAATGCGATCCAGCTGCATGCGGGCACCAGCCTGTCGTCACGGATGCGCGGCGAACCCAATGATTTCAATCTGATCGACATCTCGCCAGATACAATTCACGTCGCCCGGCAAAGCTTTGACGAGGAAACGGGCCGGTTTGAAACGAAAGAGACCCGGCAATTCAGCCGGGTCCCTGACAATTTTCAAAGCTGAACGCGATCAGCTCAAGGTCCGGGTGACTTCCTCACGTTCAAAGATTTCGATCACGTCATCGGGACGGATATCATCGTAATTCTCGAAGGCCATGCCGCATTCCTGACCGGACTGCACTTCGGGCACTTCATCCTTGAACCGCTTGAGCGTTTTCAGCGTCCCTTCGTGGATCACGACGTTGTCGCGCAGCAGACGCACACCGGCAGAGCGCCTTGCGACACCTTCGGTGACCAGACAGCCGGCAACCTTGCCCACACCGGTGACCTTGAAGACTTCCTTGATGGTTGCATAACCAATGAAGTTCTCCTTGATCTCGTTGCTGAGCAGGCCGGAGGCCGCAGCCTTCACATCGTCCACAAGATCGTAGATCACCGAATAATACCGGATCTCCACACCCTTCTGGTTGGCTGTGTTGCGCGCGGATGCGTTGGCACGGACGTTGAAGCCCATGATCGGGGCACCGGATGCTTCGGCAAGACCCACGTCCGTCTCGGTGATCGCACCGACACCGGAGTGAAGAACCCGCACGCGCACCTCGTCGTTGCCGATCTTTTCCATCGCCTGAACGATGGCTTCGGCAGAACCCTGCACGTCGGCCTTGACCAGGATCGGCAGTTCGGAAACATCCTCGTCCGCCTTGGCATTGGCCATCAGCTGTTCGAGAGTGGTCGCCGCACCCGCCGCAGCGCGTTTGTCCTTGGCCGCTTTCTCGCGGTAGCTGGCGATCTCGCGCGCCTGAGCTTCGGTGCTGGTCACGTTCAGCACGTCGCCTGCTTCGGGTGTCCCGTTCAGGCCCAGAACCTCGACGGGAACAGATGGCCCGGCTTCCTTCACACGCTCGCCCTGATCGTTGATCAGCGCACGCACCTTGCCGTATTGTTCGCCCACGACAAAGATGTCGCCCTGGCGCAGCGTGCCGTTCTGGATCAGAACCGTCGCCACGGGGCCGCGGCCCACGTCAAGCTGCGCTTCGATCACGGCACCAACAGCGGCACGGTCCGGGTTCGCCTTGAGCTCCAGGATCTCGGCCTGCAGCGCGATGGCCTCAAGCAGTTGATCCAGGCCCTGACCGGTGGTCGCGGAAACCTCCACGTCCTGAACGTCGCCCGACAGCTTTTCCACGATGACCTCGTGTTGCAGCAGATCGGTACGGACCTTGTCCGGGTTCGCGGCAGGCTTGTCGATCTTGTTGATCGCCACGATCATCGGCACCTTGGCCGCTTTCGCGTGATTGATCGCTTCGATGGTCTGCGGCATCACCGCATCATCCGCAGCCACAACCAGCACCACGATGTCCGTCACCTGAGCACCGCGCGACCGCATCGACGTAAACGCCGCGTGGCCCGGTGTATCGAGGAAAGACAGCACGGCACCGTTTTCGGTGGTAACCTGATAGGCCCCGATGTGCTGGGTGATCCCGCCAGCTTCGCCCGCGACGACCTTGGCGTTGCGGATTGCATCCAGCAGCGATGTCTTGCCGTGGTCGACGTGACCCATGATGGTGATGACCGGCGGACGGCCAACCAGATCCTTGGGATCGTCGATGACTTCCTTGATGACATCCTCGACGTCGGAATCGGAAACGCGGACAACCTTGTGGCCGAATTCCTCGATGATCAGTTCGGCGGTATCGGCATCAATGGTTTCATTCTGCGTCACCATCATGCCGTTGTTCATCAGCGCCTTGACGACTTCGCCCACACGTTCGGCCATACGGTTGGCCAGTTCGGAAACGACAATCGCCTCGGGCAGTTGCACATCGCGCACGACCTTTTCACGCTCGACAGAGCCACCCATGGCCTTCTGCCGTGCGCGTTCCTGCTTGCGCTTCATCGCAGCCATCGACCGCTGCCGTCCGCCTTCGCCGCCGGTCAGCGCCTGATTGACCGTCAGCTTGCCGGAGCGACGGTTGTCATTGCCGCGGTTCTTCTTGTTGGTTTCCTCGCGGTCACGCTCGGTCTTGCGGGGGGCTTGCGCCGGTGCCGCCTTGTTGTTCGGCGTGCGGGCAACGGCAGGTTCGGAAGGCGCTGCTGCCGCAGCTTCGGCAGCCGCAGCGGCCTCGCGGACCTTTGCGGCTTCTTCCTCGGCCTTCGCCTTGAGCGCTTCTTCGCGCTCTTTTTCCTCGCGTTCTTTCTCTTCCTGCTCAGCCCTGCGGCGCTCGCGGTCTTCCGCGCGGGCCTTTTCTTCGGCTTCGCGGGCTGCGGCCTCTTCGGACTCGCGGGCCTTGGCGGCCTGAACAGCCCTCAGGCGGCGATCCATTTCCGCATCGGTGATCCCCGCAGGACGCTTGGAAGGGTCCCCAACCGGAGATCCGCCAGCACCTGCCTTACCGGCACCCGGCTTGGGCACCACAACGCGCTTGCGCTTGGTTTCGACTACGACGTTCTTGGTCCGCCCATGGCTAAAGCTTTGCTTTACATTCCCCGGACGCGCGCCTCCGCGCAGACCCAATGTTTTCTTGCCGTCACTATCGCTCATCTAGCTCGTCTATCCTTTCGACTGGCCCTTGCCAGTCTCGTTTTTGCGCACGCCTTTAAGTCGTTGGGCTTCCTCTACAACACGTAGCGTGAGTCCACCAGAGGCGAGCGCCCCATGTATCACAGTTTGACGTCCGAAAGCCAAACCCAATTCATCTGCCGTCAGCCATCCGATGTAATGGCCGTAGTGCGGCGTGCTTAACTTGCTCTTGCCGCGACCCGATCCGTCTGACGCCTGGATCAGCACTTCTGCCTCTTCGGACTGCAGCCAGCTCTTTACCTTTTCGTAGCCCGCAACGGCACGTCCGCCCTTGCGCTGCAACGAAATAAGGTCGACCACGCGCCGGGCAAGCTGCTTTTCCACTTCATCAGCCAACCCTTCAGGTACATTCACCTGCTGCTTGGCTGCACGGGTAAACAGCTTTTTCTTCACCGCCAGTTCAATCGCATCGCGATCCGCCGCGACATAGATGCCGCGCCCCGGCAGTTTGCCCAGAATATCGGGCACAACCTGCTGATCAGGGCCAACCACAAAACGCACAAGCCCGAACTTGGGTTGCACCTCGCCCGTCGAGATACATTTGCGTTCGGGACCGTCAGACCGATCCTTGGTTGCGCCACCGCGACCCATCAGGTGCTTCCGGGGCCTGCGATCAGGCCCCGGCCTCCTCGGCTGCTTCGCCGTCTTCGTCGGTTTCTTCAGCCGCTTCAAGATCCGCAGGATCGACCCAGCCCAGCATGACGCGGGCGGTCATGATCATGTCCTGCGCTTCCTCCAGCGAGATGTCGAAGGGTTCAAGCGTGCCATCGTCTTTTACACGCTCGCCATTCACGGTTGTCCAACCGCCGGCCAGTTCCCAGTCGGCGCAGGTTGCAAAGTCTTCCAGTGTCTTCACGTCATCCTTTGCCAGCGCTTCAATCATCTGGGGTGTCAGGCCCTCGAATTCAACCAGGCTGTCTTCGACACCCAATGCGCGGGCGGCTTCCAGGGCCGCCTTGTTCTGCGCTTCCAGCACGTCACGGGCACGGGCCTGAAGCTCGGCGGCGGTATCTTCGTCCACACCGTCGATCACCAGAAGCTCGTCAACCTCGACATAAGCCACTTCCTCAAGGTTGGTGAACCCTTCGGAGACCAGAAGCTGGGCAAAGAATTCGTCCAGGTCCAGATTGTCCATGAACAGCTTGGTGCGCAGCTCGAACTCGGCCTGACGGCGCTGGCTTTCCTGCTCTTCGGTCATGATGTCGATATCAAGACCGGTCAGTTGGCTGGCCAGACGCACGTTCTGACCGCGACGGCCGATGGCAAGCGACAGCTGCTCTTCGGGGACGACGACTTCGATCTTGCCGGCTTCTTCATCCAGAACAACCTTGGACACTTCCGCAGGCTGCAGCGCGTTCACCAGGAAGGTCGGCTGATCCTCGTTCCAGGGGATGATGTCGATCTTTTCGCCCTGAAGCTCGTTCACCACGGCCTGCACGCGGCTGCCGCGCATGCCGACGCAGGCGCCAACCGGGTCGATCGAGCTGTCATAGGAGATGACGGCGATCTTGGCGCGCGAACCGGGGTCGCGGGCCACGGCCTTGATCTCGATGATGCCGTCATAGATTTCGGGCACTTCCATCTTGAACAATTCGGCCATGAACTCGGGCGCTGTGCGCGACAGGAAAATCTGCGGCCCGCGCTGCTCGCGGCGCACGTCCTTGATATAGACGCGGATACGGTCGTTGGGCCGGTAGCTTTCGCGGCCGATCTTTTCGTTCCGGCGCAGGATCGCTTCGCCAGCGCCCACATCGACGATGACGTTGCCGTATTCCTCGCGCTTGACCAGGC
The DNA here is from genome assembly GCF_028807335.1 of Sulfitobacter sp. PR48. Taxonomy (NCBI): domain Bacteria; kingdom Pseudomonadati; phylum Pseudomonadota; class Alphaproteobacteria; order Rhodobacterales; family Roseobacteraceae; genus Sulfitobacter; species Sulfitobacter sp. PR48. The sequence goes on along the minus strand of NZ_JARAMM010000002.1, from coordinate 55,191 downwards.
CGTTGATGATGGTGCCTGCGCGGTCCTTGAATTCTTCGTACTGGCGGTCACGCTCGGCTTCGCGGACCTTCTGCAGGATCACCTGCTTGGCCGATTGCGCGGCGATGCGGCCCATTTCAACGGGGGGCACTTCCTCAACCAGCGTATCGCCGACCTTGGGATCGTCCATGTACTGCCGGGCTTGCTCAACCGTGAACTCGGCCTGGTAGTTTTCCAGTTCCTCATCCTCGACCACCGTGCGGACGCGGGTAAAGGTGGCGCGCCCGGTCTTGCGGTCGATGGACACACGGATGTCCATTTCCGCGCCATAGCGGGACTTGGCCGCCCGGGCGAGCGATTCTTCCATCGCTTCGACCACCAGACCGGGGTCGATCATCTTTTCACGCGCCACCGCTTCGGCGGTTTGCAGCAGCTCAAGCTGGTTGGCAGATGTAATGGCCATTAGTCTTCTCCCTCAGCAGACCCGTCATCGGTCTGAACTTCATCGAAATCTTCTTCATTCAGCGCGCCGGCCGCCTTGCGTTGGCGCAACATTTCCTTGATCAGCTCGTCCGTCAGCACCAGCTTGGCGTCCGACAGCCAGTCAAAGTTGAGCCCGATGGTCCCCTCTTCGACGTTGATCAGCACTTCGTTCCCGTCAATCCCGGCCAGCTCGCCCTTGAAACGGCGGCGGCCGTCGATCAGCTCGTCCGTCTCGATCTTGGCCTCGTAGCCTTCGAACATGTCGAAATCCTTGAGCCGGGTCAGCGGACGGTCGATGCCGGGGCTTGAGACCTCCAGCGTGTATTCATCGAGGATCGGGTCTTCGACATCCAGCACGGTGCCGATGGCCTGATTGATCAGCGCAAGGTCATCAACCTCGATCCCGCCCTCGGGCCTGTCGGCCATGATCTGCAGGGTCGTGTTCTTGCCTGACATCAGTCGCACGCGCACCAGTTCAAACCCCATGTCCTCGATCACCGGGGTGATGATCTCGGCCAGGCGGCGGTCAATGGCGGCTTTTGCTATCAGATCGTTGGACATGGTTCTTTCAGACACAAAAAAACGGGCGCGCGGCCCGTGTTCAAGATCGGTGGAGCGTTTGGTGTGGACCCGAACGCGCCGCTGTTGGCAACCATATACGCCGGGTTGCCGCCAATCGCAAGGCCCCCCGCGCAAGGCTCATCCGAACCACCAGCGTTCCGCCGCGCGCAGGTTGTCCAGCGGGCGAAGGGGGCTGACCTGCGCGGGCTGAGCGACGGCGGCGCTGACGGCCTGCACCGGGTGCCGCGCGTCGGGCATCAGGTGAATATCCGGCAAACCGGCAAGCGCGCCCGCGTCGCGGATATCCACCGCGTCGACCAGGTATTCGCCCAGCGCCTGGCCACGCACCGGTTCGGAAGGGATCGAGGTCAGCTCGACCTCGTCAAACCAGCCCGCCGTGCCGTCGCGGTAGTGGCTGGCTGTTCGCGTCGCCAGAACCTGCTGGCCGGGCCGGAACCGGCGCAGCTGGTAAAGCCCGGTGCCGATGCCTGCCTCCGGTGCATGGGCGGGCCGGATCACGTACTCAGGCCCCGACAGCATCAGCGGCAGCCCAACGTTCGGTACTTCCAGGGTGATTCTCAGCTGGTCGGGGCGCATTGCACGCACCTCTCCCGCCACCAGCCCGCGCAGGCTGGCCACCGCATCCGCCGCCGTAAAAGCAGCACCGTCATGGAACCGTACCCCGCGACGCAGGTCGAAATCCCAGACCCGCGCATCGTCCGAGGCCTGCCAGCCCAGCGCGAGTTCCGCGCGCAGGGTGCCATCTGCGGCCACTTCGGTCAGGGTGTCGTAGATCAGCCCCTGCCGCGCCACCTGCATGAACAACCCATCACCCTGCGACCACGAATCGCTGCGGGATCCGCCCGACAGCGCCATCCGCAAACGCCCGCCACGTGCGGGCACGCCCGCCGCGCCAACGCCCGTGGCGGCCAGCAAGGCCGCCGCCGCGGCACTGGAAAAGACCGCGCGTCGGTCAAGAAGGGTGGTCCTGCGGCTCATAGCTTCGCGATTCTGTCCATGGCGCGCACCAGCTCCGCACTGATCCCCGGTTCCGACAGGGCATGGCCCGCATTGCGCACCATCAACAGCTCCACACCGGGCCAGCGTTCCGCGATCCTGTGGGCGCTGACCGGCGGACAGATCATGTCATACCGCCCCTGCACGATGGTGCCGGGGATATGCGCGATACGCGGCATATGTTCCACGATCTGGCCGTCGAACTCCAGAAAGCCCGCATTGGTGAAATAGTGATTCTCCAACCGGGAAAAGGCGCGGGCATAGTCGGATGGCCCCTCATGCGATGCCCCCGACGACTGGATCGACGCCAGCGCGTTTTCCCATGCGGCCCAGGCCCTGCCAAAGCGCTGCTCAATCGGCAGATCGCCCGAAAACAGACGCCTGTGGTAGGCCTTGATCAGGTCGTCCTGTTCTTCTTTGGGAATCAAGGACACGAAGCGGTCCCAGACCTCGGGCCAGAATTTCCCGGCGCCGCCGCCATAGAACCAATCCAGCTCCGACTGTGTCATCAGGAAAACGCCGCGCAAGACCAGGTGGCGCACGGCATCCGGGTGTGTCTGGGCATAGACCAGCGCCAACGTCGCCCCCCAGGACCCGCCAAAGACGATCCAGCGGTCGATCTTCAATTCTTTGCGAATCATCTCGATGTCCGCGACCAGGTGCCAGGTGGTGTTGTCCGTCACGCTTGCGTGGGGCCGCGACCGTCCACAGCCGCGCTGATCAAACAGAATCACCCGATAGACGGAGGGATCGAAATATCGGCGCATCGACGGGCTGCAGCCGCCACCGGGGCCACCATGCAGGACCACAACCGGAAGCCCATCCGGGTTGCCGCATTGTTCGTAATAAACCCTATGCCCCTGCCCGACCGACATCATCCCCTGATCGAAGGGGTCAATGGGCGGATAAAGATACTGCGCCGCGCGCATTTGGTCGGGATACTTGTCCATGGGGGACCTATATAGTGTCCAAGTCTACAAGAACATAGGAAGCGGAAAATGCAAATGTCTCGAACAACAGTTGATCCGTCAGAAATTTCCAAATTCGAAGCCATGGCCGCCGAATGGTGGGATCTGAACGGAAAGTTCAAGCCGCTGCACATGCTCAATCCCTGTCGGCTGGATTATATCACCAGCCAGATTGCCGGGGAATTCGACCGCGACCTGAAAGCCGCCGACCCTTTCAAGGGCCTGCGAATCCTCGATATCGGCTGCGGCGGCGGGCTGCTGGCAGAACCGATGGCGCGGCTGGGTGCGGATGTGGTCGGCGCCGATGCGGCGGAAGGGAATATTCCCGTGGCACGGGTCCACGCGGAACAATCCGGCCTCGATATCGACTACCGCCACACCACTGCCGAAGCGATGGCAGAGGCGGGCGAACGGTTCGATGTTGTCCTCAACATGGAAGTGGTCGAACATGTCGCTTCCCCGATTGATTACCTGACCGCCTGCCATGACCTGCTGAAACCGGGCGGGCTGCACATCTGTTCGACAATCAACCGAAATCCGAAATCCTTTGCCATGGCGATCGTGGGGGCGGAACACATCATGCGATGGCTGCCGAAAGGGACACATGAATGGTCCAAGTTCATCACCCCCGACGAATTGTTCGACCTGCTGCGGCAGGCAGGGCTTGAGCCGGTGGACCGCAAGGGGTTCGTATTCAACCCCATCGCCTGGACCTGGCGGCTGTCCGACAAGGACCTGAGCGTGAACTACGTGACGGCAAGCCTCAGGAAAGCTTGATCCGGATTTCGCGCAGGATCGGCAGGGCCGCGCGGGTCTGTTCCTCGCCCAGGCTTTCCACCACCTCGTTGATCATCGGCGCGATGGCAGCCACCGCATCGTCGCGTGCCTGCCGCCCCGCCGGGCTGATCGCGACCATCTTGCGCCGCGCATCGTCCCAGTCCGGGCGGATGTGGACATAGCCGGACCATTCCAGCTTGGTCAGGGTATTGGTCATCGCCCCGCGGGTGACACCGAACCGTTCGGCCAACCGCGCCGGGCTGCTTTCATCGCCCTGCCAGGAAAGATGGTTCAGCACCGAGAAATGCGAAATCTCCATTCCCTTCGGCAACACCCGTGTCAGACGACTGCGCACAGCGTGATCGGCCGCCAGCAACTCGCTGAACAGCATGATCGCAACTGTCTGACTGTCATCACTCATCTACCGACCTGATCAAGAAGCCACTTCAGGCGCATCAAACATGCGCGCGTTTGCCATGCTGGGGACCTTGCCCCGCGCTTTCGCGACATCATCCATATCCAGGGCAAAGTTGTAAACGCCGGCTGTGTCGCCTGCATCCAGCAGCACCTCGCCCCAGGGCGACACCACCAGCGAATGACCATAGCAATCCCGCGTCTTGTGTTCGGCGCTGGCATGGGTGCCCGTCTGCGCCGGGGCTATCACGAAACAGCCTGTCTCAATCGCCCGCGCCCTGAGCAGCGCATGCCAGTGGGCCGCACCGGTCACCGGCGAAAACGCCGCCGGCACGGTGATGATCTGCGCCCCGGCACGGGCCAATGCGTTGTAAAGCAGCGGAAACCGGACATCGTAACAGATGCTCAACCCGATCTTGCCAAAGGGCGTGTCGGCCACCACGGCCTGCGTGCCCGGACGGTAGCCCGCCGATTCGCGATAGGTCTCGCTCTCGTTTATCTGCACGTCGAACATGTGGATCTTGTCGTATCGCGCCACGATCCCGCCCTGCGGGTCGATCAGAAAGGACCGGTTGGCAAAACGCCCGTCCGCGTCCCCGGTCTTGAGCCCGAGCGACCCGATCAACAGCCAGATCCCCGCATCCGCCGCCGCCTTGCGCAGGGCGGCCAGGGTGATGTCCTCGTCTTCATGCAACAGCACGTCCTGCTGGTGGCTGCGGCTGGTCGACACGCAATTGGTCACTTCCGGCGTCAGAACAAACTCTGCCCCGGCGCGCACCGCCTCATCCAGCATGGCCAGCGTCTTGCCAAGGTTGTCCCCGGGGTCATCCGTGACATTCAGTTGCAGGATCGCGCCTTGCATCATGCAGCCAGCAAGCCATCCAGCTTGCCCTCGCGTTCAAGCGCGAAAAGATCGTCACATCCGCCCACATGGGTCTCCCCGATAAAGATCTGCGGAACGGTGCGCCCTCCGTTTGCCCGCTGGATCATTTCGGGTTTGAGGTCGGGGTTGGCCAATACGTCCACCTCGGAAAAGCTGACACCCTTCTGGTTCAGCAACCGTTTGGCGGCATGACAGAAACCGCAAAGCGGCGATGTGTAGATTTCGACGGGTTTCATTCGATATCCCTTTCAACAAGAAACGCTTAGAGGGGATTTAGGTGTCTTTGGCCACGCGCGCCAGTGTTACCACACAAACAGGTCCCGAACCTGCCGAATGACAGGCCTCCGTCGCGGCGGCCAATGTCGCGCCGGAGGTCATCACGTCATCCACCAGCAACACCGGCCGGTCACGGACTACGTCCCGCCGGGCCGGGTTGAGGCGGATGGCATTTTCAAGGGTCTTGCACCGTTCCTCCCGGCCCAGACCGTCCAGCGTGGGGGTCGCACGATACCGTTGCAGCAGATCGACACAGCACAGATGCCCCGATTCCCGTGCCATCGCGCGGGCCAGCAAAGCCGACTGGTTGTACCTGCGCCTGATCCTGCGCCGCCAATGAAGCGGAACAGGGGCGATCAGGGTGTCGGGCTGCAGTACAGGTCGCGCAGCTGTTGTCATCCAGCGGCCTGCGGGCCGCGCAATCTCCTGACGGTCCCCGTGTTTCAGCGCCAGCACCAGCTTGCGCCCGGTATTGGCGTACAACAGTGCCGCGCGCCCCTGCACCCAGGGGCGCGTGCTTTGCAGGCAGGAATCGCAGAATAATACATCGCCCCCCGACAGGCCGGGCAATGGTGCACCACATTGGTCACAGATCGTGCCGCCGATGAAAGACGTGTCGCGCCAACATGGTCCGCAGAGGCCAAAGTCGCTGTCCACGATTTCACCGCAGGTCAGACATCGCGCAGGATAGATGGCGTTCAACGCGGTTTGCAGTCTATCCAACAACGGCATATTGACCTCCCATGACCACGCCATCGCCCCTGACCGACTTGACTGCACTGTCCCTTCGACGCGCGCGCGCAACGCCCGAGGCGCTGTTCCTGCATCAACAGGCCATCGACGAGATTCAGGATCGGCTCGGGATGGTTAACAAGTCCTTTACCGCGCCGGCCGTGGTCACGGATTTTCCCGCCGTCTGGGGTGACCTGCTGCCAGAAGCGACGGTTGTTCCCGCCTCGGATGTCCTGTCGCTGGAGGTGGGGGCGCATGACCTTGTGATCCACGGCATGTCGCTGCATTGGGCCAATGACCCTGTCGGGCAGCTGATCCAGTGCCGCCGGGCGCTGCGCGCGGACGGTCTGTTTGTCTCTGCCGCTTTTGGTGGGCAGACCCTGCAGGAATTGCGCGCCTGTCTGGGTCAGGCCGAAGCCTCGGTTACCGGTGGCATGTCCCCTCGTGTCGCGCCCATGGCCGAACTCCGCGACATGGGCGGGCTGCTGCAGCGGGCCGGTTTTGCGCTGCCGGTGGCGGATGCCGTGCCTCTGACCGTTTCTTACCAGGACGCCTGGGCCCTGATGCGCGACCTGCGCGCGATGGGCGAATCCAACGCCCTGTCAGCACGGCTGCGACGGCCCACCGCCCGCGCCGTGATTGAAACCGCGGCACAGCTTTATCAAAACCATTTCAATGATGGCGAAGGCCGTGTGATTGCCACCTTCGAACTGATTTTCCTGACCGGCTGGGCCCCGGACGAAAGCCAGCAGAAACCGCTGCGGCCCGGTTCCGCACAACAGCGCCTGGCGGATGCCCTGAACACGGATGAGACAAAGTTGCGCAATTGACCCTGCGTTGAAACCGGCTATTTCAGCACGACACTGGTGACCAAGGACAGAATTATGCAAGCCGCGCGCCCGCAACATGCCAACGCCGACCATCCCGCTGTCCCCAGGGAACGTGTCGGCGTTCTGCTGGCGAACCTCGGCACGCCTGACAATTATGACTACTGGTCGATGCGCCGTTACCTTGGAGAATTCCTGTCGGATCGCCGGGTCATCGACTATTCCCCATGGCTCTGGCAGCCGCTGCTGCAACTGGTCATCCTCAGCAAACGCCCCTTCACCAGCGGCGCCGCCTACAAGAGCATCTGGAACCATGCCGCCGGTGAAAGCCCGTTGATGACCATTACCAAGGCGCAGACCGCCAAGATGGCGGCAGCGCTGAAAGAACGTTACGGCAATGACGTGATGGTTGATTTCTGCATGCGTTACGGAAACCCGTCAACGCAGTCCAAGGTTGCCGCAATGACTGCGGCAGGCTGCACGAAGATCCTGTTCTTTCCGCTTTATCCGCAATACGCAGGGGCAACATCAGCCACGGCCTGCGACGCGTTCTTTGCCGCTTTGGGCAAGGAAAAATGGCAACCGATCGCGCGGGTTGTCGAACCCTACTTTGACCGCCCCGACTATATCGAGGCGCTCGCCCAATCTGTCGAGCGCGCCTATGCCGCGGCGGAGAAGCGGCCGGATATCCTGATCTGTTCTTATCATGGTGTCCCCATCCGCTACCTGATGGAGGGCGACCCCTACCATTGCCAATGCCAGAAAACGACGCGCCTGCTGAAAGAGCGGCTGGGCTGGGACGACACCCAGATCATGACGACCTTCCAATCGAAATTCGGCCCCGAGGAATGGCTGCAGCCCTACACCGTCGAAGAAGTTGCCCGGCAGGCCAAAGCAGGCAAAAAAACCATCGCGGTCTGCGCACCCGCCTTTTCAGCGGATTGCATCGAAACGCTGGAAGAGATCAACGAAGAGATCAAGGAAAGCTTTGAAGAGGCGGGGGGCGAAAGCTTTACCTATATCCCCTGCCTCAACGATGAAGACGCGCATATCACGGCGCTGTCGAACGCGGTTCAGGAGAATCTGAAGGGCTGGCTGGACTGACTGGCTGAACCTGCGACGCAAGTTGCCCTTGCCGGGAAACATGCCCCGGAACGCAAAAAAGGCGGTGCAGAACACCGCCTTTTTCGATTTAGATGTCGCTCTGAATTAGTCAGAAGCAACAGCAGCGGCAACAACGGCCAGCAGCAGCAGAGGAACCAGAACACCGGAAGAAGAAGAAGATGCTTCTTCAACGATGACGGGTGCTTCCACGATCGGCTCTGCCAGCGAACCAGCGTAAGCAGTCGATGCAGCGGCTGTCAGAGCAGCGGCGAGAACGAGTTTTTTCATAGTATAACCTCCAGAAAAGGCGTGTTGCACAATCGTGCACGCACGCACCCAAGACTTACCTCGTAAAACTTTCTAAACAGCATAACCGGGGGATTGCAAACCCGGATTCCGTTTTTGCGCCTTACAAGTCCTGAAATGTCGTCAAATAAGCAACACTTGCGTGCCGACCTTGGTCATGCTGAACAATTCCGCAATGTGTTCATTATAAAGACCAATACAGCCGTTCGACGACCGCCGTCCGATCTTGCGGGTGTCGTGGGTGCCGTGGATCCGGTAGTAGGTCCAGCTCAGGTACAGCGCGTGGGTGCCAAGGGGGTTATCCGGGCCCGGTCCGATGAATTCGGGCCACTCCGGATTGCGCTGCAGCATGGACGGCGTCGGCCGCCAGCTTGGCCCCACGACCTTTTGCACAACACTTGTCCGGCCCCGCCGCGTCAGGTCCTCCGTCAGAGGGACCGAGGAGGGGTAAAGCTTGTAGACGCTCTGATCTTCCGACCAGAAATGCACTGCGCGGCTGTCGATATCGACCAGAACCGCGCCGTTGCGGGTGTTGTCGAAATAGGGGCGCCAATCCAGCGTCCGGAAGCTGGAGATGTTGCGGCGGACCGTCTCGGTAAGATCACGTTCGGTCTGGGTTGTCGCCTCGGAGTTCACGTTTGACGAGGTCTGTGCCAAAACGGGCGAAGCGATCAGGGCGGCGGATCCTGCAAGGAAGGCCCGACGGCTGCTTAATTTTTGGTGCTTGTCGGACATTATCATGTCTCCATCAAAAAGGAATTTTGAGATTCTTCCCGATATATGACCCCAAAGCCTCAGTATCAAATCAAAGACCCGTCATCAGGCAAGGTAACGCCGATGTGCGTTTGAACTGCAACGCTGTCCGCTGTAGGAGGGGCAAAACAAACTCGTGGAGCTATGCCGTGATCCGTATCCTGTCCGTCCTGATGGCAATCTGCCTCGCCTTGTCTGCCTGTGCGCCAGTCACCCCCCAAATTGGCTCTGATGGCAAACCGCTGCCCAAGGCCTATCGCATCCGCGCCGGCGAAACAGGCAAGATTCAGTTCAGAATGCTTGATTCCGTCAATGCCCTGCGCAGCGCCGCCGGACAGGCGACCGTGGAACTGAACCCGCAGCTGAACGCTGCTGCCGCCACGCATTCCCGTGACATGTCGGTACAGAATCGGCCCTGGCACTTCGGCTCTGACGGGTCCTCCCCGATCGACCGGATCGCCCGCGTCGGCTATACCGGTCACCTGATCGGCGAAACGATTTCCGAGACCTACGAATCGGAGCTGGAGACCCTGGCCGCCTGGATGGAGCAACCGGATACCCGTCGCGTCATCATGTCGCCGGATGCGCGCAACATGGGCTTTTCCTGGTTTCAGGAACCGGGTGGCAAGATCTGGTGGACGCTGGTGATGGGGAACTGATCAGCAGTTCCCCTGCCCTTCACGGGTTCAGCAGGATCGGTGTACCGTCCCGCACCATCGCATAGATGTTTTCGATATCCTTGTTCCGGACAGCGATGCAGCCCCAGGTCCAGTCGCCCTTGTCCTTGCGCGACGGGTGTTTCTGGCCATGGATGAAGATGTCGCCGCCGGGCTTCTGACCCAGCTCTTCCGCGCGCCTGCGATCCTCTTCGTTGGGATATGAAATCCCAATCGACAGGTGGAAACGGCTGTTCGGATTGCGGCGGTCGATGATGTAGGTGCCTTCCGGCGTCTTGCCGTCGCCTTCGACCGTCTTGTGCCCGACCGGAGCAAATCCAAGATGAATCGGATATTCCTCCAGCACCCTGTCATGATGCAGCAGCCACATCTTGCGATCCTGCTTGTTCACGACGACATAGGTGACTTCGGGGCCGTTATAGCGCTTGAACTTGCTGTTGCTGCACGCACCCAGTGCCACCAGCGCGGTGCCGCCCAGAATAAGTGTTCTGCGTTTCATTTGTTTTCGATCCTGCCTGACGGGTCAAATGTATCTTTGTTCCCCGCTATCACATACCCCAAAACGGGCTGTTCAAAAAGTGGTGAGACACAAGAATTTTCACACTGCGGCATCAGAACAGGGCGCAGACGCTATCTGGAGAAACACGCGGCAAGTTCAACATGTGACGACCAGCGAAACTGGTCCACGACCTGCACCCAATCCAGCGTATATCCACCGCCCACCAACATTGCGGCATCGCGCGCAAAGGTCACCGGATTGCACGAAACATAGGCAATACGCGGCACTTTGGCCGGAATGATTTCCACCACCTGCCGCTCGGCTCCGGCGCGCGGCGGGTCCAGCACGATGGCATCCATCCTGGCCAGTTCATCCGGCAGCATCGGACGCCGGTAGAGGTCGCGCGCCTGGGTTGTGACCGGTTTCAGCCCCTCGGCCATGCGCCATCCGTGATCGAGCGCTTCCAGCATTTCCGCTGCGCTTTCCACCGCCAGGACACTGGCGTTTTCCGCCAGGGGCAATGTGAATGTTCCGCATCCGGCGAACAGGTCGGCAATCCGGGCCGCCGGGCCTACTGCCTCCCTGACCGCAGCGCAAAGCGCCGCTTCACCCTCTTTGGTGGCCTGCAGGAATGCGCCCGGCGGTGGCGTCACCCTGGCCCTGCCGAAATGCTGCACCGGGGGCACGCGCATCGCGACGGTCTCATTATCCCAACTCAACCGCGCAAGCCCAAGCTCTTCGGTCACCTGTGCCAGGGCCTGGCGCAGGGGCCCATCCAGCGGTTTGCCCTGCGCAGCGGCAACATCCAGCCCCACATCGCTTTGCGTGACCGTCACGGCCAGCGCCGCTTTGCGGCTGGTGCCGATCATGGCCAACCGTTCCGCAATGGCCAGACCAGCCATGAGATCGGGATGCAGCAGCTTGCAATCGGGAATCTCGACGATCACGTCGGATGCACGGCCGTGGAACCCGGCCATGGCGCCCTTCTTGGTTCGGCGCGCGGCAAAAGCGGCCCTGCGGCGCGACTGCGGCGGGGAGGTGACGATGGGACGGAATTCAGTCTCTAACCCATGGGCATTCAACGAAATCCGAACGAATTCCTGTTTCCAGCCCGCAACGAAATCATCCGAGGCATGCTGCAACTGACACCCGCCGCAGGACTTGTAGTGGCGGCAGGGCGGCGACACCCGTTGATCCGACGGCGTCACGATCCGGACATTGGTAAGCGTCTCGCCCTCGACCTCGCCGGAAACGATCTCGCCCGGCAGGGTCATGGGCGCGTAAATCGGGCCACTTGCGATACCGTCACCGTGGTGACCCAAACGAATGATCTGATGTTCTGTCATACCAGCGCCATATCCTGTGCACGGGCATAGAAAAAGGGCCTATTCCGCCGCCGCCAAATCGAGGAACCCGCCAGACTGCCGGTGCCAGTAGCGGGCATAAAGCCCATCCTCGGCCAACAGGCTCTCATGCGTCCCCTCTTCAACGATCCGGCCCGCGTCCATCACGATGATCCGGTCCATATCCGTGAGCGTGGACAGGCGGTGCGCCACGGCCAGCACCGTCTTGCCCTCCATCACACGGGTCAACGCAGCCTGGATCGACGCTTCGACCTCACTGTCGAGCGCGCTGGTCGCTTCATCCAGCACAAGGATCGGTGCATCCTTGAGAATGGCGCGGGCCAAAGCGATCCGCTGGCGCTGACCGCCCGAAAGCTTCACACCCCGCTCGCCCAGATGCGCATCGTATCCCTTGCGGCCCTTGTGGTCCTGCATGTTCTCGATGAACTCATGCGCCTCGGCCTTGCGCGCAGCCGCGATAACCTCGTCGCGGGTCGCGTCAGGCTTGCCGTATCTGATGTTGTCAAAGGCTGAGCGGTTGAACATCGCGGTTTCCTGCGTGACCATGCCGATCTGCCGCCGCAGGCTTTCCTGCGTCACATGGGCAATGTCCTGACCGTCAATCAGAATACGGCCCTTCTCCAGCGGATAGAGCCGCAAAAGAAGCGAAACCAGGCTGGATTTTCCCGCACCCGACGCCCCGACCACACCCAGTTTCTCCCCCGGTGCAATGGTCAGTGACAAATGCTCGACACCGCCGCCGCCGCGCCCATAGGTGTAACGCACATCGTCAAAGACGATATCGCCCTGCGCCGCCTCAAGGTCGGTCGCGTCCTTGGCATCAAGTAGGGTCTGCGCCGGGGTCAGGGTGCGCATCCCGTCCTCGACCTCGCCCAGGTTGGCATAAAGCGCCATCAACGTGAAACTGACCCAGCCGGTCATCTGCGCCAGACGCAGTGACACGGCGCCGGTGGCAGCGATGTCGCCTGCCGTCACCAGCCCCAGCGACCAATACCAAAGCGCACCACCCACCAGCAGCACGGGCAGCAGGCCTGCAATTGTCATCAGCCAGAACCGGAACGAAACGCTGACCTTGCCAAAGGCCAGCGAAGTATCGCGAAACCTGCTCATCGCGCCCAGCGCGGCGCGGTCCTCATGCTCGGCATGGGCAAACAGCTTGACCGTTTTGATATTGGTGATCGTGTCGACCACCTGCCCCGTCACCATGGCGCGGGCAGATGCGCGCGCCTTTGACCGGCTCCGCACAAGCGGCATGTAGCGGCGGATCAAAAGGACGTAGCCGCCCATCCACACCACCAGCCCCAGCGCGATGCGCCAATCCACTGTGCCCAGCAACATTACCGCCCCGACAAAGGACGCCAGCGCAAAAAGAACCGTGTGGATCATCTCGATCACCACATCGGTCAGGGCGCGCCCGGTCTGCATTTCCTTTTGCGAGATTCGGCCGGCAAAATCGTTGTCAAAGAAGGTGACCGCCTGCCCCAGCGTATAGCGATGCAACCGCGACAGGACGAGGTTGAACACATTCGGCCCGATGACGATGGACTGCATGAAGGAACTGGCACCAAAGAGCGCCGGGCGCAGGATCACAAAGAAGGCCAGAGACAACAGCAAGATACCCGATTGATCCCGAAAGACCGACCCCGCGTCAGAAGACAGCGCCGCATCCACGACCATACCAAGGATCAACGCTGCCATCACCTCGACCACGCCAGCCAGGATCGACAGCACCGATGCTGTGGCCAGCGCCGACCCGGACCCCTTGAGGGTCCAGCGGAAGAATCCCATCAGGTGCCGCGGCGGCGGGCTGTCGCTTTTGGAGAACGGGTCGATCCAGTTGGCAAGTCTCACGCGGGTGTCTCTTCCATATCCATCGTCAGGAAGCCGCCGGACTGGCGGTTCCAGAAATCTGCATATAGTCCGCCCTGGGCCAAAAGCGCGTCATGAGTGCCGTCTTCGACAATAGCACCTTGATCCAGAACGATAATCCGATCCATTTCCGCAATTGTGGAAAGCCGGTGTGCAATTGCGATCACCGTCTTGCCCGCCATCATGCCATAAAGCGTCTCCTGAATGGCCGCCTCCACCTCGCTGTCGAGCGCGCTTGTCGCTTCGTCCAGCAACAGAATTGGCGCGTCTTTCAGGATCACCCGGGCCAGCGTGATCCGCTGGCGCTGCCCGCCGGACAGCTTTACGCCACGCTCGCCCACACGCGAATCGTAACCCTTCCGCCCTTCGGGATCGACGAGATCCTGGATGAAATCATGCGCCTGCGCCTGCTTCGACGCGGCAATCATCTGGGCCTCGGATGCTTCGGGATTGCCGTAGATGATATTGTCGCGCACCGACCGGTGCAGCAGGGAACTGTCCTGCTGGACCATGCCGATCTGCCGCCGCAGGCTGTCCTGGCGGACGGTCGTGATGTCCTGCCCGTCGATCAGGATCTGGCCTGCCTCCGGGTCATAGAACCGCAGCAACAGCTTTACCAAGGTCGACTTTCCCGCACCGGAACGGCCAACAAGGCCAATCCGCTCCCCCGGTTTGATGGTCAGGGAAATGTCGTTCAGCCCGCCCGAATAGCGCCCGTAGTGATGCGACAGGCCCTTGATCTCGATACGGCCGTGTTCCAGCTTCAGGGGTGCCGCACCTTTCTGGTCGGTCAGCGTGACGGGTTGCGCAATCGTCTCCATCCCCTCCGCGACCACGCCAAGCTCACGGAAGAATGACGACAGCGCCCACATGATCCAGCCGGTCATGGCGTTAAGCCGCAATGTCAGCGCAGAGGCCGCTGCAACGACACCGACACTGGCCTCGCCCGCGATCCAGAGCGCCAGCGCCCAGCCGACAACACCCACGATCAAGACGCCATTCAGGGCCACCAGAACGACATCCATGACCGTAAAGATCCGCATCTCGTTCTGAATGGTGACGCGGGTCTTCTCGATGGCTTCCTTGGCAAAGCTGACTTCCAAGTCGTGATGCGCGAACATCTTGACCGAATGGATGTTGGTATAGGCATCCACCACGCGCCCGGTCACCATGGACCGCGCATCAGATGCGGCCTTGGACGCCGGCCCGACACGGGTAACAGTCCATTTCACAAGCGCCGCGTAAAGGGCAAACCAGATCAAAAGCGGCACTAACAAGCGCCAATCAGAGGTGGACAGCAGAATCGCCGCGCCGATCATATAGGCCAGCGCATAAGACATCGCATCGAACACCTGGAACACCACTTCACCCGCAGCGGGCGGCGTCTGCATGATGCGGTTGGCGATCCGGCCCGCAAAATCGTTCTCGAACCAGCCGACAGACTGCCGCAGCACATGCCGGTGGGCGCGCCAACGGATCAGCGTGCCAAAATTCGGCAGAATGGCGTTGTTCAGCAAGGCCACGTCGAACCCCTGCAGAAGCGGGCGCAGGATCAGCACGAAGGCCGCAACGCAGATAAATTCGATGCCGTGATCGGCCCAGATCTGTGCGGGATCGCTATCCAGCAGATCAACAAGACGTCCCATGTAATAGATCAGCCCGATTTCGATCGCGGCAACAATGATGGACATCACCCCGGTGAGCATGAAGACCTTTTTGAAAGGGATGGAATACTCACGCAGAAACGGCCAGAGCTTGCGTGGCGGCGTATCAGACTCTGAATAGGCAATATAAGGGTCGACGAGATTCTCGAAAAAACGAAACATGGCAGGGGCCTTGGGCAGAAACAGCAAAATGCACCGGCGCGCCGGGCGAGCCAGTCGGGACGTGGGTTATGTCAGACTTATCTGAACCAGATCCCGCGGTACATTTTGCAACCCTCCAAGTTTATGCATTTACATTTATTGGATGCGCTCTGTTCTGTCGAGACCTCAAAATGTACCAATCAATGCCTCGCGGCTCAGGGCAAAGCCCGAGGCGATCCATTTGCTTTCCAGTTCCGCCAGGCGCGCGCCCAGCGCGGGCCCCTGATATGCCGGCATGAGGTCACGGGCGGAGACCGGAAACACCGCCCGGGCGGCGCTCTGAATCGTCTCTAAACAACCTTTTTCCGGCAGTTCACCGTTCAGGGCACAGCGCATCAGCATCACCTGTTCGGCGATGCGGAGGCCATGACGATAGGCGACCTCCGCCAGGGGCGGCCCCATCCATCCGATCTGATGCAGCAAGGCGAGATTCCGCGCATCCGACTTGCTGAGGCGCAACCGTGCCGCGATGTCATCGCCGCCCAGAACGGCAAGTCGGCCAGACCAGTCGGGGGTAATGTTGCAGATCGATTCCAGATGTACGAAGGGTGCCAGGAACCTGTCATCACTCCCCGGCAGGATGGCGTGCAAAACACCGATGGCCCGCATGACGGCAACCGCCTGCGACGGGTCGGGCGCACCCAACAGCTTGATGATCTCCTGTCCGACCCGCTCTGCCGAAAGCGTCTCTAAACCGTGCAGATTTTCTGAAATGCTTGCCAGCGTGTCCGGCTCGAAACCACCGTCCAGGTCCGCGTAATAGGCGCAGAAACGAAAGTACCGCAGGATGCGCAGGTAATCTTCCCGGATGCGGGCGGCGGGGTCTTCGATGAAGCGGACCCGGCGCGCCCAAAGGTCCGGCAGACCGCCCAGCGGATCCACCACCACCCCCTGCGGCGTGGCATAAAGCGCGTTCATGGTGAAATCTCGCCGCCGCGCATCATCTGCGATATCCGTGGAAAAGGCGACAACCGCACGACGCCCGTCTGTTTCCACATCCCGCCTGAAGGTCGTCACCTCGAAAGCGGTTCCATCCTGCACGACTGTCACCGTGCCGTGGTCGATCCCCGTGGGAACTGCCCGCATCCCGGCCCTTTCGGCCAAGGCCATAACCTCTTCCGGGCGTGCATCCGTTGCCAGATCCACGTCGCTGGCGGGCGCATGCAGCAAGGCATTTCGCACGCAGCCACCCACAAAATAGATATCGAAACCCGCCTCCGTCACGGCGCTGCACACCGCCTGAGCGGCGGGATCGCGCAGCCAATCGGTATCGGCTGGAATCAGGTTTTCATCCGCTCTGTCCATTCCCGCAACATACGCGCGGTTGCGCCCCAAATGTAATAGGGACCGTAAGGTACGGTGAAATAGTGCCGCAAACTGCCGCGCCACCGCCGGGACTGCACCAGGTAGTTGGCAGGATCCAGTACATGCGACAGTGGAACAGAAAACACCTCTGCCACTTCGCCGGGCTCGGGCCTGATATCAAATCTGTCCCGGATCAGACCGATCACCGGCGTCACGGCAAAGCTGGTGACCGTATCATGCACCGGCAGCGTGCCCAGCACCTCGACATTTTCAGGCGGCAAGCCGATTTCCTCATGCGCTTCGCGCAGCGCCGCAGCGATGCTATCG
Organism: Sulfitobacter sp. PR48; assembly: GCF_028807335.1. Lineage (NCBI taxonomy): Bacteria > Pseudomonadati > Pseudomonadota > Alphaproteobacteria > Rhodobacterales > Roseobacteraceae > Sulfitobacter > Sulfitobacter sp. PR48. Next base: position 38,205 of record NZ_JARAMM010000002.1, on the reverse strand, counting down.
GCATCACCCGGGTCCTGCTTGCCTCCCGGAAAGGCGATCTGCCCCGGATGATGTTTCAACGCGGAAGATCTTTTTGTCAGCAACAGTTCCAGCCGGCCATCGACCAGCTGGATTGGTGCCAGAACCCCGGCGGGCCGAGACACACGCCCCTCGGGCAGGACCACGTCGGGGTTCAGATCGAAATCTGATGTCGCCACGCCCGGATGCAGCAAGGCTGCGCGGATGCGGTCAATCTGATCATTTGCCATTCTGCCCTTCCGCCTCGAAACCGACTGTGGCCGGGTCGAGATCGTAATGGGCGCCGCAAAACTGGCAGTCCGCCGTGACGCGCCCCTGATCCGTGGTCATCTTTTCGATGTCCCGGGCCGAATAGATCGAAAGGCTCTGGCGCACCTTTTCCTCAGAGCAGCTGCAGCCAAAACGAACGGCCTGCGCGTCAAACACCCTGGGCTGTTCCTCGTGAAACAGCCGCAGCAAAAGGTCCGTGGGCGGGACGCTGGGCCCGATCAGCTCCAGGTCTTCAACCGTATCGAGCAGGACATTCACCCGGTTCCAGTTTTCCTCGTCCTCGCCATCGACAAGGTCATGGGCCTGCAGCACCTCGCCCGACCCTTCGCCCTTGGCCGCAAAAGGCGACGCCTTGGGCATATGTTGCAACATCACACCGCCCGCGCGCCAGTGTTCTGCCACGTCAGGGCCGGAGGACCGGCCAAAGCTGAGTGAGAACCGTGTCGGCAGCTGCTCTGACTGGGCGAAATACGCCTCGGCACAGGCCGCTAGGGAACCGCCGTTCAAGGGTGTGATGCCCTGATAGGGGGTCATCCCTTTGCCCTGGTCAATCATGATTGCAAAATACCCTTCGCCCACCTGTTCGAAGGGCGCCGCATCTGTCAGCCGATCCGCATCATAGCTGGCATAGGCTCTGATACGGGCCGATTTACCGTCAGCCTCCGGCGCATAGTAATCGGTGGCGATCATCCGCACCGCGCCTTTCGACTGCACCTGCAGGGACAATTTCCAGCGCAGTTTGATCGTCTGGCCGATCAGGGCGGTCAGCAATGCCATCTCGGCCACAAGCGCCTCGACCTGCGGCGGATAGTTGTGCTGGCGCAGCACCCCTTCCAACACGCCATCCAGACGGGCCACCCGACCACGAATGTTCGAATGGTCCAGTTGAAACGGCAATACGCTGTCATCCCAGGCGATCTTGTTTCCTGGCAGGGTTGGAGAAGTCATGGGGGTTTCCTTATCGCGGGTCGCTTGGCATACCGCGTCTATATAGGAGCAGCAACCCGGGGATAAAGGGGACGGTCATGATCAGGCGTATGGGCATGCCACCGCAAAAGAACCGGTCCTACCGCCTGCGGCCGGGAGCATATGCCATTCTGCCCCTCAAGACCCGTTTCCTGATGACTGCGCAGGTGACCCCGGAAATCGACGTGCAATTGCCGGGCGGCGGCATAGATCCGGGCGAATCGCCAATGCAGGCGCTGCACCGCGAAGTAATGGAGGAAATCGGATGGCGCATCGCGGCCCCCCGCAGGCTGGGTGCCTTCCGGCGGTTCGTCTTCATGCCGGAATACGACCTCTGGGCCGAAAAGCTGTGTACCGTCTATGTCGCCCGCCCGGTGAGAGAGATCGCACCGCCGACAGAACCGGATCATGTCACCCTGGTTCTCTCTGCCTCGGAATGTATCGAAAACCTTGGGAATGACGGCGACCGGCTGATGTTCCAGCGGTATCTGGCGCTGCTGACCTGAGCCTATGGCGGTGCATCGCCATTGAACTGGAACATGATGCCGGACAGGTCGTCAGAAAAATCAATCGCGCCTGCAAATTCGGACAATTTCCATAAAAGCCCCGACAAAAACGCCTCATCATGCATGTCGCCAAGGCTGGTTACGATCTCCTCCAGCCCGGCTTCTCCCAGCATCTGGCCGGTCTGGTCCGGGCATTCCGTAAATCCGTCCGACAGGATCAGCAGCCGGTCCCCCGGGTGCATCTGAACCTCGAATTGCTGAAATGATACGCCGCTGATCAGCCCGACCGGGAAACCACCGGTGCCGAATTGTTCGATATCCCCGTTCCGGCGGCGAATGACGGGGTGCGGGTGCCCGGCCTGTGCAATCTGGACCAACCCGCTGTCCAGATCGACGATGGCCAGCATCAGCGTAAAGTAATGCTCCGTCTCCATCTCGTTCAGCACCAGTTCGTTGATTGCCTGAATCGCCTGGGCCGGCGGCCGGGCAACAAAGCTGTCCTCACCATCCGGGATCAAGGCCACGTTCTGACCCGGAGACGACGCGGAAAGGTAACCGGCCAGGCGCGCGGTCATCAGGGCAGAGCTGATGCCGTGACCGGACACATCGATCCCGAACAGGCCCAGTTTTCGCGGCCCGGCTTCGAAAAAGCCGACCAGATCGCCGCCAACATGCCCGCTGGACCGCAGCAACAAGGACAGGGTGCCGCCCCGAAAGACCCTGTGCCGTTCGGGCAAAAGCGATTGCTGCAGCTTCTTGGCTTCCAGCAGGTCCTTGTCGAGCGAATCATAGAGGCCCTGAAGCTCGGCCAGGGTGTCGCGGATCATCTGGTTGCTGCGGCACAGCTGCCGCTGCGTGTTGATAATGCGTTCGCCCGCCGTGATGCGCGCCCGCAGCTCGGCATTGTCCACGGGTTTGGACAAGAAATCATCCGCGCCGGAGTGCAAGCCCACCGCCACTTCCTCCTTCTCCTTTTTGGAGGTCAGCAGAATGAAATAGGCAAACTGTTCGCCGGGCAGATCCCGCAGGGCGCGACAAAACTCCAGCCCGGTCATGCCCGGCATCATCCAATCGCTCAGGATCAGATCCGGAAGGTTGTCGGCGCAAAGCTGCAACGCTTCCTTACCCGAGGCGGCCTCGATCACCTCGTACCCCCATTTCACCAATGAACCGGTCAGAAGACGCCGCTGAAGACGGCTGTCATCGACAACAAGGATCCGGGTCTTTGCAACCGGGTTGTCGGCCAGCGTTTCGGGATGTCTGGCCGCGCTGAAATTCCGCATTTTCTGATCGGTTCTCCGCTTCTGTTACGTTCTCTGGTCCGGAATGCCCACCATTGGACCAAACAGGTTAAGAGCTCTTAAAAGGTAAAATCCGTGTCAAAGGGCCCCGGTCTGCAAAGACATTGTTAATCTCTGAACTTCATGCTGCCCGGGCCGGAGGAACAGGTGCATGATTGACTGGGAAAATGATTGACTGGGATCAGGTCGCAAGGCTGCGCGACGAAGTCGGGGCAGAAGATTTTGACGACATCGTCGCTCTTTTCATCGAGGAGGTTGAAGAAGTGACGGCGCGGCTGGCCAAGGGGCAGTCGCCCCTGTCCGTGGAGGAAGACCTTCATCTCCTCAAGGGCAGCGCGCTGAACCTGGGCTTCACCAGGTTCTCCGACCTCTGTCAGACTGGTGAGACTCTGGCCGCGCAGGGTGGCACCAGCCAGGTCGATCTTCATCCGATCCTGTCAGCCTACGCAATGTCCAAGGCGGCTTTCCTGCAGGCCTTGCCCACGGCCTTTGACAGTCAGACCAGTTTGTAAAATTCCTGGACCCTGATTTCACCAAAGGTGTCCAGCGCCTTTACCCGCAGCGCCTGCATCCCGGCAATCCAGCGATCATGATCCTTTGCCCGATGCACCGCAAAGCCCTGTACGGCCGGATGCGACAGGATCAGAAACCGGTTCTCCTCCACGCCCGCAACCACTGCCTGCGCCACGTCATCGGCGGTCAGCAGCGATGCATCCGGATCCGCGTCAGCATCGCTCATCCCCAACAGGGGTGTCGCGACATATTGCGGGCAGACCACCGACGCCCCGATGCCATCCGCCCCATGGGTAATCGCAAGGGATTCCGCAAAGCTGACGGCCGCGTGTTTGGTCGCGGAATAAGCCGCATCGCCAATCTGGTTCAGCAGCCCCGCCGCCGAGGCCACGTTGACAAGGTGGCCGCTGCCCCGCGCAATCATCTCGGGCAGCAGCGCGCGGGCGGCATAGACATGCGCCATCACATGCACGTTCCAGTTCAACATCCAGTCCGCATTCGGCTGTGAGGCCGCATGAGAGGGGTCACCCCGCCCAAGCCCCGCGTTAGAGACATAGATGTCCACCGGGCCATGCGCCGCCCTGGCGGTTTCGATCAGGTTTTGTATCGCCGCCTCATCCGTGACATCGCAGGCAACCGCAATGCCGCCGATCTCCTCTGCGACCTGCCGCGCCTTGTCACCATCAATGTCGGAAACGCAGACCCGCGCGCCCCTGGCCGCTGCCGCACGTGCAATCGCGGCACCAATGCCGCCGCCTGCGCCGGTGATGACAACCGAACTTCCCTTGAACTGCATCTGCTCTCCCCTCAGATCACGAATTGCGCCAGTGTTTCATCATTGGTGATGTCGGTATAGGTGAAACCGGCCTCGTCGATCCGCCGGAACATGGCCGGGAAATTCTCCGGCGCATCCGTCTCTATCCCGATCAGAACAGAGCCGAAGTTGCGCGCCGATTTCTTCATGTACTCGAACCGGGTGATGTTGTCGGCTGGACCAAGCCGGTCCAGAAAATCGCGCAGCGCGCCGGGACGCTGCGGCAGGCGCAGGATAAAGTACTTCTTCAACCCCGCATAACGCTGCGCGCGCTCCTTGACCTCCGGCAGGCGCTCAAAATCGAAATTGCCGCCGGATGCGATACAGACAACCGTCTTTCCCTTGATCGCCTCTGCCACATCGCCCAGCGCCTCGATCGCCATGGCTCCCGCAGGTTCCAGCACGATCCCCTCAACATTCAGCATTTCAATGATGGTCTGGCAGATGCGGTCCTCCGGCAGGTCGATCACGTCTTCCGGCGACACATCCGCCAGACGCGCAAAGGTGCGCGCGCCGATCCGCGCAACCGCAGCACCGTCCACGAAGGAATTGATCGGCGACACATCCACCGGCTTGCCCTCCGCCAGGGCGGCGGCAAGGCTTTTCGCGCCGGAAGGTTCGACAAAGGTATAGGCACAATCTGTCCCGAAATAGCTGCGCGTACCGGCAGACAACCCGCCGCCACCAACCGGCAGGATGATGTGATCCGGCACGCGGCCCAGTTCCTGTTCGATCTCGACCGCGACCGATGCCTGCCCCTCGATCACGTCCTCATCGTCAAAGGGAGACAGGAAATGTGCCCCCTCCCGCGCACAGAACTCCTGTGCGGCCGTCAGCGTCTTGTCGAAATAATCTCCGACGAGCTTTACCTCCACCGCGCTGCCGCCGAACATTCGCGTCTTCAGGATCTTTTGCTCGGGCGTGGTCACCGGCATGAAGATGACGCCGCGCACATTGAAATGACGGCACATGAACGCAACGCCCTGGGCATGATTGCCCGCCGAGGCGCAGACAAAAAGCTGCTGATCGGGAATGACCTTTCGCATGGCGTTGAAGGCCCCGCGCAGTTTGTAGGACCGGACCGGGCTCAGGTCTTCGCGTTTGAGCCAGATGTCCGCCCCGAACCGCTCCGACAACAGCTCATTGCGCAAAAGCGGCGTGGCGGGAAATACCTGCCGCATCCTGGCCGTCGCCAATGTGGCCATCGCCTGAAAATTCTCTGTCATGCCACCTGTCTCCGGCTTGCGTTCAAACTCGATAGGCGCGCGGGCGGCACAGGTCAACGTGGCAAGCTGATCTTGCCCGTGACCGCAAAACCGGATACCCCGCGATCCAAGTCAGAAAGGAACCATCCATGTCCGCGCCCAAGAAAGTCGTGCTCGCCTACTCCGGCGGCCTAGATACCTCGATCATCCTGAAGTGGCTGCAAACCGAATACGACTGCGAGGTCGTGACCTTTACCGCTGACCTCGGTCAGGGAGAGGAACTGGAACCGGCCCGGAAGAAAGCCGAGATGATGGGCGCTTCCGAGATCTACGTCGAAGACGTGCGCGAGGAATTCGTGCGCGATTTCGTCTTCCCGATGTTCCGCGCCAATGCCGTATACGAGGGGCTCTACCTGCTCGGCACCTCCATCGCCCGCCCGCTGATCTCCAAGCGTCTGGTGGAAATTGCCGCCGAGACAGGGGCCGATGCCGTGGCACATGGTGCAACCGGCAAGGGCAATGACCAGGTACGGTTCGAGCTGGCCGCCTATGCGCTGAACCCGGACATCAAGGTGATCGCCCCCTGGCGCGAATGGGATCTTTCCAGCCGGACAAAACTGCTGGAGTTTGCCGAAAAGCACCAGATCCCCGTCGCCAAGGACAAACGCGGAGAGGCCCCCTTCAGCGTGGATGCCAACCTGCTGCACACCTCCTCCGAGGGCAAGGTGCTGGAAGACCCGGCCATTGACGCGCCCGACTATGTCTATCAGCGCACTGTCGATCCGGAAAAGGCACCGGATCAGCCCGAATATGTCGAAATCGGATTTGAACGCGGCGATGCGGTCAGCATCAATGGCGAGGCGATGTCGCCTGCCACCATCCTGACCAGGCTCAATGAACTGGGCGGCAAACACGGTTGCGGGCGGCTCGACCTGGTCGAGGGGCGTTTTGTCGGGATGAAATCCCGTGGGATCTATGAAACCCCCGGCGGCACCCTGCTGCTTGAGGCACATCGCGGCATCGAATCCATCACGCTCGACCGGGGTGCCATGCACCTCAAGGACGAGTTGATGCCGCGCTATGCCGAACTGATCTACAACGGTTTCTGGTTCAGCCCCGAACGCACCATGCTGCAGGCCGCCATTGACGCCAGCCAGACCCATGTCACCGGCACCGTGCGCCTGAAACTCTACAAGGGTCACGTCCGGACCGTGGGCCGCTGGTCCGATCACTCGCTCTATTCAGAGGCGCATGTGACTTTCGAGGATGATGCCGGCGCCTATGACCAGAAAGATGCGGCAGGTTTCATCCAGCTCAATGCGCTGCGCCTGAAACTGCTGGCCGCCCGCGACAAGCGCATGAAGGGCTAAGGCCCCGACGCCAACACAAAAAAGGGCCCGGATCGCAATATCCGGGCCCTTTTGGTGAAAATACGCTTCAAGTTACCAAAACCGGAAACTCGTTAGGCGGCTGGTATCACTTGGCCTTGACGACCGTCATCACGAGGTTGCCATCCGGCTTGATCGGGCCGTCTTCCTTGGCGCCGAGCGTATATTCGAATACGCCGGCTTTCATGCCACCCGCTTCGGAGTGAACCATCAGCATCAGCATGTCGCCCGATGCAACGTCTTCCTGAAGGATCGCGGCGACATCCATGTTCTCGCCACCGCGCAGGGGGGCGTAACCTACCACAGGGCCCGGCTTCATATCGGCATCGGTGCGGTGCACCACCAGCCAGCCGTTTTCGCCCGCGACGACCTTGTCCGCGCTGACAACGCCATTCGACACATCCTGATCAGATGCCTCGACCATCGGCGTGGCATGCGCTGCGGCAAAAGCCACACCTGCTGTCAGGGTCAGTGCGGCAATCGAACTCGTTACATATTTCATCTCTGTCTCCCTCTTGATGTATGCCGCAGCCACGGAACGGGAGACGCAGAAGTTTCACGAAAACCGGATTCTATTTTCCGAGCCGCTGATTCCACAGTTTTTCGTAATGTGGCATCGCCCTTTCAGCCAGGGCGGCCTGTTCGGCGTCGAGCCTGGGCAAAGGCCCTTCTGCCCCGGCAAACCCCGTGCTCTGATGCACCGCGCCGTACCAATGGCTGGCCCAGATTCCATCTTCCGCCCTTGGCCCTGCCGGCCATTTCAACATCGCGGGATCAAACGGCAGATCAATAGCGGTACAAAGACCGCGCAGCGCCTTCTCGGGGTCGGCACGAACATCGGTACTGTCGATCACAAGCCCGCCGATCCTGTCATACAGACGCGCCTGCTGGACAAATCCGATGTCTTCCAGCGTCGGCGCCTCGCGTTTGGCCGCATAGCTGGCAATCACCCGCGCGGGATGGCGCAGCAGGTGGACATGCACACATCCCTCGGCCCAGTCCATCGGCATGCCCGGCAACATGTGATGCGGCATATGCTTCATGTAAAGATGCGGTGAACCGCCCCGGGAACAGGCCGCCGAAACCTTTTCAGGGTCGGTTTCGTGGTGGGTGATGATGTCGTCCCGCATCGGATGGTCCAATTCGGACTGCACCAGATAGGCCGCGTAAAAGGGCTCGTCCATGACGGTGAAATCGGCTCTTGCGCCAAAACTGTACATCATCGCCGTGCTCAGATTGCGCGGCCCGGACCACATCGCGATGCGCATGGCAAATCCCTGTCTCAGATCAACGCTGCAAGCCCTTCGAACAGGCGCTGGACATGCGTTTCATCAGTCACTGTACCGGGTGAAATGCGCAAAATCCGCCCCCTTGCGTCAACATGGACAGACCTGGCGCGCAACCCGTCTACAATGGCGACAGGATCACTTTCACCGGGCAATTGCAACATCACCGATCCGCCCCGGCGGTCCTCGTTTTCCGGGCAGGCAAGGGGCAGACCCGCTTCTTCGGCGCATGCGATCACCTGCCGCGTCAGGCTGCGGTTATGATCCAGCAAACCGGTTTGCCCCGACTGCCATTTCAGCGCGGGCACCGAGCCGACACAGGCCATGACAGAGGGCGTGCCATGTTCGAACCGCCGCGCATCGGGTGCATATTCGAACCCGTCCAGATCCCAGGAGAACGGGTTGTCCTGCGAGAACCAGCCCCGCAATTCCGGCTGGCACCGCTCGATCAGATCGCTGCGCATCTGGATGATGCCGGCACCCGGGGTGCCACAGAGCCATTTGAGGGAGGTCGAAACCACAAAATCCACAGGGGTTTCGGCCAGCGAAAAGGGCAAGATGCCAATGCCTTGCGTCAGATCGACCCCGACAATGGACCCCATGCGCGCGCCATGGGCGCTGAGCGCCTCAAGATCGCAACGATGCGATGCCGTAGAGGTGACGAATGTCAGCAGCGCCAGCCCGACGTCGGGCCCCCAGGATGCCATCAAGTCTTCGTCCCGGACCCAGAATTCGCCTTGCCGCAGCGGTACGGTCTCAAGCGTGTATCCCAGCCGGTCCGCCATGCCGTTCAGCAGGAAATGCAGCGAAGGAAAGCAATCCGCCCCGACCAGCACCCGTCTGCCGCGCAAGACTTCATCGGGCAAACCACCAAGGACTGAGAACAGCCCGGTTGTCACATTCTCTGCCGAAGTCAGCGTTCCCTCCGGCGCATCGATCAGGTCGCGCCAGAGGTTCAGAAATTCGGCGCGCGCGCTCAGCACATTTGGCCATTGTGCATCGTCATGACGGCCCCAATCTTCGGCAAAACCCGTCAGTGCAGCGGCCATATCCTTGGCCTTGCCCGGATATTGTCCGATCGAATGATACAGGAAATAGGCGGGATCAGCGGTCATGTTCAGTCTCTAATAAGGATGATAGGCAGGTTCGGCGTGATTACAGCCACTTCTGGAACGGATCTGGCAAGGGGATCGCCTGCAACAACTCCTGCGTATAACGCGCCTTGGGCGCATCGAAAAGCAGTGCCGTTTCCGCCTCTTCGACGATGACACCCTGATGCAGGACAACCACCCGGTTGCACAGACGCCGGATCACGGAGAGATCATGGCTGATGAAAGCCAGCGTCAGACCCAGATCACGCACCAACTCCCCAAGCAGATTCAGGACCTGCGCCTGAGACGATACATCAAGGCCGGAAACAATTTCATCGGCGAGGATGAAGTCGGGTTGCAGTGCAATGGCCCGGGCGATGCCGACCCTCTGGCGCTGACCACCGGACAATTCATGCGGATAGCGGCGGGAAAAATGGCGCGGCAGCCCCACCATATCCAATGCTTCGGCCACGCGGCCGGGAACCCCGTCGAACCCATGCAGGTGCAGCGGCCCCGCGATGATCCCGCCCACCCGGCGGCGCGGGTTCAGCGATGACATCGGGTCCTGGAATATCATCTGGAAACGCCGCCGCAGGGGCCGCAGGGCATTTTCGCTCAGATGCGTGATGGTCTGCCCGTCAAAAACAACTTCGCCCGCAGTCGGCTCCAGCAACCGCAGCATGGCACGGCCCAGGGTCGACTTGCCGGATCCCGACCCGCCAACAATGCCCAGGACGGCCCCCTTGGGCACATCGAACGTCAGCCCTTTCAGGATCTCGATGCGCGGCGCAGGGCCTAACAAGGGCTTTCGGGTCATGTCCGGCAGGGACAGATGCAGATCCTTGATCTGATACATCATCGCGCGCGCCTCGCGTCATGCTGGGCCACTTCGGCCTCCACCCCGTCAATAACCTCCTGCGACACGGGCGTCAGGCTGCCGGTCGGATCGGTATAGGTCGGCGTTGCCGCCAGCAGCGCCGCCGAATAGGGATGGATCGGACGCATGAAGAACCGATGCATCCGCGCTTCCTCAACCACTTTTCCGGCATAAAGAACGCTGAGCGTATCACAGACTTTCGACACCACGCCGAGGTCATGTGTCACAAAAAGCAGCGCAGTCCCGTGGCGCGTCTGCATATCCGCGATCAGGCGCAGGATCTGTTTCTGCACCGTCACATCAAGTGCGGTTGTCGGTTCATCGGCAATGATCAGACGCGGTTCCGCGGCAAAGGCCGACGCAATCAGAATGCGTTGCCGCATGCCGCCTGACAGCTCATGCGGGTAATTCCGCATCACGCGCGCGGGGTCGGGGATGTGGACCTCTCCCAGCAGCTCCAGCGCGCGGTCCTGCGCATCCTGCTTCGACCAGCCCAGGATATCGACCAGACGGCGTGTGATCTGCGGCCCGATCCGTTTCGACGGGTTCAGGGCCGTCAGCGGATCCTGCGGGATCAGCGCCGCCGTGGCCCCGATGCGCCTGCGCCGTTCTGCCGGAGGCAGGGACATCAGGTCGGTACCGTCCAGCCATATCTCACCGCCCGAAACGCTCAGCGCGCGCGGCAGGGTGCCCAGCACGGCCTTGCCGATCATGGATTTGCCCGCCCCGGATTCACCGACCAGCCCATGCACCTGCCCGGCAGCGACATCCAGCGAGACCGACCGCAGGATCGGGCTGCCGTTCTTCAGCCGGACCGACAGGTTGCGGATCGACAGGAAACTTTTCATCTCAGCACCGGATCAAAGCGGTCTTTCAACCCTTCGCCCAATTGCGAGAAGCTGAGCACCGTCAGGAACAGCGCGATCAGCGGGAAGACCAGCACCCACCACGCCTGATGGACCGATGTGCGCCCCTCTGCGATCATGCCGCCCCATGTCGGGCTATCGGTCGAGATCGACAGGTTCACGAAGGACAGGATCGCCTCGACGATCACGGCGATCCCCATTTCCAGGGTCAGCAGCACGACGATGGTGGGCAGGACATTCGGCAGGATTTCCGTCAGCATGATGCCAAACCTCTTGCGCCCGGCCACCTGGGCGGAGGCGACATAGTCCATCGCGCCCTGGCTCATTGCTTCGGCGCGGATCACCCGGGCAAAGCGGGTCCAGTCGATCACGACGATGGCAATGATGATCGACCACAGCCCCGGCCCCAGGACCGCAATCAGCAGAATGGCAAAAAGCACCGGCGGAAAGGCCATCCAGATGTCCACGAAACGGCTGATGATCCGGTCCGGCCAGCCGCGGTAATATCCCGCGATCAGGCCCAGCGCCGCGCCGATGATGCAGGTCAGCGTGCCTGCGATCATTGCCACCTCCAGCGCCAGACGCGCACCGTAAAGCATGCGCGACAGCACGTCCCGGCCAAGCGAATCCGTCCCCAGCCAAAAGCCCGGCTCTGTCCCGCTTTCCCAGAATGGCGGCAACCGGCCCAGGAACAGATCCTGCATCAGCGGATCCTTGGGCGCGATCCAGGGTGCGAATACCGCCCCCAGCACCAGCAGGGTCAGCCATCCTCCGGATAGCCAAAGCCGCAGACCCACAGGTCGGCGCAGATCTCCGCGGGCGTCACGCATGGCGCAGCCTCGGGTTCAGCACGACATAAAGCATATCGACAGCAAGGTTCACGAGGGTGAACAGCATGGCAAAGAGGATCACGATGCCCTGTATCAAAGGCAGATCGCGATTGATCACGGCATCAATCGCCATGTTGCCCAGCCCCTCATAGCTGAACAGGCGCTCGATGATCACGGTGCCGCCGATCAGAAAGGTGAACTGCACCCCGACCAGCGTCAGCGTCGGCAGGATCGCATTCGGCAATGCTTCGCGGGTGATGACATGGTTCTCGCCATACCCTTTGGTTCTGGCCAGGGTCACGTAATCCAGATGCATGGTTTCCTTCAGCGATTGCTTGAGCAATTGCGAGACGATTGCAGCCAACGGGATCGCCAGGGCCAGGGCCGGCATGAACATATGCGCGGCAAGGTCGGCCATCACGTCGAAGCGCAGCCGCGCAATGGCCTCGAACAGGTAGAAGTTGGTGGTGAAATCGACATTGAGCGCGGGCGAAATGCGCCCCGATATGTGGAACACCGGCCAGAACACCCCAAACAGCAGGATCAACACGAGCCCCCAGAGGAAATCAGGGATCGAAAGCGCCATTCCGGCAGTCACGTCGACCACGCCTTCGGTCTTGCCGTCGCGGAACCGGGTGCCGATCAATGCCAGCGTCACGCCCATCAGCACCGCCATCAGCAGCGCCATGACGGACAGTTCCAGCGTGGCCGGAAGCCGGTTGAGGACAAGCTGTGAAACCGGCTGGCGAAGGGAGATGGAGGTGCCGAAATCACCCTGCAAAACACCGCTCAGCCAGATCAGGAACTGGTCAAAGATGGATTTGTCGAACCCGTATTGCGCCTGCAACCGCGCAATATCGGCTTCGGTGGCCCCGGGCGGCAGCATCATCGCGATGGGATTGCCCGGCACCACCCGGATCACGACAAAGACAATCACCGCCACGCCAAACAGCGTGATGGCGGTGGTCAGCAGCCGCAGAAAGATCGTGCGCAGGAGTGTCATGTAAACCCGGAAAAAGGGGTGGGGCCGCGCAGGCGACCCCACCAGTCAGGAAGAAGCCTCAGGCCCGGGTCATCAGATGCGGCAACAGCGCGCCCGACCGGTGCGGCGTCACCTTGACGCCCGACACGAAAAGGATCGGCTGAACATATTGCAACAGCGGGATCACCTCGGCGTTTTCGGCAATCATGCGGTCGACTGCCTTCCAGCCTTCGATACGCTTCTCCTCGTCCGCTTCAGCCCAGAGCGGGAGGATCGCGTCGAACGTTTCCTGGCCGTCCCAGACCGAATGCGGCGAGGGCCCGAACATGGCATGGCCGGTGGAGGTTGACGGGTCGCCAATCGAATTGCCCCAGTTGTAGAAAGCCGCGGGCGCAAGCGTGTCGGCGGCACGCAACTCGTAATGTTTGGCGATCTCATAGACCTCGATCTCGGCCTCGATCCCGACACGACGCCACAGCCCGACAATCGCCTGGATCATCTCGTAATCCTTGGGCTTGAACCCCTTGGTTGTCTGGATCTTGAACTTTACCGGGTTGTCGGGGCCGTAACCGCTGTCAGCCAGCAGCTTCTTTGACAGTTCCGGGTCAAAGGGAACCTTGGTGGTTTCGTCATAGGCGGTGTAATCCGGCGTCTGCAACGTGTCGATCGGAATGCCGTAACCCGACAGCAAACGGTCAATGATCAGCTTCTTGTCGATGGCATGTGCAGCCGCCTTGCGCACGTTCGGATCGGTCATCACCTCAATGTCATTCAGGAAGATCATGCCGATGTCAGAAATCGGCTCTGCCACGCCATTGATACCGTCCTTGGCCTTAAGCCGGTCGAACTCTTCATAGGGCACTTCAAGCGTCACATGGGAATTGCCGGATTCAATCTCGGCGACGCGGCTGGCCGCATCGGTCACGAACTTGATCGTCACAGACTTGAACTCCGGCGCACCGCCCCAGTAGTTTTCATTGGCCTTCAGCCGGACAAAGGCGTTGCGCTCGAATTTTTCCACCATGTAGGGGCCGGTGCCGATGGGTGCTGCCTCGAACCCTTCTGCGCCCACTTCCTCGTAATATTTCTTGGGCAGCACATAGCCGGTGAGAAAGCTCATCCACTTGAAGAAGGTCGGCTCAAATTCCTTGACGTCCGCCGTTACGCGATTGCCTTCGGCGGTGATGTTATCAACCTTGCCCCAGATGAATTGGATGGGGTTGCCGGTTTCCGGATTTGCAGCCCGTTGCAGCGACCATGCGACATCTTCGGCTGTGAAAGGATCACCGTTATGCCATGTCACACCCTCGCGCACATCCATCCACAGTTTTGTGTTGTCCTCGTTCCAGCCCCAGTCGGTGATCAGACCGGACCCGAAGGACAGGTCGGGGTTCTGGTGGATGAAAAGATCGAAAACCGATTGATAGAATCCCTGGATGGTCGGGTTGACCGCAGATGGCCCGACGGTCGGGTCCCAGCTGGGCAGGTTTACGTTATAGGCGATCACCAACTCGTCGATCTCCTGCGCAAAGCTGGGCAGACCGACGGTTGCAAAAGCGGCTGCCGCCGCTGATGTCTTGAGCAGACTTCTTCTTGAAAGTGACATTGTTCTTCCCCTGTTTTTCAATTTTTTAGTTTCCGACAAGTTTTCTGGCCAGAAGGGTGCCGGGTCCCGCTCCTGTGCCGCCACCGGGCCAGACTGCAGCGCCGGTGTGATAAAGATTTCTGATCGGCGTTGTCCCGTCGGCATAACCGCGTGCGGGACGGTTCATGAAATGCTGGTGCAGATGATGGCTGCCACAGACTTGATCGCCCCCTACGAGGTTGGGATTGTCCGCCTCGAACATATCCGGGGTAACCACGTGTTTTCCGATGATGTTTTCACGGGTGCCGGGTGCGTAACGCTCCAGGATATCCAGTGCGCGTTCCGCAAAGGGTTCTGCGGCATCCTGCCAGTTTCTGGCATCAATGGTGCCCGCTGCATCCCCCTTTATCTGGCCGGGGGCCATCCGCACCTGAAGCCAGAGAACATGCTTTCCCGCCGGTGCGCGCGATGGGTCGACAACTGTCGGCTGCCCGCAGACGATCACCGGCTCCTCCGGCAAT
Organism: Sulfitobacter sp. PR48; assembly: GCF_028807335.1. NCBI lineage: Bacteria > Pseudomonadati > Pseudomonadota > Alphaproteobacteria > Rhodobacterales > Roseobacteraceae > Sulfitobacter > Sulfitobacter sp. PR48. The sequence goes on along the minus strand of NZ_JARAMM010000002.1, from coordinate 23,186 downwards.
TGCCCGGCCATGGCCTGCGCATAGGTTCGCGCCATCTGGTCCATTGAGGGCGCCAGATGCACATAGGCAAATCGTTTCAACTCAGCGGCGGGCCAGTTCGGCAAACTGTCCATGGCCAGATGGATCATCATCGTGCCCGGCGCATGCTGGAACGTCTTCATCGCGCGCTCGTGGCGGGGGTCGCCCGTGCCACCGGTCAATTTCATCAGGCCGCGCGGCGACAGATTGGCGATCACCGCCTTTTCCGCCCGGACCACCGTGCCATCGGACAGTGTAATCCCGATCGCCCGCCCGGCGACCTGTTCGATGCTGCTGACAGATGTGCCGCACTGCACCGACCCGCCGCGCGCCTCGATCATCGCGACCATGGCGCTGGTGATCGTATCGGCGCCACCCTGCCCCAGCACCATGCCAAAGGCCTGACCTGCCATCCCCTCCAGATAGGGAAAGACAGCACCGCCCGCGATGTCGGGCGCAAAGTCCAGATGCATGCCCCAGGCGGCCAAAGTCGCCTTGACGTGATCGCTCTCAAACGTCTGATCCAGCCAGGCCCGAGACGACATCGTGAGGAACCGCGCCAGATCAAGCGATCCTGCCGTGCCGCGACGCCACCATGTCTTGCCCACAAGGGTGCCCAGCGCCCGCAGGTTCATAGGGCTGCCCAACACGCCGAGGATCGCCTCTGCGTCGGCGGGAAAACTTTCGGTCAGCTGAGTCCATGCCGCCGCATCCGTATCGGAAAACCCGCGTATCCTTGCGGTCGTGAGTGCCGCGTCGCTCGATACGCCAAGCCACTTTCCATCGGGAAACAGACTGGCAAACGGATTGACTGTGGGTGCAAAGGCCAGCCCGTGCTGCGCCAGTTCCGCGCCGTGTTGCTGGTGAAAGGCCGAGCCGGCGAATAGCGACAGGTTCATCGCCGCCCAATCGTGACGGAAGCCCGGCAAGGTATATTCGCCGGTTTTCACCGCACCCCCCGGTTTGGCGTTCTGTTCGTAGATGGCAACCTTCCAGCCGCGCGACACAAGATGACACGCACAGGCAAGACTATTGTGTCCTGCGCCGATGATAATAGCGTCGGGATTCTGCGTCATGCGCTCAAGGCTCCTTGCATAAGATAATTGCAAACGCATGTAATTTTGTCTAGCATTGATTCATCTACTATAGCGTGAAGCCAAGCACGCAGATCCAGGGAGACGATCAAATGAACGCGACGGATGTTGTAAGCAATCTGGGGGCAATGCTGGCCTCCGGCGGTGTTGAGGTGGTTGATTGCACGGGTGTTCTCGGGCCGAATACCCCGATCCTGCAATTGCCGCCGGATTTTGCCAAGAACACGCCGAAAGTCGAAATTCACAAGATTTCCGAATATGACAGCGACGGCCCGTTCTTTGCATGGAACTGGATGGTTCTGGGCGAGCATACGGGCACCCATTTCGACGCGCCGCACCACTGGATCACCGGCAAGGACCACGCCGACGGATATACCGACAAGCTGGATGTGCAGCGCCTGATCGCACCGGTCAACGTGATCGACTGTTCCAGGGAAGCGGCAGAGAACGAAGACTTCCTCCTGACCGCCGACCACATCAAGGCCTGGGAAAAGGAACACGGAGAGATCAAGGCAGGCGAATGGGTGGTGATGCGCACCGATTGGGATTCGCGCGCCGATGACGAAGCCCGCTTTCTCAACGCGGACGACACCGGGCCGCACAGCCCCGGACCAACACCCGAAGCCATCGAATACCTGCTTGGCAAGAAGATCGTCGGATGGGGCACGCAATGCATCGGCACCGACGCCGGTCAGGCCGGCGGGATGGAACCGCCCTTCCCTGCCCACAACCTGTTGCACCGTGACAATTGCTTTGGCCTCGCATCCCTGGCCAATCTGTCCAAGCTGCCGGCCAAGGGTGCCGTGCTGATCGCTGCCCCGCTCAAGATCGAGAACGGCACAGGCAGCCCCATTCGCGCGCTGGCACTTGTACCCAAGGGTTAAAGGGTGGCGGCGGTCGATCATCTGATCATCGGATCAGGCATCAATGCCCTGGTCGCGGCAGCCATGCTGTCGCGCAAGGGTGACTCCGTGCTGATGATCGAACGCGAGGACAGGATCGGGGGCTGCATGTTCACCACCGATCAGGTCACGCTGCCGGGGTTCCACCATGATGTGATGGCCGCGACCTTCGTTCTGTTCCTGACCGGCCCCGCGCATGAGGCTTTGGGCAGCGACCTGGCAAGGCACGGGCTTGAGTTTTGTCATACCTCGCACCCCACGGCCGTGCTCAGGCCGGATGGCAGCGCGCTGACCCTGACAATGGACCGCGACAGCAACATCAGAACCTTCAACAGCCGTTGCGCCGGTGACGGTGATCAACACGGCGCGGATGTGCGCGGGGTCGAACAGGACGCAGCCTTCCTTTTTGCCCTTCTGGGTCAACCGCTCTGGTCCGGGAAAACGGCTCTGTTACTGGCGAAACAGGCATGGAAGCGCGGTGTCGGCCCGCTGAAGACATGGTTCGGGGAGGCCTTGGAACCGGCGCGCGGCTGGCTTGAGACGCGCTATCAAAGCGCCGATGTGCAGGCGCTTTGGGCGCCCTGGGTGCTGCACGTCGGCCTGACGCCGGAAGCCAGCTACAGCGGTCAGATGACCCGCGTGATTGCATTCGCGCTGGAGGCTGCGGGCGCGCCCGTGGTCAAGGGCGGCGCGGGACAGGCCGCTGCGGCATTTGCGTCTCTGATAAAAGCAAATGGCGGGGAAATCCGCACCGGGGTGGAGGCCGCCAGCATCCTGACAGAGGGCGGCAAAGCCATTGGCGTGCGCACCAGTGAGGGTGAAGAACTGCGGGCCCGCAACGTGATCGCCAGCACCGCACCCGGCCAGCTTTACGACAATCTGCTCAAGGCAGAACCGCTGCCTGAACCGACAAAGAAATTCCGCCACGGGCGGGGCAACTTCCAGCTCCACTATGCGCTCGACGGACCGGTTGAGTGGGAGGCCGAGGGGCTTGAAGATGTCGCGCTGATCCACCTCTCCGACGGGATAGATTCCGTATCCAAATCCAGCAACGAGGCGGAGCGGGGCATGTTGCCCGAAACGCCCACGATCTGTGTCGGGCAACCGCACCGGCTGGACCCGACCCGTTGCCCCGAGGGCAAGGCGATCCTCTGGCTGCAGATCCCCGATGCCCCCCGCGTGATCAAAGGCGATGCGGCGGCAGAGATCGACACCACCCCCGACTGGACCGAGACCATGCGCGAAGCCTATGCCGACCGGATCGAGAACATCCTGAAACGGCACATCCGGAATTGGGATGACATCCGCCTCGCACGCAGGGCCTATTCCCCGGCGGACCTGGAAGGCATGAACATCAACCTCGTCGGCGGCGACCCCTATGGCGGTGCCTGCACGATTGACCAATTCTTTGTCTGGCGCCCCTACGCCACGCAGTCTAACAACGCCACGCCGATCAAGGGACTTTACCACATCGGTGCATCGACCCATCCCGGGCCGGGCCTGGGTGGCGGTTCGGGCTTCAACATTGCGAAAGGTCTGGGCGCATGAAGCCACAGGATACGGAAAAGGAATCTCTTCGACTGGGCGAAATGGGCCTGGAAAATTTCGCCCCCTATCTGATGAACCGCATAATTGGCCGCTACAATGCCTCGCTGTCCTCGGAAATGGCAGAGCTGGGGCTGACGACGCCGCAGATGCGGTCACTGGCGGTGTTGTCCGTCATCGATGGGATCCTTATTCGCGAACTTGCGGTCTATGCCGTGGTCCAGCAATCGACACTCAGCCGCGCCCTGGACGCGCTGGCCGTGTCCGGACTGATCCGCCGCGAGACCGACGAAAAAGACAGCCGCGCAACACGGGTGTTCCTGACGGAAGCGGGGCGCGAGGCCTATGACCGGCTGTGGCCCCATATGTCTGCCTCCTACGAGGCGATGTTCAAGGGCATCAGCGCAACTGAACAACGCAACTTTGTCGCCACGCTGCAAACCATGCTGCGCAACATACGGAAACACGACTTTTAAGAGGATACTTCGATGGCTGAACGATCCTTCAAGGCGGAAGTGGAACACCTGCGCAAAGGCAACGGTGACGTGTTCACCGGCGAAGGAATTCTGGCGATCACCAAGGCACTGCTGGAGAACGGTGTTGGATACGTGGGCGGCTATCAGGGCGCACCGATCTCTCACCTGATGGACGTTCTCGCCGATGCCGAAGAGCTGATGGCGGAGTTGGGTGTGCGGTTCGAGGCCAATGCCTCCGAAGCGGCCGCCGCCGCGATGCTCGCCGCCTCCGTCCATTATCCGATCCGTGGCGCCGTGACCTTCAAGGGTCCGGTCGGCGTCAATGTCGCGTCAGATGCGCTGGCCAACCTGTGTTCATCCGGCGTGAACGGCGGCGCGCTGGTGATCGTTGGCGAAGACTATGGCGAAGGCTCCTCCATCATGCAGGAACGGTCGCATGCCTTTGCGATGAAATCGCAGTTCTGGATGCTGGACCCGCGCCCCAACCTGCCCAGCATCACCAAGGCGGTCAAAGACGGCTTCGAGCTGAGCGAGGCATCGAACACCCCCGTGATGCTGATGGTGCGAATCCGGTCCTGTCACGTCACCGGCAGCTTTGCGACAAAGGACAATGTCCCGCCCCCGCTGACGGTGAAACAGGCCATCGCAAACCCGCAATCGGATTTCAACCGCGTCGTCCTGCCGCCGATGAGCTACATGCACGAACAGGACAAGATCAAGAACCGCTGGCCGGCCGCGGAAAAGTTCATTGTGGAAAACCAGCTGAACGAACACTTCGGCCCCAGGGATGCCAAGATCGGCATCGTCGTGCAGGGCGGCATGTACAACGGCCTGATCCGGGCGCTGCAACGCCTTGGGCTGGCCGATCTCTTTGGCCGGACCGACGTGCCGATCTACTGCCTGAATGTCACATACCCCCTTGTCAGAGACGAATTTGACGATTTTTGCGAAGGCAAGGATCATATTCTTGTTGTCGAGGAAGGGCAGCCCGAACATATCGAACAACACCTTGGTTCGTTTCTTTACAAGGCTGGCCGGCGGCTAAAGCTTTATGGCAAGGACGTATTGCCGATGGCGGGCGAATACACCGGGCAGGTGATGCTGGACGGCGTCACCGGCTTCCTCAAAGCCGCGGCGCCCGAGATGTTGCCGGGCAAGGTGCGCGCGCCGAATGCCGAAGAACCCAGGATCCCTGACCTGAGCAAGACCGTGCCGATCAGGCCACCCGGCTTTTGCACCGGATGTCCCGAACGCCCGATCTTTGCGGGAATGAAGCTGGTCGAACAGGAATTGGGCAAGCACCAGATCACCGGCGATATCGGCTGCCACCTGTTCGGGTCGCTGCCGCCGTTCGAGATCGGCGGCGCGACGATGGGCTACGGGCTTGGTCCGGCATCAAACGCGGCTTTTGACGGCGGTGGCGAACGCAGGGCAATCTCCATGCTGGGGGACGGGGGGTTCTGGCACAACGGGCTGTCATCCTCGATCGGGAACATGGTGTTCAACAAGTCCGACAATGTGGTCGTGATCGTGGACAATTACTATTCCGCCGCCACCGGCGGCCAGGATGTGCTGTCATCCCGCGCGCACAACGACACGAAAGCCACCAACAACCCGATCTCCGCCGCGCTCAAGGGCGTTGGTGTGGAATGGATCAGGCAGATTGACCATACATACGACGTGGGCAAGGTGCGTGATACCCTGCGCGAGGCGCTGACAACCGACTTCAAAGGTCCGAAGGTGATCGTCGCCTCCTCCGAATGCATGTTGAACAAACAGCGCCGGGAAAAGCCGATCCGGAACAAGGCGATCAAGGATGGACGGCGCGTCGATGTGCCCCGCTTTGGGGTCGACAGTGATGTCTGCACCGGCGATCACGCCTGCATCCGCCTGTCGGGATGTCCTTCGCTGTCATTGAAACGGCTCGACGATCCGCTGCGTGACGATCCGATCGCCCATATCGACCAGACCTGTGTCGGCTGCGGCAATTGCGGAGAGGTGGCAGATGCCGCCGTGCTGTGCCCCTCCTTTTACCGCGCGGATGTGGTGCACAACCCCGGTGGGTTCGAGACCTGGCGGGCCGGATTGCGCAACCGGGTCATTTCCTGGCTTCAGGCCCGGCGTGATGCCAAACGGCTGCGCCTGACCGGAGCACCCACATGAACCTGGTCCCGCCACAGAAATCGCCCGATCCCCGCGTTGGCGACATCATCAAACTTGCCGTGATGGCGGTGGGCGGTCAGGGCGGCGGTGTTTTGACCGGCTGGATCGAGGCTCTGGCCAGATCCCGGGGATATGCCTGTCAGGCCACCTCTGTCGCGGGTGTTGCACAACGCACGGGTGCCACGATCTACTACGTCGAAATGGCAAAAAAGTCCGATTTAGAGCCTGTTTTTGCACTTGCACCGGCGGGTGGTGACGTTGATGTGCTGATCGCTGCGGAAATGATGGAGGTCGGTCGCGCAGTGATGCGCGGCTTTGTCACCCCGGACCGGACGACGCTGATCGGCTCCACCCACCGCGCCCTTGCAGTGTCGGAAAAGATGGCACCCGGCGACGGGATCGCGGACGCGGAGGAAGTGCGCGCTGCAGCCGAAATCGCGGCGCAAAAGCTGATCCTTGCCGATATGGATGGTCTGGCCGTTGCCGAGGGTTCCGTGATTTCCTCCAGCCTGTTCGGCGCGCTTGCGGGGTCCGGGGCGCTGCCCTTCCCGCGTGAAGCCTTTGAGGAGGCCATTCGCGCCAGCGGCAAGGGCGTGGATGCTTCGCTCAGGGCCTTTGCCGCCGGTTATGACGCCGCGCAGAACAGCACCGAAGAACCGGTTGCGCCTGCAAAGCCCCCCGCGCCCGAACTGACCGGGCCGGACAGCGAAATTGCCCGCTGGAAGGCGCTGTCGGACCGTGCGAATGCGCTGCCCGGGCCGGTGCGGCAGATGGCAGGAAACGGGTTGATGAAGGTCGTTGATTTTCAGGACTGCGCCTATGGCGAAACCTACCTGGATCATCTTGACCGTATCGTTGCCAGGGACAGTGCCGGTCACGATTGGCTGCTCAGCGTGACAGCGGCAAAATACATCGCCAACGCAATGGCATATGACGACATCATCCGGGTGGCCGACCTCAAGACCCGCGCACCGCGCATGGCCCGTATACAGGCAGAGATGGGCGTGAAAGACGGGCAACTTGTCGAGGTGACGGAATTCTTCCATCCCCGCGCTGAAGAAATCGTCAGCCTGCTACCGGCCAACATGGGCGCGCGATGGGAGGCCAGTCCGAAGCGCATGGCTCTGATCGACCGGCTGTTCAACAAGGGGCGCCGCCTGCGCACTCATTCGTTACGGTCTTTTCTGTTGCTGCATTTTCTGGGGGGCCTGAAAGGATATCGCCTGAAGACCCGCCGCCATCAGGTGGAGGTCGCGCATTTACAGCAATGGCTTGAGGCCAGTCTGGCACCACTTGATGACGATTATGCGTTGAGTGTCGAGCTGCTCAGGAACAGACGGCTTGTCAAAGGCTATTCCGATACCCATGCCCGCGGTCTGACAAAGTTTGCCACGGTGATGAACGCGGCGGATCTGTTGCGCGGGCGGAAGGATGCGGCGGAATGGATGGGACGGCTCCGCGAAGCGGCGCTTAAGGACCCGGACGGAAAGGCGCTTGAAGGGGCCATTCAGACCGTGCGCAGCTTTGTCTGACACCCTGCCGGAACAGCGCGTTCCTGCCGGTTTGACCGGGCGATAGCCACCGGATCGCATTGGATTGGTGATGGCAGTCGACGCTCAGGCTGGCAGGTCGGGTGTCGGCTTTGCGGGTAAACTGCCGTCAATCAGTGCCAGCCAGTCCCGGAAGAGACCGAAGCCGCCAGACCTTCGCTGCACTGCATGATCACACAGGTGTCGACCGCCAGGATTGCTCCCTGGCCAAGGCCTGACCACTGGACCATCCGAACAAGGATTGGTAACGGTACGGCTACACTTTGTGAATAGCGAGTAACGCCAGCCATGACTTCTCCCCGCCCCGGAACAAAGGCGCATGCGCTTCGCCTCGCCGATGCGGAAACCTCGCTGATGACCCGGCACCGCGAACTGGCGCATATCACCGCCGCCCTGATCGACAAGGAGGCCGAGGTCGAAGCGCAGGCATTGCGTATTCAGAGCCTTGAAGCTGAACTTGCCGAGGCCCGGCAGGCGCTGGGCCGTGCCCAGGGGATCGTGGATTACAACCTCGCGGAACTTCAGTCGATCCGATCCAGTACATCCTGGCGCCTGATGGCTCCGGTCCGGAAGCTGGGGCAGTTGCTTGGCAGATGACCAGCTACAGGCGAGGTCGGGCGGCATGATCAGACTGCCCGCAACCCGTCCGCTGATGGGTGACGTGGCGCTGCTGCAAAGCTCGCCCTATTTCGATGAATTCTGGTATCTCGACCAGTTTCCCGACGCGGTAGACTGTGGCCTCGCCCCTGCAGAACATTACCTTTGGGTCGGTGCGGTCATGGGCCGGGACCCGTCGCCATACTTCAGCGGTCAGTTCTATCTTGAGCAGAACCCCGAGGTCGCCGCGGCAAAAATGAACCCCCTGGTGCATTATCTGCGCCATGGGCATGCGGAAGGCCGGCGCGCGCATCCGGATGATGTGGCGCTGCCGATCCCGCAGAACCGGCCCGGTCATGATGTCCTGGGGCCTGCGCCCTGGGGCGATGCGCTGCGGAATTCACCCTTGCAGACCACTTTGCAAGGCGATGGTCCGGCAGAGCTGCCATCACCCGAAGCACGCGCAATTGCCGGTGCCGTTCTGTCGGGCTGCACCCAGATCCCGACGGTCTCCGTGGTCCTGCCGATCCACGGTCGCGGGTTCTTCCGCGCGTTGGATTCAGCACTGGGGCAAAGCGTTACGCCAGCGGAGATCATTCTGGTCTACAGCGCCGGACAGGACGAAACCCTGACCCAGGTCAGACGCACCTATACCGAGGCCATCAGTTCGGGGTTGCTGCGGATACTCCCGAGCATCGGCACCGGATATGCGCTGGCGTGCAACACGGCGCTGGAAGCCGCGCGTGGCGAGTTGATCGCCTACCTCGACGGTGATTGCCACTGGCGGCAGGATTATCTCAAGCTGATGACAGCCTGGTTTGCCCAGAATGACGATCTGGCGACCGGCTATGCCGGATGGCGCAGGGGAATGATCCGGCCGGGCAAGCCTCAGGCCTGGGGCACACCCTATGACCGGGCCGCGTTGCTGCAGGAACAGACGATCGACCTGAGCACCTATATGCATCGCCGGTCCGTGTCAGACCAATTGGGCGGCTTTGACGAGGATCTGGGGTGCTGCGCCGCCTGGGACCTGATCCTGCGGCAGACTGCAGTTTATGCCCCTGGCTACCTAGGTTTTGTCGGCGCTGACGTGGTCCGGGACCTGACCGAAACCGGTTCAGAGCATGCGCGGCATGATACACAGGCCCGGCACCGTCAGGATCGCTGGCGTCATGGGCTGGAAGCGCCCCGGATTGCCTATGTGCTTTGGGACTGGCCCGCATTGAGCCAGAGCTTTGTCATGGCCGAGCTCGAATGGCTTGTTTCGCGTGGCTTTGACGTTGAGGTTTTCTTCAAGATCGCGCCGGATCGCGCGGCAGAGGTGCCCTTTGACATCAAGCAGCATCAGGTAGAGACGCCCGAAGAACTTGCCAAGCTTTTGATCCTGCGCGACCGGACGCTTGTGCATTGCCATTTCGCCTATCCCGCGATGACCCTGCTGACCTGGCCAGCCTGCCAGTTGGCTGGGATCCCCTTCACGTTTTTCGGTCATGCGGTAGATATTTTCCTGCACAATAACATCGCCGTGAACCGGATCGCAGAGATCATGAACGATCCGCTGTGCCTGAAACTGTTTGTGCATGGCGACTATCACCGAAAGCATCTTGAGACGCAGGACATCCCGGTCGAGAAGCTCGCCTATGCATTTCAAAGTGCCAATCTGGATCTGTTCCGCGGCATTCCGGACAAGCCGGCACCGGCCAGGGATGCGGTGGCGCGCGGCGTTTTCATCGGCCGCTTTACCGAGAAAAAGGGGATCGAAACCCTGATTGAAGCGGCGGCACTGCTGCGCGATGAAGCGGTCGCATTCGACGTTTATGGCTATGGGCCGCTTTGGGGCATCATCCATGAACAGGCGAAATCGCTGGGTGTCGACAACATCACCTTTCACGGCCCCCTGGACGGTCGCTATGCGGTACGTGACATCCTTCGGGACTGTGACTTCTGTATCGTGCCCTCCATCGTGGCGGACACCGGCGATACCGAAGGGTTCCCCACTGTCGTCATGGAAGCGATGGCCGCGCGCAGGCCGGTTGTCACCACTGCGGTTTCTGCCATTCAGGACTATCTGACTGACGGGATCCACGCCCATGTTGCCGCGCCCCGTGATCCGCAGGCGCTTGCCAATGCGGTGCGACGCATGTTGCACCAGCCCGCGGTGAATCGCCGCGCGATGCTGCAGAATGGCGCTGATTTCCTGCGCGACCATGTCGGAACCGACAGGACCATGCAGACCTATTGCGATACCTGGTATCGCGCGACACTGGATATCGTGCTGGTCACCTACAACACGCCTGAGCACGACGATTTCGAGCAGACCATCGAGATCATCCGGCGCATCCGCTCATATACCACCACGCCCTACCGTCTGGTGGTGATCGACAACGGATCAGACCGGGCCTTCCGCGCGGCTTTGACACAGCTGGCCCGGCAGATGCCCAACATGCGGCTGCATTTCCTGGACCGGAACCGGTTTGTCGGTCCCGCGACCAACATCGCCCTCGCCGGGTCCGATGCTGTCTATGCGATTTACCTTTGCTCGAAAGAAGGTTTTGTCGCCCGGCACGGGTGGGAACGGCCGCTGATAGACCATATGCGCCAGCATCCTGATGTCAGCCTGGGTGGCAACCTGTGCCACCTGCCGCCGCATACGCTGGGCAGGGAGATTGTCCAACATCCCGCTTTCCCCAGCTTCAGAAACCCGGAATTTGCCAAAAGCCATCCCGACCGCCCGTTTCAGCACGTCCAGGGCGGTGCCTTCATCCTGCGCCGGGATGTTGTTGATCGTGAAACCGGCTTTTCGTCCAGCCTGCCCCAGGCCAGCACCGATGTTGAATTCAGCTATTTTCTTGAAAGCCGTGGTCACAAGCTGACCAATATTCCCCAGGTGTCATCCCTGACGGTCAAGACACTGCCAAGACTGGATGCGGTACTGGACGAGGCCACTGCCGTCGCCCATCCCGTTTTGCCGCATGACACATACCAGTTGGATCGGATGCAGATCCCGACAACGACAAGGTGCAACCTTTGCCAGGGATGGGATTGCATTCAGGACGACGGGCGTTGCAGCCATTGCCAGAGCTTGGGCATGGATCGGAAACTCTACCAGTTCCTGGCGCATGACTGGCGCGCACACCGGGGCAACAAGGCACTGCTTGTCGATTGCGTTGCCTCCCTGGTCGATGCGCTTGGCACCAGTATGTTCGATCCGACTGCAACCAGTTGGCAGGACCTGCCTCAATCCGAGAGTTTCACGCTGATCTGTCTGGGCAGCGAACCCGGCCACGACATGGCAAAACGACTGTTGGCGCGCCTTGAACCCGGCGGCCTGATGGTTTGGCCCGAGGGGTCGGGCGCCGCGCCTGCTGCATTGGTCAACACAACGTCCGGCCTTCGCGCAGGCATTGCACAGCGCGTCTCAAGAGTGTTGCGCAGCGACAGCAGAAGGTTGTTCTGGGTCGCCCGGAACGGCTGACCTGCGGCGCCTGACGAAATCCATGAAACATCACGTAACGCGTTGAAATTTCTGATTTCAGGCAGCGTTATGCGATTCAGGTTGGTCGCATGACGCTTTAGTTCCGGATCTTCCGCACAATCCACCGCATCGGAGCCGTGATCCTCCAGGACGTGCTGGCCTTCATCGATTCATACGCGGCTTCCGCATATGCGCCCCGGCTTTTCAGCTCGCTGATTTCTGACTTCGCCGCCTGTTCGCTTTCGATCAGGATTCTGGTCAGATCCGTGATTTCGCGCTGCTGCGTTTCGACTGAGGTCTCCAGAATGGCAATCCGGTTGCTCTTTTCGCTCATGCTGCGCTTCAGCTGGCCAATACGGTTGATTTCCTGTTCCAGCGCAGTTTCCTTGCGGGAAAGGCTGGTTTTCATATCCACAAAGCGTCTGTCCCTGTCGGATTGCTCAGCTTTCAGGGCCTGCAATTCACGGTGGGTCTGCTCCGCTTCGTGACTGCGCTGGGCAAGGGCGCTTTGGGCCTGGGAAAGCTCGGCCCGAAGGGTGTTCAATTCCGATTGATCCGCCTCGCGTTCAGATGCAAGGGTCTCCAGCCGGGTTTGCGCCTCAACAAGGGTTTGGGCCAGTTCCTCACGTGCCGCTTCGGCCTGTTTCCTGAGGTCCTTGAGTGAATCGCGTTCCGATGCAAGCGTGTCCAGCCGGGTTCGCGTTTCAGCCAGGGTTTGCGCCTGCTTCTCCCGCGCCTCTTCGGCCTGTTTGCGCAGATCCTTGAGTGAATCGCGTTCGGATGTCCGTGCGATCAGGTCTTTTTCGGTTCGTTCCTGAAGGGACTGAAGTGCTGCCAGCTTCTTTTTCAGATCGTCAGAAGAATTTTTCAACGCATCACGTTCCGCAGAAAGCGCGTCTTGCGTCTGCATCATCTGTTCATTTGCGCTGGCAAGGTTCGTCAGCTGCGTTGCCAACCGGTCCTGTTCCTGCACGGACCGGTCAAACGAAGACTGCAATCCAGCGACCTTTTGCTGGAGGTTCGCCTTTTCCTGTTGGATCAGTTGTTGTTCTGACCGGGTGGTTTCGAGCTCAGCCTGAAGGGCGAGCCGTTCCTCGGCCAGACTGTTCTTCTCGCGTTCGAGGTTCTCCTTGGCGCTTTCCGCATTTTTGAACTTCGTTTGGACCTCGGCGAGCTGCGCGCGCAAAGCGTCACGGTCTTCGGCCACGCCATTACGGGATTCCCGCAGGGATGCATTTTCGGACAGCAGGGAATCGCGCTTCAAGACCAGCGCGTCGCGTTCCGCCGAAAGCTCCAATTGCTGTTTCGACAGGTTTGTCTTGAGCGCGTCGCGCTCGGCCTGGATCGCAGTCAGCGATCCGTCCAGGCTTTCTTTTTCCAAACTGACCTTTGTCAGCTTCTGGCGGATGGTGTCACGCTCATTCTGCGCCTGCGACAGATCGGCTTTCAGCGTATCGCGTTCCGCTCTGATCGCATCGCGATTCTGGCTGAGGTTGTCCCGTGCCGTGATGGTATCGTTCAGGCGCTTGTCCAGGCTTTCCCGCTCTTCCTGCAGGTGTTCCAGCCTGGATTCGCGGTCAACAAGGGCGGCGGCGGTCTTGCGACTTTCCTGAATCACCGGGGCAAAGGTTGTACCGGCACCTGTCAGTGCGGCGCGGATCATGTCCAACGACTTATGGTCGGTCCGCGCCTCACCGGATGCCACCCATTTTTCGAGGATCGCATAGGTATCGCGCACCCATTCCGACAACATCGGGTTTTCCAGCGCTGCTGCAGGCGCCTCCTCGTGGTGACGCAGATTGCTGTCCAGGAAGGCGTCGACCTCGGATGAAACGCCGATCGAAAAACGCGGCAAGGTCAGATCCAGAGTGCTCTGCACCTTGGTTATCATTCCGGCCCAGTTTCCAAGCAGGCTGGCGTAATTGACAAAGCAGCGGGCCTTTCCCCGTGTTGCCGCTTCGGCGTCCAGAACGTGGCGCAGCCAGGTCAACATGCCCGTCCCGGTATTCATCCCGTCACGTTTGGCGAGGGAAGCGGCAACCTCCAACGGGTTGCGGTGCGTCAGGACATATCGTGGTGCAGCGCCGCTTTCTTTCAGTACGTCTTCCCAGAAGGGTACGAGCCGGCAGATCCGGGGATCTTTCAGCACAAACAGACGGGAATCGCCGAACTCGCCTTTCACAAGCTCAAGCGCGCGGTCGTGAAATTCTTCCACCCGGTTGCTCTTGAACCACCCAGGGTTGATCGGCAGCCAGTCATCCCAGCTTGACCCGGCAGAGCTCAGCAGATCGTTGTGCAGCGTAAGTACACTGGTCGACTCGAAATACCCTTTTTCATTGTCGACAGTCGGCTTCATCTGGTTGGCAGGTGCATCGCACCCCAGCAGGTTCAACACCCCCGCCAATGCAGATGTGCCGGACCGATGCATACCAAGGACCACAACGGCATCGCGTTTGGCTGCGGGTTTCTTGCGGGCCGCAGCAGGGGATGCCGTTTTCCGCGCGGTCTTCTTGCGCGCCGTGGTCTTGCTGTTCTTGGTCGTTACTCTTGCCGCCATGTTCTGTCTACCAGTTCCCGAATTGCAAAGTCTGCCCTAAAGCCCGATGTTCAGTGCCTGAGTCCCAATGTCAATGATAGGCCTGTTAACAACGGCCAACCGCAGGACCCATGTGTTCCGTTGAAAATAACCGACGCATTGCACCCGATCCTCTGTGCGGTGCTGCATCCGGCGACTTAGGTTTTGGTGAAAAGCTGGATCGGCAACCAGTCCAGATGACTTACCTTGCTGGCATATCTGCGCACCCCGGTCTTCTGGAGCTTCAGTGCAGCAAACTTCTTTGTCAGCGCGTCACTTTCCGGACAGCCGGCAAGGAAAAACGAACCGCCGGTCTTGAGCAGGCGCGACGCTTCCTTGAGCAGCAGTTCATCGGATTTCGGATCCTTGCCCAGCGCGTCGTTCATCATGACAAAGCTCAGCCTGCCATCCGGTGAATCCGTGCGGCCCTTTGACTTCAGCAGCTCCAGAAAAGCATCCGCCTCGATCCGTCGTCCCTGGAACTGAAAGGTCCAGAACTCCGATATCGCCTGTGGCACATTCACACCAAGCGCGGGCAGCCGCTGATACAGCAATGTGGATTCGGCCAATACCCTGTGCAAGGTGCGGCCCCGCCGTGACGCACCACAATTCGGGCAGCGGGTGGCCCCATCCAGATCATCGAATTTCGTGCTCTGTTTGCCGCAGGCGTTGCAATGATGCACTTCGCCCCTGGCGATCGCATCCAGTGCGCGCAGATCTTCCAGCATCGGGGGATGCAGGGCACCCATGTTTTCGTCAATGCGGTGAAAAAGTCCCGGACGTGTCTTGTTGTAAAGCGCCATCAGCCCCGGCACCTCACCCAGCTTCCAGCCGCAGCTTTCGACATAATAGGAAAACTCGACATCGGTGGAATTATGCGGCACGTCGTCTGAAAAGCCGCCAATCTCGTCGATCATCGACCGCCGCATCACAAAGAAACCGCCCTGCACATGGAAGAACATCCTGTCAGGGTTGTCGTGGGCAAACTGCTTGTTACGGAACTTGTCGAACAGCGATTGCGCAACCGGATAGTCACGGCCGTAAAGATAGGTGGGCGCGTGGCACAGCGTCCCGGCCAGGCCGACCTCGGGGTTTGCATTCATATAGGTGATGAACGGTTTTTCCCAGCCGTGCCGGGTTGTCATGCCTTCCTTGCCGCAGACATAGATCGCATAGTCGGATTGCCCGTTCTCCAGGCAAATATTGGTGCCGGGTCCGACCATCGCGTTATCACGGTTCAGGACCAGGGTGACATTGTCATGCTCGGCATGCAGGCGCATCAGATAGGTCAGCACATCGGGCTTGCTGCCGTTGTCACAGATAATCAGGTGGAACGGCATCGAGGTGTTCTGGAACAGCCGCCGCGTGACTTCGGTGATTTCGGCAAGGTTGTTCCAGCTCACGATCAGCAGGTCCACCCGCTCATTCGCCCAGAGCCGGACCAGGTTTTCCACCAGCGACGGTCCGTTGTGGTTGCGACGCAGCCGCTCCTCGGCGGTTTCGATCATGCTTTGGACCATGCCGTCAGGCCACTTGTAGAATGACCGTATCCGCGCCGCGATCTCTGCCGGGCGCGCATCACATACCAACCCGGTGATCTTGTCTGTCACAAGGTCGGGAATCCCTGCAATATCCGTGGTCAGCACGGGCAATCCGGCGGCAATCGATTCCATCAATGTGGTCGGAATACCGTCCATGTCGCCATCGGCAGCACGCACGCTGGGACAGGCAAACAGATCATGCTCCCGGAACACCGCCATCAGCGCATCCCGTCCCTTTACCGGACCATGCAAATGGACGTTCTCGATTTTCTGTTCGGCGATCAGCTTGCGGTAGCTGTCTTCCAGTTCACCATAGCCGTAGATGTTGATGGTGATGCCTTCGCCTTCCAGCAGCTTGCCGGCGCGGATCAGATGCTCCAGCCCCTTCTTTTCGGCAAAGCGGGTGACCGCGCAGATACTGCGTTTGGTTCGTTTGGCACGATCCTTCACCTTGCCGGCCGCAAACAGATCGGGGTCGACACAATTGGAGTTGATCAGGATCTTGTCTTCCGGCACCCCCTGATCCACGAGATAGCGCATGTGAAACTGCGACAGGGTTATGACCTTGCGACACATCGAAGAACGCGAGAATTCGTCGATCCGGTTCTCGGCCGCATTCCCGTATCTGAAAATATCCTGCGCATGGGCGATGCAGGTAAACGGAATTTTCGCCTCTTCGCAGGCGGGCCAGACCATGTTGGTGACAGTGGGAAAGACGAAATGCGCATGGACGATCGTGCGATCTGTCTCTTTCAGGCGCGTGGCCAGATGGTGATGGTCGGTCACCCGTTCCCATTCGATATCAAAGTCCGGTTTGAAATCCGGATAGGGTGACTGCCTGCAGAAAACGCGAACATCGACGCCCTGTTCACGCAGGATACGCAGCTCGTTCAGAACGAAGGTTTCCGACGGCACCGGGAAGTGCCAGCAGAAATAGGCGACCTTGAGCGCCGCTCGCGGTGTCGGGACAATATTTGCACGCGGCTTCAGCGTGACCTTCCGGGGCGTGCTCTGCGTGGTCGTCAGGGCGTCATAGGCTCCCTGCATCTGTTCGACATAGACCTTATGCGCGAACCGGCGTGTCACTTCGGCCTTTGCCTGTTCACCGATGCGCCGCATCATGGCCCGGTCATCGGCAAATCTGCGCAGGTGCTCGGCCACGGCTTTCGTATCGCCCAATGGAACGATGAATCCGGTCTTTCCCTCATCCACGAATTCGGGCGGCGCACCATAGCGATACACGATTGTCGGACGCCCGGCGGCCATGCCTTCCAGCACGGTCCGTCCAAAGCTTTCCTGAAAGTTGGACAGATTCAGGATCACATCCGCCTCGGCCACGGCCTTGGTCGGCGTGTCCCGGTAACCGGTCACGCTCAGCGTCTTTGGCAGCGTTCCGGCCGCGACCTGTTCCATCAGGGCATTGGTATGTTCGGTTTCCGGGCCAATCAGTTTGAACTCAACATCCGGGTGGGTTTTCGAAAGCACGCGGGCAATTTCCGCAAGGTCCTGGATGCCCTTTTTCGGCAGGTTCGAGCTGATCAGGCCCACCCGCATCGGCCCGTCGACCCGGGGCGGATCAAGTTTTGTCAGATCGGAAAGATCCGCGGTATTGTAAACCAGCGACGGCGTCTTCCCGTCCTTGGCAAATCCCTTCAACGTGGCCTTGGAGTTGGCGATCACATGGTCGCAATGATCCCATATCCAGTCGACGATATGTTCGGCACTTTCGCCGATCATGTTCAGCAACGCCTCGTCGTGATGGATCAGTTCCCGCACGTGGATCATGCAGCGCACGCCCATCCGCTGCGCCGCCAGCAGCGGTTCGCGCAGGACGATGGTGTTGGTGTGCACGACATCCACGCCTTCATCCTGAATGATGCAGGCAAAATCGGTTACCGCATGGTCGCTGACAGCCTGCCCCTTGCGCCACCAGCCATACCGGAAAACATAAGTGGCAAAGGATTTTCTGCGCAGGGTCCGGAAATAGTCCGGGTTGCCATGCCCCGGCACGGTCACGATGACATTGTAGTCCAGCGCATTCAGCCCATCGATCATGTCAATGAAACTGCGCTCCCCGCCGAAAAGGTTTTTCCCCGCAACATGGCTGCACAGCATGATCGTGGGCCGGCCCGGACGTGCAGCGACGCCCCCGGCGACGCGTTTCACGCCATCACGCACGATTTCTTCGGCCTGGTTTATGCGTGGTGACGCAACCTCGGCGGTGCGGCGCCCTTCGGCGCGCCCGTAGCGGATATAATGAAGCACGGGATTGTAGTTCTTGCGCGCAACATCGCTGTGAGTTTTT
Organism: Sulfitobacter sp. PR48; assembly: GCF_028807335.1. NCBI lineage: Bacteria > Pseudomonadati > Pseudomonadota > Alphaproteobacteria > Rhodobacterales > Roseobacteraceae > Sulfitobacter > Sulfitobacter sp. PR48. Next base: position 4,945 of record NZ_JARAMM010000002.1, on the reverse strand, counting down.
ACATAATACTCAGAATTGAAACGTGGCCCCGGATTCCGCAGCAAACGGCCGCCAAGCCACAGAAAGTGGTCCAGCGGATCCATGCCCAATATTTCTACATCCGGGTACTGTTGCCGATACCATTCCGGATCAAATAGATCGGATTTTTCAAGAATCGCCTTGTCGGTGTATACAGAAGTCATTTCTGTTTCCTTACAAGTATTTAATATCGTAGGTAAAAAGTTATGTTTACAAGAAGAACTGGTTACGCTCACTCTTTAGTTCACTCGAAAAGAGAGGTCTATGCCGCGCGGTCAAAAAAGCCCCGGCGGCTGGCTAAAGCTCAAGTTTTTAGCAGTTCATCGCGCATTGTCCAATCAACTGAGCGCAAATTTTCCGGTTGTCCAGAAAATGTCTGAATAACGGACGTGAATCGCCGGGCCGCCCGGTGCCATAAATACACCTGGCACCGCGGCGATCTTCTCAATCATATCCGCCTGTATGCGCCCTGGCGGTCAGGCGGCGCTGCGCAGCCCCAGCAATTTTCGCGCTTCCTGCCAGGTGGCAACGGGGCGCTCATACTTTTCGCAGATTTCAGCCGTGCGTTTGACCAGGGCGGCATTCGATGGCGCGAGGGTATTGCGGTCAAGACGCACGTTGTCTTCCAGACCGGTACGCGCATGACCGCCGTTCGAGATTGCCCAGTCGTTCAGAACGCTCTGGTTCGCCCCGATTCCGGCAGCACACCAGGCTACATCTTCGCCAAACAGCCGCTTCACGGTCTTGAGATAGAAATCGAATACCTCGCGGTCGGCGGGCATCGCATTTTTCACCCCCATCACGAACTGGATATAGGGCGTATCCTTGATCTGGCCCTTCTTGTGCATCTCGGCGGCCTTCAGGATGTGGCTGAGGTCAAAGGCCTCGATCTCGGGCTTGACGTCATGGGTGATCATTTCCGCCGCAAGCCAATCCACCAGATCCGGCGGGTTCTCGTAGACGCGGCTGGGAAAGTTGTTTGACCCAACCGAGAGCGAAGCCATGTCCGGACGCAAGGGAAGCATACCGCCCCGCGCCTGCCCGGCACCGGAGCGGCCTCCGGTCGAAAGCTGGACAATCATGCCGGGGCAATGCTTTTCCAGCCCTTCCTTCAACGCTGCAAATTTGTCGGGATCACTGGTGGGCGTTTCATCGTCATTGCGCACATGGCAATGGGCGATGGTCGCCCCCGCCTCGAATGCTGCCTGGGTGCTTTCCACCTGTTCGGAAATCGTCACCGGCACCGCCGGGTTATCTGCCTTGGTCGGGACCGATCCGGTGATGGCCACGCAGATGATGCAGGGTTTGGTCATGTCATTGCCTCAAATATCAAGAAATATGGTCTCGTCCGGGCCTTGCAGGTGGATGTCAAAACGATACTGACCCTCACCTTCTTTCCTGGCGAGCAGGGTCGGCACGCGGTTCTGATGTTCGATCCCGCTCAACAGCGGATCCTTGGCATTCGCCTCTGCCTCGTCCTCGAAGTAGATGCGCGTATGCAGGCCGATATTGATGCCGCGTGCGACAATCCAGGCCGTGATATGCGGCGCCTGCATCCGGCCATCCGGCATCGGCACCGCGCCCGGCTTGACCGTGTCAAAGATGAACTCCCCGGTTTCCATGTCACCCGGCGACCGCCCCCAGCCGGTAAAGTTCGGATCCGGCGTGCCGCGCGTTTCATTGGCAGAAGCAAAAAGCCCCGCCGCATCGGGCTGCCAGATTTCGATCATCGCATCGCGCAGCGGTGTGCCGGTGCCATCGAAAACGGTCCCCTTGATCACGATCTCCTGACCCTGGACCGGGCCGGTCTTCATGGTGGTTCCCAGATCGCCACCGTATATCCCGATCCCGGTAAAGTTCGGTGTGCAGCCGATATGCACATAGGGGCCCGCCGTCTGGCTGGGGCTTTCCCTGAGGTAGTCGAGTTTCTGTACCATGGTCAAAGTCCCTCCACCCGGTTTTCGAAATAGGTCTGCCGACGGCCCCGCAGAACGATGTCGAACTTGTAGGCCCGCGCATCCATGGGAACGGTACGGTGCATGTCCAGCGGCGCGGTCAGCTGATCAATCGCTTCCTGCGATTTCAACACACCGACAATCGGGCAAAGCGGGATCATGGGATCGCCCTCGAAATACATCTGGGTGATCAGGCGCTGGGCAAACCCGTGGCCAAAAACCGAAAAGTGGATATGCGCCGGGCGCCAGTCGTTCATCCCGTTGGGCCAGGGGTATGGCCCCGGCATCACGGTGCGGAACTCGTAAGATCCATCCTCGCCTGTGATCGTGCGTCCGCAGCCGCCAAAGTTCGGATCAAGTGCTGCCTGGTATTTTTCCTTCTTGTGGCGATAGCGCCCCCCGGCATTGGCCTGCCAGAATTCCAGCAGCGCACCCGGCACGGGGCGGCCCATTTCATCCAGCACCCGACCATGGACAATGATCCGGGGGCCAATCGCGCTTTGCCCCGGTTGGGCGAAATTGAGGATCAGGTCGTTGTCGAGATCCCCGAGGATGCCATGCCCGAACACCGGCGAGGTTTCTTCACTGAGCGTGGTGGGAAAGGACAGCAATGCCGCCTGCGGGCTGCGTTTGACGCTGGTCTTGTAGGGCGGCGTCAGCGCGTCGGGCTGCCAGCCACGGTCGCGGGGAATAAAACCTCCGGTCTTGGGTCCAGTGCTCATATCTCAACTCCCAGTTCGGCATAGGTCTGTTTGGCAAGCTTAATCGCATGGTTCGCCTTTGGCACGCCCGCATAGACAGCCACATGCATAAAGGCCTGCAAAACATCGCGCGGCTCGGCCCCGGTATTGCGGCTGGCGCGGATATGCATCGGGATTTCCTCGAAATTCCCTGTCGCCGCCAGCAGGGCGAGCGTCAGCATGGATCTTTCCCGCCGCGAGATCGTGTCATCGGCCCAGACCGTGCCCCAGGCCCCTTCGGTGATCAAATTCTGGAACGGCGCGTCGAAATCAACCTTGGCCGCCTCCGCCCGGTCCACATGGGCATCACCCAGCACCTCGCGGCGAACCCGCATCCCGGTTTCATAGCTTTCTGACATGGCACTCTCCCTGATCCGTTGGGGCAGCTTAACCAATCGAAAGGTGCATTCAAAATGAGAAAATATGCGCTATAAGTTCCAATATGGAATTTAAGCGCACCAAACAGATCAAAATGCGTCACCTTTCGGCCTTTGTCGAAACCCTGCGCGGCGGCAGCCTCAAGGCGGCGGCGGAACGGATGTTCCTGACCCAGCCCACGGTATCCAAGACCCTGAGCGATCTCGAAACCATCCTTGGCGTCACCTTGCTGAACCGGGGCCGGGGCGGGGTAAGCCTGACGCGCGAGGGCGCTGTGTTTCGGCAATTCGCGGAACAGGGGCTTGCCGCCGTCAGTCACGGGCTGGCCAGCCTGGATGCGCTGAGTGCCGGCCGTGCAGCGCCCCTGCGCATCGGGACCCTGCCGTCGGTCTCTGCCGACTTGCTGCCGGATGTGATCCTGCGATTCTCCGCCCTGTCACCCGCAACGCCGGTTACTGTCGTCGAAGGGCCAATCACGGATCTGATCAACGGTTTGCGCGCGGGCGATTTTGACCTGCTGATCGGACGCATGGGACCACCGGACCGCATGACCGGTCTGACCTTTACCCAGCTCTATTCAGAAAAGGTCATCTTTGCCGTGGCCAGGGGGCACCCAAGGTCGGAAACCACGGACGCCGCCGCATTGGCCGATCAGCGCATCCTCTATCCGCCTCCCGGTGCGGCAATCCGGCCCCTGGTTGACCGGTTCATGATCGAACGCGGCATCGCAGGCTATTCACACCAGATAGAGACTGTTTCGGGCGCTTTCGGGCGCGCCATGACACTTGGCGCGGCTCAGGCAATCTGGATCATCAGCCAGGGAGTCGTGGCGGACGACATTGCAGCAGGCCGGATGCTGGCCCTGCCCATCGACACCGACAGCATGTCAGGGCCCGTCGGCATCATGGCCCGGGCGGAGGAGGAACCGACACCGGCCATCCGGCTGTTCCGCCAGGCCCTGCAGGAAACATCAAAGCGCAGCGACAATATCTGAAGGTCGCAATCACGCCTTTTCACCACAGCGTGACATTGACCGTTCACCGCTTGCGCTAACCCCCATGCGCGTTCAGCCTTGTGCGGACAGAGCGGACTCATGGAGGTGAAAATGAAGAAGCTGACGCAGGTCAAGGCATTGGTCCTGGGCGCATTGATTGCCGTCGGGCTGGTGGTGCAATCGGGCAGCGCAAAGGCCGCGGGCACCGAAACGCTGACAGTTGCGGGTGGTTGTTTCTGGTGCGTCGAAGCCGATTTCGAATCTGTTCGCGGCGTCAAGGAAGCCGTGTCCGGCTTTGCGGGCGGCACCACGCCGAACCCGACATACAAACAGGTCACCGCAGGCGGCACCGGCCATTACGAGGCGGTTCAGATCACATTCGATCCGGATGTTGTCAGCCGCGACAGCCTGCTTGCCATGTTCTTCCGGTCGGTCGACCCGACAGATGCAGGCGGTCAGTTCTGCGACCGTGGCGACAGCTACCGCACTGCGATCTTCGCGCAGGGTCCGGCGCAAAAGGCAGCGGCGGAAATGGCCAGGGCGGATGCGCAAAAACAACTGGGCCAGAAGGTCGTCACGCCCATTCTTGGGCCTGTGCCATTCTACCCGGCCGAGGCCTATCATCAGGATTATTACAAGAGCAGTGACAGGCTCGCCTTCAGCAGCGTCGGCATCGGGGTGAAAAAATCCGTGGCTTACAAGCGGTACCGCGCGGGTTGCGGTCGGGATGAACGTGTCAAACAGCTCTGGGGCAGCGCGGCACCCTTCGTTAGCTAGGTCGTGTTGACATTCATTGTCGCCCACCCGTTTCAGTCCAAAATTGCTCAGTTCCAGGCAAGAGAGCGCAGGAATAGCCAGCT